>NZ_JBIDAL010000022.1:0-12331 GCF_043202415.1 Streptomyces sp. NPDC048192
CTGGCGTTGACTTTTGGCACGCTGTTGAGTTCTCAAGGAACGGTCGCTTCCTTCGTACTCACCCTCTCGGGCTTTCCTCCGGGCGCTTCCCTTCGTTTCCGACTCTATCAGATCTTTCCGATCCGATTTCCTCGGTGCTTTCCAGGCTCCCGCGTTTGTCTCGCGGTTTCCTTTCCGGCGTTTCCGACTCTATCAGATCCTTTCGGCGTCTGACTCCCAGTCAGGGGGTTTGTCGTCTCGGCTGTTGGGCCGTTCGGACGAGTGAGACTTTAGCGGATTCCGTGCTCCCGAGCGAATCGGGGGCTGCGTTCTTTCGAACGCGGATTCCTCATTTCGCAAATACGCACGCCAATGCAGTCGGCGCCGGAGCGTCGATTGCGGTGGTACTTGCGGAGTGGCTGTCCGGGGACCGACCGGGGTCGGCGCTCACGTCGGACAACTCGGAGAACCTTACGGATCGGCGTGCGGCGTGTCAACTCTGTGCCGGGCGTCCCCCGGGGGCGTACTCTTTTCGGCATGACGACGCGTACGTGTACCCAGCTCTGGTGGGCCGCCTGACGGCGGCCGTACTCACGTATGCAACCAACGGCCGCCGCTTCGGCGGCCGTTCTCGTATCTCCTCCGGACTCCGGGGGCCGGCCGCAGGAGCGGTGGTCCCGACCAGGAGGTGGAGTGGAGATGACGCGGGTCTTCAGCGGGGTTCAGCCGACCGGGCACCTGACGCTGGGCAACTATCTGGGAGCGCTGCGGCGCTGGGTGGAGACGGACCAGCACCAGGCCGACTCGGTGTTCTGCGTCGTGGACCTGCACGCGCTGACCGTGGACCAGGATCCGGCGCGGCTGCTCAGGCTCAGCCGGCAGACGGCGACGTTGATGCTGGCGGCCGGGCTGGATCCGGAGGTCTGCACGGTGTTCCTGCAGAGTCATGTCGACGAGCACACCAGGCTGTCGTACCTGCTGGAGTGCGTGGCGACCGACGGTGAGATGCGCCGGATGATCCAGTACAAGGAGAAGACGGCGAAGGTCCGGGAGCGCGGTGGGACCGTGCGGCTGTCGCTGCTGACGTATCCGGTGCTGATGGCGGCGGACATCCTGGGGTACGGCGCGGACGAGGTGCCGGTCGGCGACGACCAGGTGCAGCATGTGGAGCTGGCGCGAGATCTGGCCGTGCGGTTCAACCAGCGGTTCGGGCACACGTTCGTGGTGCCGAGGGCGACGCGCCCGGCGGTCGCGGCGCGCGTGATGAATCTGCAGAACCCGATGTCCAAGATGGGGAAGTCGGACGAGTCGGGGCTGGGTGTCGTCTATCTGCTGGACGAGCCGGACGCCGTGCGGAAGAAGATCATGCGGGCCGTCACCGACAGCGGGCGCGCGGTGGAGTACGACCGGGAGGGCCGGCCGGGGGTCGCGAACCTGCTGGAGATTCTCGCTGCGTGCACGGGCGGGAACCCTGAGTCACTGGCATCCGTTTACGACTCGTACGGCGCTTTGAAGAAGGACACCGCGGAGGCGGTGGTGGAGGTCCTCAGGCCCGTGCAGGCCAGGCACAGGGAGCTGTGCGCCGATCCCGGCTATGTGGAGGGGGTGCTGCGGGATGGAGCGGAGAAGGCGAGGGCGATGGCCCGGCCGACCGTCGATGCGGCGTACCGGGCGATCGGGTTGTTGCCTCCGGTGTTCGATACGGCGCTGAGCGCGGCCGGCCGTTAGGGCGGCCGGGGCGGCCCGTGCGGGTCCGCCGCGGCCGGCCGTTAGGGCGGCCGGGGCGGCCCGTGCGGGTCCGGTGCCTGGGGCCGGTCCTGGCGTGCGGGGGCGGGCGGTGGTGAGCCGTCGGCCCCCGGCACCGGGTCAGTCCTTCTTGCCGGAGGCGAGTTCGCGGCTGCGGTCGCGGGCGGCTTCGAGGGCGGCGATGAGGGCGGCTCGTACGCCGTGGTTCTCCAGTTCGCGGATGGCGTTGATCGTGGTGCCCGCCGGTGAGGTGACGTTCTCACGGAGCTTGACGGGGTGTTCGCCGCTGTCGCGGAGCATCACGGCGGCGCCGATGGCGGACTGGACGATGAGGTCGTGGGCCTTGTCGCGGGGCAGGCCGAGCAGGATGCCGGCGTCGGTCATGGCCTCGACCAGGTAGAAGAAGTACGCGGGGCCGGAGCCGGACAGGGCGGTGCAGGCGTCCTGCTGGGTCTCGGGGACGCGGAGTGTCTTTCCGACGGCGCCGAAGATCTCCTCGGCGTGCGCGAGGTGCTGCTCGGTGGCGTGGCTGCCGGCGGAGATCACCGACATGGCCTCGTCGACGAGGGCGGGGGTGTTGGTCATGACCCGGACGACCGGGGTGCCTGCGGCCAGGCGCTCCTCGAAGAAGGAGGTGGGGATACCGGCGGCGCCGCTGATGATCAGGCGGTCGGCGGGGACGTGGGGGGCCAGCTCGTCCAGGAGGGTGCCCATGTCCTGCGGCTTGACCGTGAGGATGAGGGTGTCGGCGGTCTTGGCGGCCTCGGTGTTGGTGACCGGGCTGACGCCGTGACGGGCGCGGAGTTCTTCGGCGCGTTCGGGGCGGCGGGCGGTGACCAGGAGGTCGGCGGGGGCCCAGCCGGCCCGGATCATTCCGCTGAGCAGGGCTTCGCCGATCTTGCCGGTGCCGAGGACTGCGACTTTCTGGCTCATGGGGTTCAGTTTTGCACCGGTGAGGAGCGGGGCGGCCGCCTTGTCCGCTGGGCGGACGCCCGCTGGCTCCGGGGTCCGGTGCTCACGCTGTCCGGCGTCGCAGGGTCGCCGCGCCCAGCGCCAGGACCAGCAGGGCGCAGCCGGCCACGATCAGGACGTCCCGCACGAAGGTCGCGGTCATGTCGGTGTGGTGCAGGACCTGGTTCATGCCGTCGACGGCGTACGACATGGGCAGCACGTCGGAGACGGCCGTGAGGACGGGGTGCATGTCGGAGCGGGGCGTGAACAGGCCGCACAGCAGGAGCTGGGGAAAGATCACCGCGGGCATGAACTGGACGGCCTGGAACTCCGAGGCGGCGAAGGCGGAGACGAAGAGGCCGAGGGCCGTGCCGAGCAGGGCGTCGAGGAGGGCGACGAGGAGCAGCAGCCAGGGGGATCCGGTGACGTCGAGGCCGAGCAGCCACAGGGCGAGTCCGGTGGCGAGGGCGGACTGGACGACGGCGAGCGTGCCGAAGGCGAGGGCGTAGCCGGCGATGAGGTCGGCCTTGCCGAGCGGCATGGCGAGGAGGCGTTCGAGGGTGCCGGAGGTGCGTTCGCGCAGGGTGGCTATGGAGGTGACCAGGAACATCGTGATCAGCGGGAAGACGCCGAGCAGGGAGGCGCCGATGTTGTCGAAGGTGCGGGGGCTGGCGTCGAAGACGTAGCGCAGCAGGACGAGCATCAGGCACGGGACGAGGAGCATCAGCGCGATGGTGCGCGGGTCGTGCCGGAGCTGGCGCAGCACCCGGGCGGCGGTGGCGGTCGTACGGGAGAGGGTGAAGGCGCCCGTGGAGGCGGTGGCTGCGGTCGCGGGGGTCGCGGGGGCGGTCGTACTCATCGGGTCATCCTCATCGGGCTCATCGGGCGCATCGGGGTCATCGGGTCGTGGGCTGGGGGCGGTGTGCGGCGGCCTCGTCGACGAGGCGGAGGAAGGCGGCCTCGACGGTGTCGGCGCCGGTGCGGGTGCGCAGTTCCTCGGGTGCGTCCTCGGCGAGGATCTCGCCCTCGCGCATGAGCAGAAGGCGGTGGCAGCGCTCGGCCTCGTCCATGACGTGGGAGGAGACGAGGAGGGTGGCGCCGCGGTCGGCGAGGTCGTGGAAGAGGTTCCACAGGTCGCGGCGCAGGACGGGGTCGAGGCCGACGGTCGGTTCGTCCAGGACGAGGAGTTCGGGGCTGCCGAGCAGGGCGACGGCCAGCGAGACGCGACCGCGCTGACCGCCGGAGAGGTTGCCGGCGAGCGTGTCGGCGTGGCTGGTGAGGTCGACGTCGGCGATGGCTCGGGTGACGTGGTCGTGCCGGCGTTCGGCGGCCGCGTGGCCCGGGTCGAGGATCGCGGCGAAGTAGTCGAGGTTCTGGCGGACGGTCAGATCGTCGTAGACGGAGGGGGCCTGGGTGACGTAGCCGACGCGGCTGCGCAGGGCGGGGTGGCCGGCCGGGCGGCCGAGGACGTCGAGGGTGCCGGTGACCTTGGCCTGGGTGCCGACGATCGCGCGCATGAGGGTGGACTTGCCACAGCCGGAGGGGCCGAGCAGGCCGGTGATCCGGCCGCGGGGGATGGTGAAGCGGAGGTGGCGCAGGACGGTGCGGGGGCCGCGGACGACGGTGAGGTCGTCGGCGTGGACGGCGGGGGTGGCGGGCGTGGTCGCCGCTGCGGGCGCGGTGGAGGTGCCGGGGGACTCGGAGGGTGGTTCCGGCGAGTAATTCATCATGCGATGAATAATCGGCCTGGGCGCCCCCGCCGTCAAGGGCCGGGTCGCGGTGGGCATACGGCAGCGGCGGCCGGGGAGTACCCGACCGCCGCCGATGCCAGGACGCCGCGCGGGTCAGGGCTTGCGGGCGACGAGGAGGAGCACGTCGTAGGTCTCCTCGACGATGCCGTCGGGGAACACCTTCAGCAGGTGGGCGCGCTCCTCCTCCAGGAAGGCCGTCCTGCGGTCCTCGGGCGTGAGGAGGAAGGCGGAGTGGCTGCCGATGTTGGCGAGGTGCGTGTCGATCGGGACGCGGCGGCTCCAGCGGACCTCCCGGCGGCTGAAGCGGAGTCGGCCGCTGGGGTCGGCGAGTTCCGTACGGCCGGCGTCGCGCTTCTGGGCGACCACGTCCACGCCCAGGAAGCGGCCGATACGGGCGGCGGCGTCGGCGATCCAGTCGACGTCCCGGGCGTCGCCGTTCCACCACAGCGCCAGCGCGCCGCCCGGCCGCAGCACCCGCAGCGCCTCCGGCACCGAGCGGGCGGTGTCGGTCCAGTGCCAGGCCTGGGCGTAGGTGATGAAGTCGGCGGAGGCGCCGGCGAGGGGAAGGGCGTCACCGGTGCCGCGGACGATCGGGAGCTGCGGCAGGCCGCGGCGGAACTCGGCGGCCATTCCGGCGCCGGGTTCGACGGCGAGTACGTCGGCGCCGCGGGCGTGCAGCAGGGCGGTCGCGATGCCGGTGCCGGCGCCGACGTCGACGACCCTGGCGCCGGACAGCGAGCGGCCGGCCAGCTCCTCGACGGCGTCGAAGAGGGCGGGCGGGTAGGAGGGGCGGTTCGCGGCGTACTGGGCCGCGGCGGAGTTGAAGGAGTGCGCGCGGGCCGTGTTGGAGAGGGCGCGAGCGAGTGAGGGGGAGGGCGATGGGCAGGGCGGCTGTGGCGTGGTCATACGGACATGGTCGGCCGGAGGGGATGGTGACGGCAGTGGTTTTCGCGGCGGGGCACCGGCGAGGCGGCGTCCGGCGGCAGCGGAGCATGGGCGCGTGAGCGGCGGGACAGCTCCGGTTGGGGATGGGGGTGGAGTCGCATCCAAGTCGCTTACTCTGCCGGTGTGTTCCGCGAGGGAGGGGGCCGCCGTGGGCGGGCAGGGTGAGGAGGCGGCGCACGCCGCCGGAGGCGTCACGGGCAGCGGGGATGTGGTGGTGCGGCCGGTCGGGCGGGTCGTCGGTGGGCGTGGGGAGGTGCGGGACGACGAGTGGGGTGCGGTGCGGGCCGTGATCCGCATCGACGGTGACCGGTTCGGGGCGGAGGCCCTGGCCGGACTTGAGGACTTCTCCCACCTCGAGGTCGTCTACCACTTCGACCGGGTGCCGGAGGAGAGGATCGAGACCGGGGCCCGGCATCCACGCGGCAACACCGACTGGCCGAAGGTCGGCATCTTCGCCCAGCGCGGCAAGAACCGCCCCAACCGGATCGGGGTCTCCCGCTGCCGGCTCCTGCGGGTCGACGGGCTGGAGGTGCACGTCGAGGGGCTGGACGCGGTGGACGGCACGCCTGTGCTGGACATCAAGCCGTACATGACGGAGTTCGGGCCGCAGGGCGCGACACGTCAGCCGGAGTGGGCGACGGCCATCATGAGCAGCTACTACTGACCTTCGCTCCAGCCGCTCGGCTGGCCCGTGTCCCTACCGCCGGCGCTTCTTCTTCGACGGGTTGCCGGTGCGGCGGGAAGAGCGGCGGGCGTACTCCTCGCGGGCCCGGTCGTACTCCTCGCGGTGGAGTTTTTCGCCCGGGGCCTCGGTGAGGGAGCGGAAGAAGTAGGCGAGGAGGGAGCCGACGAAGCCGATGGCGAGCAGGCCGCGCAGGGAGGCCTGGCGCTGCGGGTCGTGGCGCTTGCCGAAGCCCTCCCAGGTGTTGCGGAAGGCGAGTGCGCTGCAGATCGCGAACATGGCGATGATCAGCACGGTCACGAAGGAGCCGGTGCCGGCGATCCGGATGCCCTCGTAGGCGAAGCGGAGGACCAGGCAGGAGACGACGGCGGCGGCGAGGGAGCCGACGGCGACGCCGGCCCGGCGGGCGGCGTAGCCGTGGTCGTGGTGCACCCAGGTGGTGCCGAAGAAGCGGAGGGGCTCGGGGCGGGGTCCGCCGCCCTGGGCCGTACCGCCCGCGGAGCCCGCCGGGGTGTCCGGGGTGCCGTTCTCGTCGCTCACGCAACGATTATGGCGCTCGGCCCGGCGAGGGCGGGCTCCGGGTGGGACGGGTGTCAGCCGCAGCGCGGTGCGATGTAGCCGTCGCTGCCCGTCTGGACGTAGGTGTCGGAGACGTACTCGCCGTTGTCGATGTTGTCCCAGATGTTCGACGTGCCGTAGGGGCCGGTGACCGTCGTGCCCGGGGTCTGGCAGAAGATCGGGACCTTGGCGCCCTCGGCCAGGACACGCACGATGTTGTAGCTGGTGCCGGGGCCGCTGCGGACGTTCAGGCGGACGCCCGGGGCGACGGAGTAGTAGCGGAGATCGGTGGACGCCGCCGAAGCCGGCAGGCTGAGCACGGTCAGGAACGCCCCCGCGGCGGCGGCCAGGACAGCGGTTCTGCGCTTGAGTGAGGTCACTTGTGTCCTTTGGGTGCGTCAGGCGCAGCGGGAGGCGATGTAACCGTCGCTGCCGGTCTGGACGTAGGCGTCGGAGACGTACTCGCCGTTGTTGATGTTGTCCCAGATGTTCGAGGTGCCGTAGGGACCCGTCACCGTCGTGCCCGGCGTCTGGCAGAAGATCGGGACGCGGGTGTCCTCGGTGAGGACCCGGATGATGCTGTAGTTGGTGCCGGGGCCGCTGCGGACGTTCAGGCGGACGCCCGGGGCGACCGGGTAGGTGCGTACGGCAGATTCCGCTGTGAGCGCGTCGTTCTCGCCGCCGCTCGCGGTCTCCGCGTGTTCGACTGACATGACGGTCCTCCCCCGTGTTCAACAGAAACGCGTGTGCGCAACTCGCGCGCGCAGGCTAGCAAGCCGCCTCTGTCTCGCACGAGTCATCGACTAGGCTCCGTGCGTCGCGCGCGCGGACGAACAGCACGGGGGTGGTCCATGACGCCACAGCGCAGGCCCGGGGCGGGCGCGGAAGCGGAACTTCCCGAGTACGCCGGTCAGTACCTCCTGGAGTCCTGTCTGGGGTCCGGTGGCATGGGTGTGGTGCATCTGGCCCGCAGTACCTCCGGGCTGAAGCTCGCGGTGAAGGTCGTACACGCGGAGTTCGCGAGGGATCCCGAGTTCAGGGCCCGTTTCCGGCAGGAGGTGGCTGCGGCCCGCAGGGTGAGCGGCGCCTTCACCGCGCCCGTCGTGGACGCCGACCCGGAGGCCGGACGGCCCTGGATGGCCACGCTGTTCATTCCCGGTCCGACGCTCTCGGAGCAGGTGAAACGGAACGGCCCGATGCCTGCGGCACAGTTGCGGCGGCTCATGGCCGGGCTCGCCGAGGCGTTGCGTGACATCCATCGGGTCGGGGTCGTGCACCGGGATCTCAAGCCGAGCAACGTGCTGCTGGCCGAGGACGGGCCGAAAGTCATCGACTTCGGCATCTCCAGGCCCACGGACAGCGAACTGCGCACCGAGACCGGCAAGTTGATCGGCACGCCGCCCTTCATGGCACCCGAGCAGTTCCGGCGTCCGCGCGACGTGGGGCCGGCGGCGGACATCTTCGCGCTCGGCTCGGTGATGGTGCATGCGGCGACCGGGCGGGGGCCGTTCGACTCCGACAGCCCGTACGTCGTCGCGTATCAGGTCGTGCACGACGAGCCGGATCTGACCGGGGTGCCGGAGAACCTCGCGCCGCTGATCCTGCGGTGTCTCGCCAAGGAGCCCGCGGAGCGGCCGACGCCCGACGAACTCATGCGGGAACTGCGGTCCGTGGCGGCCTCGTACGACACGCAGGCGTTCATACCGGCGCAGCGCACCGGGCACGACGTGCCGGCGCCGGAACCCGCCGGTGCCGAGCCTGCGCCCGGGCCGCGCAGGCGCTTCGGCAGGCTTGCTGCCCTCGGCGCCGGGGTGCTCGCCCTCGCTCTGGCCGGTGTGTTCTCCGCGCTGCTGTGGCCGGGGGGCGACAAAGGTCTTCCGGCCCAGCACACCGACGTACGCACCGTCCCCTCCGGGTTCGCCGCATGGCGGACGAAGCCGAGCGCGAAGGGCTCCGGGATGCCGCAATGCGTCGAGGGAGCGGGGAAGTTGCTCTGCGTCCGGTCCGGCCTGGCGTTCGCTCTCGATCCAGCGCACGGCTCGCTCCTGTGGCGCCGCCCGGTCGCCGACGAACGCACCAGCGACGCTCCGGCCTTCTCGGACGGCCTGCTGTTGCTGCCGGCGGAGGGCGGCCGGCGTGTGGTGGCGCTGGAGCCCGCCTCGGGCAGGCCGCGCTGGCAGCGGGACATACCCGCGCACACGGGGATCCGGTGCGCCGGGTCCATGCTCCTTGTCACCGGCACGGACGGGACGGTCACCGGGGTGGCCGGGGCGTCGGGCGACACCATGTGGCACCGGCGGGTGTCCGGGACCGGCACACCATTCCTGGCGCACTACGACGGCGATCCCCTGGCCTATGCGACGAGCACGTCGGCGGACGGGGCGTCCACGCAGGTCACCGCCCTGGACCCGCGCACCGGCACCGCGCGCTGGGAGGCGCGGCTGAAGGGTACGCTGCAGCCCATCGGCAGCCGGCGCGGTTCCCTGTTCCTGCTGGCCTTGGACCCCGTCTCGGGGGACGCGAACGCCGTCGTCCGGTATGCACCGGGCTCACAGCCGGACGCGAAATCCGTACGCCGTGTCGCTCTGTCCGTTCCGCTGACGGCACCCCAGGCCACCGTGCGCGGCGATGTCGTCAACCTGCTGGCGGCCGGCGGCTCGCTGGAGGCCCTGGACCTCCGCACCGGCACACGGCTGTGGCACGTCGAGACGTCCGTCACTCGTGGTTCGGTGCCGGTCGTCTCCGCGGACCACGTCTACTTCACCGCGCCGGACGGGCGCCTGCTCGCCTTCGACGCACGCGACGGAAGCCTGGTGGGGCAGACACCGTCGCGGCTCGGCACGAACGCGGGCCAGGTCGCGGGGGTCGTGCCGGCCCCGCTGCTCATCGGCTCGCGCGTCTACGCCACCGCCCCCGACGGCACCGTCTTCGCCGTCTCCGCGCGCGATCCGGCCGGCTGGTGACGCGGGAAGGGGCCGCTCCCAAGGCGGCGGGAAGCGGCCCCTTGCCTGGTGTGCGGGTTCAGCCCAGCTTGGTGACGTCCCGGACCGCGCCCTTGTCGGCGCTGGTGGCCATCGCGGCGTAGGCGCGGAGGGCGGCGGAGACCTTGCGGTCGCGGTTCCCGGGGGCGTACACGCCGTTCAGGGCCTGCTCGCGGCGGGCCAGTTCGGCCTCGTCGACGAGGAGTTCGATCGTGCGGTTCGGGATGTCGATGCGGATGCGGTCGCCGTCCTGGACGAGGGCGATCGTGCCGCCGGAGGCGGCCTCCGGGGAGGCGTGGCCGATGGACAGGCCGGAGGTGCCGCCGGAGAAGCGGCCGTCGGTGATCAGCGCGCAGGTCTTGCCGAGGCCGCGGCCCTTCAGGTACGAGGTCGGGTAGAGCATCTCCTGCATGCCGGGGCCGCCCTTGGGGCCCTCGTAGCGGATGACGACGACGTCGCCGTCCTTGACCTCCTGGGTGAGGATCCGCTGGACGGCCTCCTCCTGGGACTCGCAGACGACCGCGGGGCCCTCGAAGGTCCAGATGGACTCGTCCACGCCGGCCGTCTTCACGACGCACCCGTCGACCGCCAGGTTGCCCTTGAGGACCGCCAGGCCGCCGTCCTTGGAGTAGGCGTGCTCGACGGAGCGGATGCAACCGTTCTCGGCGTCGTCGTCCAGGGCCTCCCAGCGCTCGGACTGGGAGAAGGCCTCGGCGGAGCGCTTGCAGCCGGGGGCCGCGTGCCACAGTTCGACCGCCTCGGGGGACGGGGAACCGCCGCGCACGTCCCAGGTCTTGAGCCAGTCGGCCAGGGACGGGCTGTGGACGGCGTGCACGTCCTCGTTGAGCAGGCCGGCGCGGTGCAGTTCGCCGAGCAGGGCCGGGATGCCGCCGGCGCGGTGCACGTCCTCCATGTAGTACGTGCGGTTCTTCGCGACGTTCGGGGCGACCTTGGCCAGGCACGGGACCCGGCGGGAGACGGCGTCGATCTGCTCCAGGCCGAAGGGGACGCCCGCCTCCTGGGCGGCGGCCAGCAGGTGCAGGATCGTGTTGGTGGAGCCGCCCATCGCGATGTCCAGGGCCATGGCGTTCTCGAAGGCCTGGAAGGTGGCGATGCTGCGCGGCAGGACCGAGTCGTCGTCCTGCTCGTAGTAGCGGCGGGTGAGGTCCATGACCGTGCGGGCCGCGTCGACGTAGAGCTGCCGGCGCGCGGTGTGCGTGGCGAGGACCGAGCCGTTGCCGGGGAGGGAGAGGCCGATGGCCTCGGTCAGGCAGTTCATCGAGTTGGCGGTGAACATGCCGGAACAGCTGCCGCAGGTCGGGCAGGCGTTCTCCTCGATGCGGAGGATGTCCTCGTCGGAGATCTTGTCGTTGACGGCGTCGGAGATCGCGTCGACCAGGTCGAGGGTGCGGACCGTGCCGTCGACCAGGGTGGCGCGGCCGGACTCCATGGGGCCGCCGGAGACGAAGACCGTGGGGATGTTCAGGCGCAGGGCGGCCAGCAGCATGCCCGGGGTGATCTTGTCGCAGTTGGAGATGCAGACCAGGGCGTCGGCGCAGTGCGCCTCGACCATGTACTCGACGCTGTCCGCGATCAGGTCGCGGGAGGGCAGCGAGTAGAGCATGCCGCCGTGGCCCATGGCGATGCCGTCGTCGACCGCGATGGTGTTGAACTCGCGCGGGATGCCGCCCGCCTCCGTGATCGCCTCGGAGACGATCCGGCCGACCGGCTGCAGATGGGTGTGGCCGGGGACGAACTCGGTGAAGGAGTTGGCGACGGCGATGATCGGCTTCCGGCCGATGTCCGCACCCGGTACACCGGAGGCGCGCATAAGGGCGCGGGCGCCCGCCATGTTGCGGCCGTGGGTGACTGTGCGGGACCTCAGCTCGGGCATCGTCGCTCGCTCCTTCGAAGATCTGCCAGACAATTCTGGTTGTCTCCGAGCGTACGCCGGTGCTCCAAACGCTGGACACGGCTGTCCGGAATGCGGGACGGCCGTCTCGGCGACACGGGGCCCGCAGCGCGGCTCAGGTGCTGGTCAGGTGGTGCTGTACGACCGGTGCGACGCGCGCGATGATCTGCTCCAGGTCGGCGGACGCCAGCGGCTCCAGCTTGACGACGTACCGCATCATCGCCGTACCCACCAGCTGGGCGGCGGCCAGCTCGGCGCGCAGCTCGGCGTCGGGCAGGTCCAGCTGGGCGGCGATGCGGCGCAGCAGCTGGGAGGCGACGAGCCGGCGGAAGACGGCGGCGGCGGTGTCGTTGCTGACCGCGGACCGGAGGATCGCGAGGAGCGGCGTACGGGTCGTGGGGTTCTCCCAGACGCCGAAGACGAACCGGGTCAGCCGCTCCCCCACCCCGTCGACGGGGCCGGCGGCCAGGGCCTCGGGGGCGTTCAGCGCGGGCGCGAAGGCCACCGCGATCGCCGCCTCGAAGACCTGCTCCTTGGTGCCGAAGTAGTGGTGGACCAGCGCGGAGTCGACACCGGCCGCCTTGGCGATGCCGCGCACCGACGTCTTCTCGTACCCACGCTCGGAGAACTCCTCACGGGCGACGGCGAGGATCCGGTCACGGGTGTCCGCGGACTCGGCACGCGGGGGCCTTCCGCGCCGACGCGCAGGCTGAGCGTCGCCCGGCTCGGCGTCGGGCTCGGTACGCGGGGAAGTGCTGTGATCGCGGGCCGACCGTGCGCCACCAGGCACGGCGGACGGCTCGGGGCGCGGGGACCTGCCCGGGCC
>NZ_JBIDAL010000022.1:12428-135168 GCF_043202415.1 Streptomyces sp. NPDC048192
GCCACGGGCGGCCTGAGCGCCGCCCGGCACGGCGGACGGCTCGGTGCCAGAGACCCCGCCACGGCCGCGGGCCGGCTGCGCGTCGCCGGGCACGGCGGACGGCTCGGGGCGCGGGGACCTGCCCGGGCCACGGGCGGCCTGAGCGCCGCCCGGCACGGCGGACGGCTCGGTGCCAGAGACCCCGCCACGGCCGCGGGCCGGCTGCGCGTCGCCGGGCACGGCCGACGGCTCGACACCCCGGACCCTGCCCAGGCCGCGGGTGTCGGTGGGCTCGGTGCGCGGGGGCGTCCCCGGGGCACGGGCGGCCTGGGTGTCTGTGGGCGGGGGGCCGCTTCGGGCGGGGGGCGGTGGGGTGGGGGCGTTCATGGTCGGCGTACCCGGGCCGCCGACGACAGGTGCTTGCGGGTGAAGGCCAGGGCCTCGGCGAGGTCGGCCTCGCGTTCGGCGCCCGACATCGCCCGCCGGGTGTTGACCTCGATGACGACGTGGCCGTCGAACCCGGACAGCGTCAGGTGTTCCAGCACCTCGGCGCAGGGCTGGGTGCCGCGGCCGGGCACCAGGTGCTCGTCCTTGGCGGAGCCCCGGCCGTCGGCCAGGTGGACGTGGCCGAGCCGGTCGCCCATGCGGCCGATCATCTCCAGGGCGTCCGTGCGGGCCGTCGCCGCGTGGCTGAGATCGATCGTGAAGTGCCGGTAGTCGTGCCGGGTGACGTCCCAGTCCGGGGCGTAGGCGAGCATCTCGCGGTCGCGGTACCGCCACGGGTACATGTTCTCGACGGCGAACCGCACGTCCGTCTCGTCCGCCATCCGCCAGATCCCGTTGACGAAGTCGCGCGCGTACTGCCGCTGCCACCGGAAGGGCGGGTGGACGACGACGGTGGAGGCGCCCAGCTTCTCGGCGGCCGCCCGGGCGCGCTGCAGCTTGACCCAGGGGTCCGTCGACCAGACGCGCTGGGTGATCAGCAGGCAGGGGGCGTGGACGGCCAGGACCGGGATGCCGTGGTAGTCGGACAGGCGGCGCAGTGCCTCGATGTCCTGGCTCACCGGGTCGGTCCACACCATGACCTCGACGCCGTCGTAGCCGAGGCGCGCGGCGGTCTCGAAGGCCGTCGCGGTCGACTCCGGGTACACGGAGGCCGTCGACAGCGCGATACGCACGTCCGTTGGTTCAGCCACGTCGGCCACCATACGGCGTGGAGCGGTGCCGGTGTCGGGTGCCAATTCGCCGTTGTGAGCTTTGCCATTCGGGCGGGTGCGGCGCCGTCGCGGTGGCGCGCGCCGCCCTCCGCGCCCCACGGGGGCCTACGCGGACCCCATGTGATCGAGCCGCCGGAGGATGACGCCCTCCCTCAGGGCCCACGGGCAGACCTCCAGGCTCTCGACGCCGAACAGGTCCATCGCGCCCTCGGCCACCAGAGCGCCCGCGAGGAGCTGGCCCGCGCGGCCCTCCGAGACGCCGGGGAGTTCCGCGCGCTGCTGGGAGGTCATGCCGGCCAGGCGCGGAACCCAGGCCTCCAGGGACTCGCGCTTGAGTTCGCGCTGGACGTAGAGGCCCTCGGCGCTGCGGGCGGCCCCGGCGATGCGCGCGAGCTGCTTGAAGGTCTTGGACGTGGCGACCACGTGGTCGGGGGCGCCGAAGCGGCTGAACTCGCCGACCGTGCGCGCGATCTCCGTGCGGACGTGGCGGCGCAGGGCGCGTACGTCCTCGGGGGCGGGCGGGTCGCCGGGCAGCCAGGCCGCGGTGAGACGGCCGGCGCCGAGCGGCAGGGAGACGGCGGTGTCCGGCTCCTCGTCCATGCCATAGGCGATCTCCAGGGAGCCGCCGCCGATGTCCAGGACCAGCAGCTTTCCGGCGGACCAGCCGAACCAGCGGCGGACCGCGAGGAAGGTGAGGCGGGCCTCCTCCGCGCCGGAGAGGACCTGGAGTCGTACGCCGGTCTCGTCGGCCACGCGCGCGAGGACGTCGTCGGCGTTGGTGGCCTCCCGGACCGCGGAGGTCGCGAACGGCAGCAGGTCCTCGACGCCCTTGTCCTCGGCGGCCTGGAGCGCGTCCCGGACGACGGCGACCAGCTTCTCGATGCCGGTGCCGTCGATGGCACCGCTGTCGTCGAGCAGTTGGGCGAGCCGCAGTTCGGCCTTGTGCGAATGCGCGGGCAGCGGGCGCGCGCCGGGGTGGGCGTCCACCACCAGCAGATGCACCGTGTTCGAACCCACGTCCAGGACACCGAGTCTCATGTACGGAACGCTACTGCCAGATCGCTGGTCGGCGGTCCCCGGAACGGGGCCCGGCCACTTACCCTGGACGGGTGCCAAAGACGAAAAAGGCCAAGTCGGGCAAGGCTGCCAAGACCGACAAAGCTGCCAAGGGACCCGGGAAGGCGCCGCAGGTGAGCGACGAGAAGGGGCTCGACTTCGCGCGCGCGTGGGTGGAGTTTCCGGATCCCGCGGACGACGAACAGGTCTTCCGCTGTGATCTGACATGGCTGACCTCCCGCTGGAACTGCATCTTCGGCAGCGGCTGCCAGGGCATCCAGGCGGGCCGCGCGGACGACGGGTGCTGCTCGCTGGGCGCGCACTTCTCCGACGAGGACGACGAGAAGCGGGTCGCCGAGCATGTGGCGCGGCTCACGCCGGAGATCTGGCAGCACCATGACGAGGGCACCCGCAACGGCTGGGTGTCCGAGGACGACGAGGGCTCCCGGCAGACCCGCCCCTTCCAAGGCTCGTGCATCTTCCAGAACCGGCCGGGGTTCGCCGGGGGCGCGGGCTGTTCCCTGCACATCCTCGCGCTGCGGGAGGGCCGGGAGCCGCTGGAGACCAAGCCGGACGTGTGCTGGCAGCTGCCGATCCGGCGGACGTACGACTGGATCGACCGTCCCGACGACACGCGTGTGCTGCAGATCTCGATCGGCGAGTACGACCGCCGGGGCTGGGGTCCGGGCGGCCACGACCTGCACTGGTGGTGCACCTCGGCGACGTCGGCGCACGGCGCGGGCGAGCCGGTGTACGTCTCCTACCGCGCGGAACTGACCGAGCTGATGGGCAAGGCCGGCTACGACCGGCTGGTCGAGCTGTGCGAACAGCGCCTGGCCTCGCAGCTGCCGCTGGTCGCGCCGCACCCGGCCGACCCGGCGCCGTAGGCGGCGCGAGCACGGGCGCGGGCGGACGGGCACGGGGAACTTCCGCCCGGCCTGCGGTATCCGCACCCGCCTCCGCCGCACCTCCGCCGCACGTCACCCGCCGGACGGGCTCGGCGTCTCGCTGTCGCCCCCGGAGGACGGCGGCGTGGACGGTGTCGGCGTCGGGGTCGGGTCGGACGGGGACGGGGAGTCGGTGGGGGGCGGGGTCGGGTCGGTCGGGGTCGTCGACGGGGGGTCCGTGGGCGGAGTGCCCGGCGGTGTCGGTGTGGACGTGCCCGGTGGCGGGGTCGGGTGGTGGGTGGGGGCCGTGCCGTAGCCGTCGATGGTGACCACCGCGCCGGCCGGGGAGATGGCCACCTGAGCGTGCCAGGGGCCGGAGGGCTCGCGGAGGTGGTCGACGTACACCTTGATCGTCAACGTGTCGCCGGGGTCGAGGGTTCCCGTGGACTGGCTGAGGTAGAGCCACGGCGCCGAGGTGGCCGCGGACCAGCGGACCGGGGCCGAGCCGGACGCGCTGAGGGTGATCAGGGTGGTGTCGCCGTCGTTCGCGGCGCCGACCGTGAGGTGTCCGGCGCCCTTCGCGCCCGCTCCGGACACGCTGACGACCTCCACGGAGACGTCCGCCTTGCCGTCCTTGCCGACGCGCACGCCGGGCTTCACGCTCGCGTTCCCGGCGTTCTCGTAGCCGCCGGCCGTGTCGCTGTGCAGGACGTCGTGGCCCTGGGACTCGCGCGCGGTGGAGGAGGGGCCGCCGCCGTCCGCCGTGGGCGCGCCCCGGTAGGCGGCCCACAGGGCCAGGACGGGCGCGGCGACGACCGTGGCGACGACCGTCGTCGTCACCGCACGCGCGCGGAGCCGGTCGCGGCGGGCCGCGCGGTCCTTGGGGTCCATGGGGAAGCCGCGCCGGTCGAAGCGGGGCGCCGCCGCACCACGCGCGCGTGAGGGGTGTGCGAGCGCGACGTGCAGCTCCGCGCGGGGCGCTTCGAGGACGGGCAGCTCGGCGGGGGTGACCGTGGTGCCGGGCCAGCGGCCGGGGGCGGCGCGCTCGGCGGTACGGCGGCAGCGCGGGCAGTCGTCGACGTGCCGGACCAGTTCGCGGCGCAGGGCGCTGCTGAGCACGAGCCCGTTGTCGCCGGTGAGATGGGCCACACCGGGGCAGCCGCCGGTCTCCACGACGGCCAGGGCCGCGCGGGTGCGCTCGACCTCGCAGGCGGCGGAGGCCAGCAGTTCGCGTGCGGCCGCCGGTTCCATGCCGAGGACGGCGGCGACCTCGTGCGCGGCCAGGTGATGGCGGACGGCCAGCTCCAGGGCCTCGCGCTGCTCGGGGGTCGTACCGGCGGCCTCCGGCCAGGCCAGCAGGGCGAGTTCGCGGCGGCGCCGCTCCTGGGCCTCGGGGGAGACGGGCGGCTCGGGGGTCTCGCGCGGGCCGGCGGGGCGGCCTGCCGCGTGGGTGGCCTGACGTTTCTGCTTGGCCTCGGCCAGCTTGCGCAGGCACGCCCAGCGGGCCAGCGCGTACAGCCAGGCCCTGTGATCGCCGGTGTTCTCCGGGGCGCGGTGTCCGCGCCGCTCCGCGAGGGAGAGGACGTCGCCGAGGGCGGCCGTGGCGGCGTCGTGGTCGCACAGCACCGACAGACAGTAGGTGAACAGTCCGTCCAGGTACGGCTCGTAGCGCGCGGGCGGCCGCTGGGCGATGGTGCGGGCGGCGGCCCGGTCGCGCCGCTCGCCGGCCTCGCGCGCCGCTGCTTCTTCGCGCCCCTTCCGCGCCGCTCGTGCTTCACGCACCTCCCCGCGCGCCCGGTGCGCGCCGGTGGTGCGGACGGTGGTCTCCGGACTACTGCTCATCACCCGTGCGACCGTAGGCGGCGGCGCAGGGCCCCTTCCCGAAGCTTGAGCTCTTTTAATTCGTACGGGTGAAACGATCCCTCATAAGGGGACACGAGCCCCGGCTCCCGCGGCCGGATCCCGATGGGTGGTGGCCGATACCCGTTCACCCGCACGCGGCCCGGGGATCCGTTGTCAGTGCCGCGGGCTACGGTTTCCGCATGGCTGCCCGTACCAAGACCACCAAGGACCGCCCGTCCTACCGCTGCACCGAGTGCGGCTGGCAGACGGCCAAGTGGCTCGGCCGCTGCCCAGAGTGCCAGGCCTGGGGCACGGTCGAGGAGTACGGCGCGCCCGCGGTCCGTACGACGGCGCCGGGCCGGGTGACGTCGTCCGCGCTGCCCATCGGCCAGGTCGACGGCCGGCAGGCCACCGCCCGCACGACCGGCGTGCCCGAGCTGGACCGGGTGCTCGGCGGCGGCCTGGTGCCCGGCGCGGTGGTGCTGCTCGCGGGCGAGCCCGGCGTCGGCAAGTCCACGCTGCTGCTGGACGTGGCCGCCAAGTCCGCGAGCGCCGAGCACCGCACCCTCTATGTGACCGGCGAGGAGTCGGCGAGCCAGGTGCGGCTGCGCGCGGACCGCATCGGCGCCCTGCACGAGGAGCTGTATCTGGCGGCGGAGACCGACCTGTCCGCCGTCCTCGGCCACTTGGACGAGGTCAAGCCGTCCCTGCTGATCCTCGACTCGGTGCAGACGGTCGCCTCCCCGGAGATCGAGGGCGCGCCGGGCGGCATGGCCCAGGTGCGGGAGGTGGCGGGCGCGCTGATCCGCGCCTCGAAGGAGCGCGGCATGTCCACTCTCCTTGTGGGCCACGTCACCAAGGACGGCGCGATCGCCGGCCCCCGCCTGCTGGAGCACCTGGTGGACGTCGTCCTGCACTTCGAGGGCGACCGGCACGCGCGCCTGCGCCTGGTCCGCGGCGTGAAGAACCGCTACGGGGCGACGGACGAGGTCGGCTGCTTCGAGCTGCACGACGAGGGCATCACCGGCCTCGCCGACCCGAGCGGCCTCTTCCTGACCCGCCGGGACGAGCCGGTTCCGGGCACGTGCCTGACCGTCACCCTGGAGGGCCGCCGCCCGCTGGTGGCCGAGGTGCAGGCGCTGACCGTGGACTCCCAGATCCCCTCCCCGCGCCGGACGACCTCGGGCCTGGAGACCTCGCGGGTGTCGATGATGCTGGCCGTCCTGGAGCAGCGCGGCCGGATCAGCGCGCTCGGCAAGCGGGACATCTACTCCGCGACGGTCGGCGGGGTGAAGCTGTCGGAGCCGGCCGCCGACCTCGCGATCGCCCTCGCGCTGGCCTCCGCGGCCAGCGACACCCCGCTGCCGAAGAACCTGGTCGCGATCGGCGAGGTGGGCCTCGCGGGCGAGGTCAGACGGGTGACGGGCGTGCAGCGCAGGCTCGCCGAGGCGCACCGGCTGGGCTTCACGCACGCGCTCGTGCCGACCGATCCGGGCAAGGTGCCGGCCGGCATGAAGGTCCTGGAAGTCGCCGACATGGGGGACGCCCTCCGGGTGCTGCCGCGCTCCCGTCGGCGAGAGGCCCCGCGGGAGGCGGAGGACCGCCGGTAGACTTTGCCCTGGTCTCGCCCGTCCGTACGAACCGCGTGCGGCTCACGGGGGCGCGTCAGAACCTGCGACCGGAGGAGTGCAGTGGCAGCCAACGACCGGGCAGCAGCTCCCGGAAAAATCGGTGGGAGTGCCGGTTCCGATGGCCTGATGCGCGCCTCGCTGAGCGCCGTGGCTCCTGGTACGGCCCTGCGGGACGGCCTGGAGCGCGTGCTGCGCGGCAACACCGGCGGGCTGATCGTCCTCGGCTCCGACAAGACGGTCGAGGCGATGTGCACGGGCGGGTTCGTGCTGGACGTGGAGTTCACCGCGACCCGGCTGCGGGAGCTGTGCAAGCTGGACGGCGGCATCGTGCTGTCGTCGGACCTGTCGAAGATCCTGCGGGCCGGTGTCCAGCTCGTGCCGGACCCGACGATCCCCACGGAGGAGACGGGCACCCGGCACCGTACGGCGGACCGGGTGAGCAAGCAGGTCGGCTTCCCGGTGGTCTCGGTCTCCCAGTCGATGCGCCTGATCGCCCTGTACGTCGACGGTCAGCGCCGCGTCCTGGAGGACTCGGCGGCGATCCTGTCCCGCGCGAACCAGGCGCTGGCCACGCTGGAGCGGTACAAGCTGCGGCTGGACGAGGTGGCCGGCACCCTCTCCGCGCTGGAGATCGAGGACCTGGTGACGGTGCGGGACGTGTCCGCCGTCGCGCAGCGCCTGGAGATGGTCCGCCGCATCGCCACCGAAATCGCCGAGTACGTGGTCGAGCTGGGCACCGACGGGCGTCTTCTCGCGCTCCAGCTCGAGGAGTTGATCGCCGGCGTCGAGCCGGACCGCGAGCTGGTCGTCCGGGACTACGTGCCCGAGCCGACGGCCAAGCGCTCCCGCACGGTCGAGGAGGCGCTGTCCGAGCTGGACGCGCTGACCCACGCGGAGCTGATCGAACTCGGCACGGTGGCGCGGGCGCTGGGCTACACCGGCTCCCCCGAGACGCTCGACTCCGCGGTGTCCCCGCGGGGTTTCCGGCTGCTGGCCAAGGTTCCGCGGCTTCCCGGCGCGATCATCGACCGGCTGGTGGAGCACTTCGGCGGCCTGCAGAAGCTGCTCGCCGCGAGCGTGGACGACCTGCAGACGGTGGACGGCGTGGGCGAGGCGCGGGCGCGGAGCGTGCGCGAGGGCCTGTCGCGGCTGGCCGAGTCGTCGATCCTGGAGCGGTACGTCTGAGGCGGCGCCGGGCGCCTGAGGGCCCGGGGCGCCTCGGCCCTCAGTCCGCGGACAGCACGAACGACGTGTGCACCGTCGCGAACCCCGGTGTCTTCGCCTCCAGCAGGTAGGTGTCCGGCTTCGCCGAGCCCGCCGCGGGCGTCGCGCACTGGGGAGCGCTCGGCTTGCGGTCCCACTTCACCGTGTAGGTGATGCTCTGCCCCGCCGGCACCCGGAACACCAGGCTGCCCGCGCCCTTGGGGCAGTCGGCCGACGACCAGAACGTCTTGCCGCTCGTCGGCGTGATGGTCAACACCGCGCTCTTCGGCCCGAGATCGACCTTGCAGTCGGCGGACGAGGTGTTCTTCGCGGTGAGTTCGAAGGCCGGCGTCTGGTCCGGCGAGTAGGTGTTGTGCAGACTGCGCAGGCTCAGCGTCACCGCGGAGGCGGTGCACTCGGGCAGCGTGGACGACGCCGGGATCGTGTCGCCCGTACCGACGGCGCCGCCGCCGGATCCCGTACCCGAGCCGCCACCGGACCCGGACCCGGAGGAACCGTCGGAACCGGACGAACCGTCGCCCGAACCGCTGCCTCCCGAGCCGGAGTCGCTCCCGCCGGTGCCGCTGCCGCCGCCCGAGTCGTCGCGTCCGCCCGGGTGTTGGCTGATGGCGGGTCCGGACGAGGACGGCCCCGGGGTGATGGTGTGCGCGGGATTCTTGCCGTCGGACCCGCCGGCGTCGTTCTTGCCGCCCCCGCCGCCGGCGGTGACGATCCAGGTGATCAGCAGCGCCAACAGGGCGATCACCGACAGCAGTACGACCCTCCTTCGCCAGTAGATGGAGGAGGGAAGCGGCCCGACCGGATTGCGCAGAGATCCCACGGCGCAAACTGTACGAGAGATCGCCGTGCTCGCCTGCGCCACCCGCCGCGCGAGCGGCAACTTTTCCGGATCATCATCCCGGCAACTGCCGTCACGGCCAAGGATCTTCACCGTTCGGCACGCTGAGTGACCGCGCCGTCACCCTCGCCGGGTGCCGACCCGTGGCAGGATCGGAAGGCCATGACTGAGAAGCTGCACACCCCCGTGATCGCCTGGTTCGACGCCCATGCCCGCGACCTCCCCTGGCGCCGCCCGGAGGCGGGCCCGTGGGGTGTGATGGTCAGCGAGTTCATGCTCCAGCAGACCCCGGTCAACCGGGTGCTGCCGGTCTACGAGGAGTGGCTGTCCCGCTGGCCGCGCCCCGCGGACCTGGCGAAGGAGGCGCCCGGTGAGGCGGTGCGCGCCTGGGGGCGGCTCGGCTACCCGCGCCGGGCGCTCAGGCTGCACGGCGCCGCGGTCGCCATAACGGAACGGCACGGCGGGGACGTGCCGACGGAGCACGCGCAGCTGCTGGCGCTGCCCGGGATCGGCGAGTACACGGCCGCCGCGGTGGCCTCGTTCGCGTACGGGCAGCGGCATCCGGTGCTGGACACGAACGTGCGCCGGGTGCTCGCACGCGCGGTGACGGGGGTGCAGTACCCGCCGAACGCGACGACGGCCGCCGAGCGCAGGCTCGCCCGCGAGCTGCTGCCCGAGGACGAGAAGACGGCCGCGCGCTGGGCGGCGGCCTCCATGGAACTGGGCGCGCTGGTGTGCACGGCGAAGAACGAGGGGTGCGCGCGGTGCCCGATCGCCGCGCAGTGCGCCTGGCGGCTGGCCGGCAAGCCGGAGCACTCCGGACCGCCGCGCCGCGGGCAGACGTACGCCGGCACGGACCGGCAGGTGCGCGGCAAGCTGCTGGCGGTGCTGCGGGAGGCGCACGCACCGGTGCCGCAGGCGGTGCTGGACCGGGTGTGGCACGAGCCGGTGCAGCGCGCCCGGGCGCTCGACGGACTCGTCACGGACGGTCTGGTGGAGCCGCTGCCGGGCGGTCTGTACCGGCTGCCGCTCAGCTGACGCACAGCCAAGTCACTGCCTTCAGGGCTTCGTTACGGCCCCAGCCTCCCGACAAAGGCCTACGGAACGGGACATAACGGGTCACCCTTTTACCCCGTTCCTACGGCTGTTACACAACCGACGGACAGCCGATTGCCAGCCGCAGGCTGGAGCGGACAACGCCGTGACAACCGCTCCCTACCTTCGTTCCCGTGCCCGGCAGACCACCGGACACGGGGAAGGTACGCAGCACTTCAGGCACGGGCCGGAGTGAACGGGGAGACGGAGGCGGTCGATCATGGCGCAGGGAGAGGTGCTCGAGTTCGAGGAGTACGTCCGCACCCGGCAGGACGCGCTGCTGCGCAGCGCCCGCCGGCTGGTCCCGGACCCGGTCGACGCCCAGGACCTGCTGCAGACGGCGCTGGTGCGGACGTACGGCCGCTGGGAGGGCATCGCCGACAAGCGGCTCGCCGACGCCTATCTGCGCCGCGTCATGATCAACACCCGTACGGAGTGGTGGCGGGCGCGCAAGCTGGAGGAGGTCCCCACCGAGCAGCTGCCCGACGCGTCCGTGGACGACTCCACCGAGCAGCACGCCGACCGCGCCCTGCTGATGGACGTCATGAAGGTGCTGGCACCCAAGCAGCGCAGTGTCGTAGTACTGCGACACTGGGAGCAGATGTCCACGGAGGAGACGGCCGCCGCCCTCGGCATGTCGGCGGGTACGGTCAAGAGCACGCTGCACCGGGCGCTCGCCCGGCTCCGCGAGGAGCTGGAGGCCCGCGATCTGGACGCACGCGCGCTGGAGCGTGAGGAGCAGGAGCGTTGCGCGGCCTGACGGGGTCCGGATCCGAACGGGTCCGCGGCAGTGCACAGGCGGTGATCGCGGCGGGGGCCGTGCTCGCCGCCGTCGCCCTTTTCCTCGCCGCGTGCGGCACCGGGGGCACCGGCACCCGCGACGAGGGGCCGGCGCACGCCTCGGCGGTCGCGGGCGTCGTCGACTCCCCCTCGCCGAGCCCGTCCGGCGGCTTCCGGCGCGTGGACGCCGTCTCGCTGCTCAGGAAGGACCCGGCGGTGTCCGCCGCGGTCAAGCGCGACCTGAAGCCGTGCAGCGGCGGCGACTACCCGGTCGACGTCACCTACGGCTATCTGACCGGCGGATCCGTCAACGACGTCCTCGTCAACGTGTCGACCTGCGGTGACTGGGTCGGCATCGGCACCTACGTGTACCGGCGGGTGGAGGGCGCGTACAAGAATGTGTTCAAGGCGGAGGAATCGCCGGTCTACTCGGAGATCGACGGCACCGACCTGAGCGTGACCAAGCAGGTGTACGCGACGGACGACCCGGTGTCGAACCCGTCCCAGGAGACGGTGATCACCTACCGGTGGAAGGCGGGCCGGTTCACCGAGATCAACCGGCACGAGACCGACTACAGCAAGACGGGCGGCGACGCGGCGGCCACGACGGACAACTGACCCCCCACACACACGAGGACTTGAGAGCACCGGGATGGCAGACCAGACCCACGTCCTGTTCGTCGAGGACGACGACGTCATCCGCGAGGCCACCCAGCTCGCCCTGGAGCGGGACGGCTTCGCGGTCACCGCCATGCCCGACGGCCTGTCGGGCCTGGAGGCGTTCCGGGCGAACCGCCCCGACATCGCCCTGCTGGACGTCATGGTCCCGGGCCTGGACGGCGTCAGCCTGTGCCGTCGTATCCGGGACGAGTCGACCGTGCCGGTGATCATGCTGTCGGCGCGCGCCGACTCCATCGACGTCGTCCTCGGCCTGGAGGCGGGCGCCGACGACTATGTGACCAAGCCGTTCGACGGCGCCGTGCTGGTCGCGCGGATCCGGGCGGTGCTGCGCCGCTTCGGGCACGCCGGCGGCAACGACCGCGGCGAGACCGGCGAGGACCCGGTGACCGGCGGCGTGCTCACCTTCGGGGACCTCCAGGTCGACACGGAGGGCATGGAGGTGCGCCGGGCCGGGCAGCCGGTCGCGCTCACGCCCACCGAGATGCGGCTGCTGCTGGAGTTCTCCTCCTCGCCGGGCACCGTGCTCTCCCGCGACAAGCTGCTGGAGCGCGTGTGGGACTACGGCTGGGGCGGGGACACCCGGGTCGTGGACGTGCATGTGCAGCGGCTGCGCCAGAAGATCGGCCAGGACCGGATCGAGACGGTCCGCGGCTTCGGCTACAAGCTGAAGGCCTGAGCGGGGCGGCATGCGGGGGATCCTTCGGCACCCGGTCCGGCGGATGGAGCGGGCGGGCCTGCACACCGGGCTCAGATGGAAGCTCAGCGCGGCGATCGCGCTGGTGGCGGGCCTGGTGGCGATCGCGCTCAGCCTGGTCGTGCACAACGCGGCCCGGGTGTCGATGCTCGACAACGCACGCGACCTGGCCAACCAGCGCGTCCAGATCGCGCAGCGCAACTACGAGCTGAGCCGGCGGCCGAACTTCCCCAACATCAAGGTCGACGACCCGGAACTGCCGGACGCGCTGCGCGAGAAGGTCGAGGAGGGCCGCAAGGCCAGCGACGTCATCGACCACGGCCGCGCACCGGACATCTGGGCGGCCGTGCCGACCAAGGACGGGCACGTGCTGTCCCTGCACAGCCACATGCCGGACCGTTCCACCGACGTGATGAAGGACCTCGACCAGGCGCTGGTCATCGGCTCCGTCGCCGTGGTGTTCTGCGGCAGCGCGCTCGGGGTGCTGATCGGCGGGCAGCTGTCCCGGCGGCTGCGCAAGGCGGCCGCCGCCGCGAACCGGGTCGCCAGGGGCGAGACCGACGTCCGGGTGCGCGAGGCCATAGGCGGGGTCGTCCGCGACGAGACCGACGATCTCGCGCGCGCGGTGGACGCCATGGCGGACGCGCTGCAGCAGCGCCTGGAGGCCGAGCGGCGGGTCACCGCCGACATCGCGCACGAGCTGCGCACCCCGGTGACGGGCCTGCTCACGGCCGCCGAACTGCTGCCGCCGGGCCGCCCGACCGAACTCGTCCTGGACCGGGCGAAGGCGATGCGCACGCTCGTCGAGGACGTCCTGGAGGTGGCCCGTCTGGACGGCGCCTCGGAGCGGGCCGAGCTGCAGGACATCATGCTCGGCGAGTTCGTGGCCCGCCGGGTGGCGGCCAAGGATCCGGGCATCACCGTGCGGGTGGTGCACGAGTCGGAGGTCACCACCGACCCGCGCCGGCTGGAGCGGGTGCTGTTCAACCTGCTCGCCAATGCCGCCCGGCACGGCAGGCCGCCGATCGAGGTGACCGTCGAGGGCCGGGTGATCCGGGTCCGCGACCACGGTCCCGGCTTCCCCGAGGAGCTGCTCGCCGAGGGCCCGAGCCGCTTCCGCACGGGCAGCAAGGACCGCGCCGGTACGGGCCACGGGCTGGGCCTGACCATCGCGGCGGGCCAGGCCCGCGTCCTCGGCGCCCGCCTGACCTTCCGCAACGTACGCCCCGCCGGCGCCCCGCCCGGCGTCCCGGCGGAGGGCGCGGTGGCGGTGCTGTGGCTTCCCGAGCACGCCCCCACGGCGACGGGCAGCTATCCGGTGCTGCCGCTGCCCGAGGGCACGTCCTGAGGCCTGGCGGCCGCCCGGCGTACGGCGCTCGGGCAGGCGCTCACCGGAGCAGCGACTCGGTGAGCCGCTCGGCGGCGGCCGCGTCCAGCGGAGCGTGCCCCAGCAGGAAGCGGTACCAGAAGACGCCGTAGAACTGGTCGACCAGGAGGTCGAGGTCCCGGTCGGCGGCCAGTTCGCCGCGCTCCCGGCCGCGTTCGAGCACCGCGCGTACCGCCGCTCGGCGCGACTGGGTGAACTCCCGCATCAGCTCGGCCAGATGCGCATCGCGCGCCGCCTCCCGGACCAGGGTGCGCAGGGCCGGCCCGGACGGCGGTCGCTGGGCCGCCTCGAACGTGGCGACGGCCAGCTCGCGCAGGTCCGCCCCGAGGCTCCCCGTGTCCGGCGCCGGCACCTCCTGGGCGGCGCGGTCGAGGAGCGCGTCCAGCAGGACGGCGCCCTTGGAGGGCCACCAGCGGTACAGGGTCTGCTTTCCGACGCCGGCCGCGCGCGCGATGGTCTCGACGGTCACCGGGGCGCCGTCGGCGTCGGCGAGCAGGTCCAGCGCGGCGGTCAGGATCGCCCGGCGCGCGGCCTCGTTGCGGCGGCGCCCGGTGTGCGGGCGGGGTTCGTTGCTGTCGTGCACGGGCCCATCCTCTCCGAGGCGTGGCGGCGCCCCGAAAACGCTCCGAAAACGCTTGACGAGACTAACGGTCTCGGTAACACTTTAACGAGACCGGTGTTCTCGGCAAGCTCTCGGAGAAGGGCGCCGGGACCCGGTGTCCGCTTCGATTCCTGGGGGAGCCCTCTCATGAACACTGCGAACAGCTCTGTGCACCACCTCGCCGGACAGCGCGTCGTCGTGATGGGCGGCAGCTCCGGCATCGGCGAGGCCGCCGCCGCGTCCTTCGCGGCGGACGGCGCGGAAGTGATGATCACCGGTCGCGACCAGGACCGCCTCGACGCCGCGGCGGAGCGGATCGGCGGCAAGGTCTCGGCCTACCGGCTGGACGGGGCGGACCGCGCCGCGGTCGACGCCTTCTTCGCGCGGTCCGGGACCGTCGACCACCTGGTCGTCGCGCTCAGCGGCGCCAAGGGCGGCGGCCCCTTCGCCGAACTGGACCTCGCCGAGCTGGCGCAGGGCTTCGACGCGAAGTTCTGGCCCCACGTCCAGGTGCTCCAGGCCGCGCTGCCGGCGCTGCGCCGCGACGGATCGGTGACCCTGGTGACCGCCGCCTCCGCCCGCGCCGCCCTGCCCGGCACGGCGGGCCTCGCCGCGATCAACGGCGCGCTGGAGGCGATGGTCCCGCCGCTCGCGGTGGAACTGGCGCCGCTGCGGGTCAACGCCGTCTCCCCCGGCGTCGTCGACACCCCCTGGTGGCACGGCGTCCCGGCCGAACAGCGCCGCTCCCTCTTCGACGGTCTCGCGGCGATCACCCCGGTCGGCCGCGTCGGCCGCCCCGAGGACATCGCCCGCGCGATCCACCTGCTCGCGACGAACGGCTTCGTGACAGGCGTGGTCCTGGAGGCCACGGGCGGCGCGACGCTGGCGGCAGGACGCTGACGGGGGCCGGGCGGGGGACGAGCGTCGGGCGGCGACGGGTGCCGAGCGGGGACGGGCGCCGGGCGAGGGCGAGGGACGGGCGCCGGGCGAGGGTGAGGGACGGGCGTCGGGCGAGGGCGACGGCGAGGGACGGGCGTCGGCTGGGGGTCGCTGGGCCGCCGCGCACCCGCCGGGCGAGGGTGAGGGACGGGCGCCGGGCGGGGGTCGCTGGGCCCCCGCGCACCCGTCGGCCGAGCCGGTCAGGCGCCCTCGCCGCCGCCCGTGGCCCCGCGGGCCGGCTCGCGCTCCCCGCGGCTCAGCACGCCCACTCCCGGTCCAGGTCCAGCCCCTCCTTCCGGCGCTGTGTGAACGAGAACCAGTTGCCGGAGTCGTCGCGGAACAAGGCCTCCGTGCCGTAAGGGCGTTCCCGGGGTTCCTGGAGGAACTCCACCCCGCGCTCCTTGAGCTTCTGGTAGTCCCCGTGGATGTCGTCCGTCACCAGCACGCCCGCCCCCAGCGCGCCCTTCGCGACGAGCTTCTTCATCATCTCGGCGGACTCGGGGTCCATCGCCGGCGGCCCCGGCACCATGAGGGTCAGCTCGACGTCGGGCTGGTCGGGGGCGCCGACGGTCAGCCAGCGCGCGCCGCCCTCGCCCATGGTCATGTCCGTCCGGACCTCGAGACCGAGTTTCTGGGTGTAGAAGTCCTTGGCCCGGTCCTGGTCGAGGACCCAGACGGTGGTGATGGCAAGCCCCTTGATCATGGTTCGGCCCTCCTGCCGGTGGTGCTGACGGCGCTGGCGGTGCCGTCCGCGCCGGCGGACAGCCCTTCGCCACCGTAGGCAGAGCCGGGCCCGGAGCGCTTCTCCGATCTTGCGGTGCTGAATCCGCCGGCCCAGAGCATCGCGTAGCACCCGGGGATCAGAGCGGCGCCGCGTCTCACGTGCCGGGCGCGGTACTCGCTCGGGGTGAGTCCGGTGCGGGCCTTGAAACGGGCGGAGAACGTACCGAGGCTGCTGAAGCCGACCAGGGTGCAGATCTCGGTCACGGTGAGGTCGGCGCTGCGCAGCATCTCCTCGGCCCGCTCGATCCGCCGGTGGGTCAGATACCGGCCCGGCGTCTCGCCGTAGACGTCCTTGAAGGCGCGCAGGAAGTGGAACCGCGAGTACCCGGCGCGGGCCGCCACGGCGTCCAGGTCGAGGCCGGGGTCCGCCCAGTCCCGGTCCATGGCGTCCTTGGCCAGACGCATACGGCGCAGCTTGTCCATGCGACCGATGGTGACACGGGGCACTGACAGCGGCGCCGGCCTGCGCGGACGCCCTGAAAACGCCGCGAAAAGAAAGAAGACCCCGGGGCGGACACCGACCGGGGTCTTCCGTCTCAGACGGGCCTCACACGGGCTCGGCGACCTGCACCGGAGCCGCGTCCTCGCCGCTCTCCGCCGAGGGCTTGCCGGTCCGCAGCGGGACCTCCTTCACGAACAGCGACGCGACGAGCACGATCACCGCGATCCCCGAGCCCAGCAGGAACGCCGAGTGGGTGCCGGCGGACACCGCGTGCTGGTAGGCCTCGCGCGCCGTGGCGGGCAGCTTGGCCAGGCTCTTCGCGTCCAGCTGCGCGGACTTCTCGGTGACGCCCTTGCCCAGGGCGCCGGCCCGCTCGGCCATCACGTGCTTGACGCGGTCGTTGAACAGCGCGCCCATGATGGCCACGCCGAAGGAGGAACCGAGCGTACGGAACAGGGTGGTGGACGAGGACGCGACGCCCATGTCCTTCATCTCCACGCTGTTCTGCGCGACCAGCATGGTGATCTGCATCAGGCAGCCCATGCCCAGGCCCAGCACGGCCATGTAGATGCCCGAGGTCAGCCGGGTCGTGCCCGTGTCCATCAGCGACAGCAGATACAGTCCGGCGATCATCAGGGCGCCGCCTGCCACGGGGAAGACCTTGTAGCGGCCGCTGCTGGTGGTGACCCGGCCCGCGACCATCGAGGTCACGAGCATCGCGCCGAGCATCGGCAGCAGCAGCAGACCGGAGTTGGTCGCCGAGGCGCCCTGCACCGACTGCTGGTACAGCGGCAGGTAGAGCGTGGCGCCGAACATCACGAAGCCGGTGATGAAGCCGATGAGGGACATCAGGGTGAAGTTGCGGCTCTTGAACATGTGCAGCGGCAGCACCGGCTCGACGGCCTTGGTCTGCCACCACACGAAGCCGATCAGGGCGACGACGCCGAGGGCGATCAGCTCCATGATCCGGGCGGAGGTCCAGGCGTACTCGGTGCCGCCCCAGGTGGTGACCAGCACGATCGCGGTGATGCCGACGGTCAGCAGCGCGACGCCGAGGTAGTCGATGCGCGCCTGCGACCGCTTCCTGGGCAGGTGCAGCACGGCGCTGACCAGCGCCAGCGCGACGGCGCCGAGCGGCAGGTTGATGTAGAAGGACCAGCGCCAGCCCCAGTTGTCGGTGATGGTGCCGCCGACCAGCGGGCCGCCGATCATCGCCAGCGCCATGACACCGGCCATCATGCCGGTGTACTTGCCGCGCTCCCGCGGCGGTATCAGGTCGCCGATGATCGCCATGACGCCGACCATCAGACCGCCGGCGCCGAGACCCTGCACGGCCCGGAAGCCGATCAGCTGGTCCATGTTCTGGGCCATGCCGCTGAGTGCCGATCCGATCAGGAACAGCACGATCGAGCTGAGGAAGGCGCCCTTGCGCCCGTACATGTCGCCGATCTTGCCCCAGATCGGGGTCGACGCCGCGGTGGCCAGGGTGTAGCCGGTGACCACCCAGGACAGGTGCTCCAGGCCGCCCAGTTCGCCCACGATCGTCGGCATCGCCGTGCCCACGATCATGTTGTCCAGCATCGCGAGCATCATCGCGATCATGAGCGCGAGCAGGACCACGCGCACGCTCCTGGGCCGTTTACTCTCCGTGACGTTTTCTACTGTGTCCGCCATCTCTGCTCACTCCCCCTACGGCGGCTACTTACTTGCCGCCCGGCTAGTTCATTACACTGGGAAGGTAGCCCCGTAACTAGCCGGGCGTCAAGTAAGTTTCCGCGGGAGCGCGAGGAGTACGAGGATGGGCGGCACCATGGACGGCACCAAGCAGCAGCGCCGCGGCAACACCCGCCAGCGCATCCAGGACGTCGCGCTCGAACTCTTCGCGGAGCAGGGCTACGAGAAGACTTCTCTGCGCGAGATCGCCGAGCGTCTCGACGTGACGAAGGCGGCCCTGTACTACCACTTCAAGACCAAGGAAGAGATCATCGTCAGCCTCTTCGAGGACCTGACGCAGCCGATCGAGGACCTGATCGAGTGGGGCCGCAGCCAGCCGCACACCCTGGAGACGAAGCAGGAGATCGTACGGCGCTACAGCGCGGCCCTGGCCGGCGCGGAGCCGTTGTTCCGCTTCATGCAGGAGAACCAGGCGACAGTGCGGGAACTGCGCATCGGCGACACCTTCAAGGACCGGATGCGCGGCCTGCGGGACATCCTCATCGACCCGGAGGCCGACCTCGTCGACCAGGTGCGCTCGGTCAGCGCGATGTTCACCCTGCACGCCGGGATGTTCGTGATGCAGGACCTGGAACGCGACCCCGCCAAGGTGCGGCAGGCCGTGCTCGAGGTCGCCATGGACCTGGTCACCCAGGCGCACCAGCGCGCCCGCGGCGAGCGGTAGGCCGGCGTCCGCCGGCGCTCGCGGCCACGCCCGCGCCGAAATGTGACGCACGCCTCTGGTCACCTACCGTGCAGTAACCCTACGGTTCCCCTCGCGCCACCCGCACCTCAGATCATGCCCCTGACATTTCAGGACGCGTACGGATCGCGCGTACGGACGTGAGAGGACCCCCACCGATGACCAGACGCCCCTGGGCGCCCCGCATCTGCGCAACCGCCGTCTCCGTGGCCGCTCTGGCCGCCCTGGCCGCCCCGGCCCAGGCGGCGGACGGCACGGCGCCGGCCACGAGCACCTCCTCCGCGAAGGTCGACTACGCCACCTGGCAGAAGGACTGCCAGACGGTGATGGACCAGGCCCTGCCGTACCTGAAGGAACGCATCGCCGAGGCGGGGCCGGGCGAGAAGCAGGCGATCGTCTTCGACATCGACAACACCACGCTGGAGACCGACTTCGGCTTCAGCTACCCGCAGCCGGCCAACAAGCCCGTCCTGAACGTCGCGCGGTACGCCCAGGAGCACGGCGTCTCGCTGTTCTTCGTCACGGCCCGTCCGGGCATCATCTACCTGCCCACCGAGTACAACCTCGAACACGACGGCTACGACGTCTCCGGCCTCTACGTCCGCGGCCTGTTCGATCTGTTCAAGGATGTCGCCGCCTACAAGACCGCCCAGCGCGTCGACATCGAGAACAAGGGCTACACGATCATCGCGAACATCGGCAACAGCGCCACCGACCTTTCCGGCGGCCACGCGGAGAGGACCTTCAAACTGCCGGACTACGACGGTCAGTTGTCGTAGGCGCCCGTCACGCTCCAGCGCACGGAAAGGGGCCGGTGCTGAGCAGCACCGGCCCCTCTCGTGTTCGGCCGTCCGGCCGGAGGCTTACGCCTCCTTGCTCAGGTTCGGACCGGCGCCGCCGGCCGCCTGCTCGATCGGCGGGACGTCGGGCAGCGCCGACTTCTCCTCACCGCGGAAGGTGAACTTCTGGGCCTCGCCCTCACCTTCCGTGTCCACGACCACGATGTGGCCGGGGCGCAGCTCGCCGAAGAGGATCTTCTCCGAGAGCGTGTCCTCGACCTCGCGCTGGATCGTGCGGCGCAGCGGCCGGGCGCCCAGCACCGGGTCGTAACCCTTCTTGGCCAGCAGCTCCTTGGCGGACTGGGAGAGCTCGATGCCCATGTCCCGGTCCTTCAGGCGCTCGTCCACCTTGCTGATCATCAGGTCGACGATCCGCAGGATGTCCTCCTGCGTCAGCTGCGGGAAGACCACCACGTCGTCGACGCGGTTGAGGAACTCGGGGCGGAAGTGCTGCTTGAGCTCGTCCGACACCTTGTTCTTCATGCGCTCGTAGTTGGTCTTCGTGTCACCCGCGGCGGCGAAGCCGAGGTTGAAGCCCTTGGAGATGTCCCGGGTGCCGAGGTTGGTCGTCATGATGATGACCGTGTTCTTGAAGTCCACGACCCGGCCCTGGGAGTCGGTCAGGCGACCGTCCTCCAGGATCTGCAGCAGCGAGTTGAAGATGTCCGGGTGGGCCTTCTCCACCTCGTCGAACAGCACGACGGAGAACGGCTTGCGGCGCACCTTCTCGGTCAGCTGGCCGCCCTCCTCGTAGCCCACGTAACCGGGGGGCGAACCGAAGAGACGCGAGACCGTGTGCTTCTCGCTGAACTCCGACATGTCGAGGGAGATCAGCGCGTCCTCGTCACCGAAGAGGAACTCGGCGAGCGCCTTGGACAGCTCGGTCTTACCGACACCGGACGGGCCGGCGAAGATGAACGAACCACCCGGACGCTTCGGGTCCTTCAGGCCCGCGCGCGTACGGCGGATCGCCTTCGACAGCGCCTTGACGGCGTCGTTCTGGCCGATGACCCGCTTGTGCAGCTCCTCCTCCATGCGGAGCAGGCGGCTGGACTCCTCCTCGGTCAGCTTGAAGACCGGGATGCCGGTGGCCGTGGCGAGGACCTCGGCGATCAGCTCGCCGTCGACCTCGGCGACGACGTCCATGTCGCCGGCCTTCCACTCCTTCTCCCGCTTGGCCTTGGCGGCCAGGAGCTGCTTCTCCTTGTCGCGCAGGGAGGCGGCCTTCTCGAAGTCCTGCGAGTCGATCGCGGACTCCTTGTCCCGGCGGACGGCGGCGATCTTCTCGTCGAACTCGCGCAGGTCCGGCGGAGCGGTCATCCGGCGGATGCGCATCCGCGAGCCCGCCTCGTCGATCAGGTCGATCGCCTTGTCCGGCAGGAAGCGGTCGGAGATGTAGCGGTCGGCCAGGGTGGCCGCCTGGACCAGGGCCTCGTCCGTGATGGAGACGCGGTGGTGCGCCTCGTAGCGGTCGCGCAGGCCCTTGAGGATCTCGATCGTGTGCGGCAGGGACGGCTCGGCGACCTGGATGGGCTGGAAGCGGCGCTCCAGGGCCGCGTCCTTCTCCAGGTGCTTGCGGTACTCGTCCAGGGTGGTCGCACCGATGGTCTGCAGCTCGCCGCGGGCCAGCATCGGCTTCAAGATGGAGGCCGCGTCGATGGCGCCCTCGGCAGCACCCGCACCGACCAGCGTGTGCAGCTCGTCGATGAACAGGATGATGTCGCCGCGGGTGCGGATCTCCTTGAGCACCTTCTTCAGGCGCTCCTCGAAGTCACCGCGGTAGCGGGAGCCGGCGACCAGGGCGCCGAGGTCCAGCGTGTAGAGGTGCTTGTCCTTCAGCGTCTCGGGCACCTCGCCCTTGACGATGGCCTGGGCGAGGCCCTCGACGACGGCGGTCTTGCCGACGCCGGGCTCACCGATCAGCACCGGGTTGTTCTTGGTACGGCGGGACAGCACCTGCATGACCCGCTCGATCTCCTTCTCGCGCCCGATGACCGGGTCGAGCTTGGACTCACGGGCGGCCTGGGTGAGGTTCCGGCCGAACTGGTCCAGGACGAGAGAGGTCGAGGGGGTGCCCTCGGCCGGGCCGCCGGCGGTGGCGGTCTCCTTGCCCTGGTAGCCGGAGAGCAGCTGGATGACCTGCTGCCGCACCCGGTTGAGGTCTGCGCCCAGCTTGACGAGGACCTGGGCGGCGACGCCCTCGCCCTCGCGGATCAGGCCGAGCAGGATGTGCTCCGTGCCGATGTAGTTGTGGCCCAGCTGAAGAGCCTCTCGGAGCGACAGCTCCAGGACCTTCTTGGCACGGGGGGTGAAGGGGATGTGCCCGGACGGGGCCTGCTGGCCCTGGCCGATGATCTCCTCCACCTGCTGGCGGACCGCCTCAAGCGAAATGCCGAGGCTCTCCAGGGCCTTAGCGGCGACACCTTCACCCTCGTGGATGAGACCCAGGAGGATGTGCTCGGTGCCGATGTAGTTGTGGTTGAGCATCCGGGCTTCTTCCTGAGCCAGGACGACAACCCGCCGCGCGCGGTCGGTGAACCTCTCGAACATCGTTAATCGCTCCTCAGAGCGGTCAGGCAGTGGGGGGAACTTCCCCTCCCTGTCCTTCCGCAGCTTAGTCCCGCAAGCGGGGACCGCTCATTCCAACTGCCGACACCGTCGATGGCCTCCTGACCGTGTGCGCCGACATCTGCTCCAACCCGATGGTGCGAGACGATGTTCCCGCAGGCCAGGCAGTTACCCCACTCGCCACTACGCCGATGGCGAACGTGAGACGGCCTCTCCCGCGCGTCGCCCCCTCCCACTAGGCATGTCTTACCCGCAGCCACTGACACTCCATGCGGCGCGCACCGGTTCCCTCCGCTATGGGCGAACAACCTTGCGCCTCCCCGTACCCCCGCGCGCCCCCGTTTTCGCCACGGTGAGCAATCAACGAGGCACCCAGCGTAACCCGGTGGCCGATTCGGCGGTTGCACTTGGCATGGCCCGCTCGGTCCCCACAGCCTCAACGGTCCCCCTTCCCCGGCGCCCTCTCGATCCGGACGCCGCGGGCGCCCGCGCTCTCGCCGCCGGCCCCCGGGCCCGGGCCCGGCACTGGTACGAGAACGAACTGGGCTGGGCGACGGTGCCCGGACGGCCGCTGCGGCTGGTCACGGGGGTGCGGTTCGACGTGCTTGACGTGCCGGCCGAGGCGGGCGCGCAGGCGCTCCGGCATCTCGCGCCGGCCTCTCCGGTGGCCCTCCAGGGCGACCGGATGCGGCTGCTGGTGGCCCCGGGCAGCGCGGAGGAGCTGCCGGGCCTGCTGGACTGGCTGGAGTGGAGCGCCGTCACCCTCGATCTGCGGGCCCTGGGCGAGGGCGGGGCGATCGAGGCGCCGGCCCCGCCGGGAGCCGCTCTCCACTGGGCCGAAACCTCGCAGGGGGCCGCCGTGTGGTTGCGGCCCCCTGGGGCTGGAGGCGAGGTCGAGGCCTCGCTGCCGGCGCTGCCGGCCATGGGGCGCGGACAGCGCGCCCCCGATCTCGTACGGCTGCTGGACACGGTGGCAGCGCAGTGCCACCGGATCCGGCTGCGGCGCCCGCGCACCGGGCCGCCGGCCGCCTGCCGGCGGGATCAGCCGTTGGCCTTCTCGTAGGCCTCGCGAATGGACGCGGGAACACGACCGCGGTCGTTGACCTCGTAACCGTTCTCCTTCGCCCAGGCGCGGATCGCCGCGGTGTCCTGGTTGCCACCGGAAGCGGCACGGGCCTTTCCACGCCCGCCCGACGCCCGGCCACCGGTACGACGACCGCCCTTCACATAGGGGTCGAGAAGGCTGCGCAGCTTGTCCGCATTGGCGGTCGTGAGATCGATCTCGTACGTCTTGCCGTCCAGCGCGAACGTCACGGTCTCGTCCGCCTCGCCGCCGTCGAGGTCGTCGACAAGAAGGACCTGAACCTTCTGTGCCACCGGATTTCCTTTCATCGATAACGTTGAGGGCAAGGGGGTGTGCGGCGTCCGCCGTTTCGCCGCCCCTGTTATATGCAGTACTGCAGTACGTCGGAAAGCAAACCGCTTTTGCCGGAAAAACACAAACCCCTGGGAGAGCACCGGTAGAGGACCGGCAGGCCGCTCCTGCCCGGAAACATGCGCGTTTCGGACATAGGCCACCGGGCAATGACGATCACAGATGCAGAAGCATCCGGCTGTTGCCCAAGGTGTTCGGTTTCACTCGTTCGAGACCCAGGAACTCCGCGACGCCCTCGTCATAGGAACGCAACAGCTCCGTGTACACATCGGTGTCGACCGGTGTCTCCCCGATCTCCACGAAGCCGTGCTTGCCGAAGAAGTCCACTTCGAAGGTCAGGCAGAAAACGCGGCGAACACCGAGCCAGCGCGCGGTCTGCAGCAGCTTCTCCAGCAACCGGTGGCCGACGCCGGCGCCCTTGAGGCCGGGCTTCACCGCGAGAGTGCGGACTTCCGCGAGGTCCTCCCACATGACGTGCAGCGCGCCGCAGCCGACCACCTCGGCGTTGTCGTCGCGTTCCGCGACCCAGAACTCCTGGATGTCCTCGTAAAGCGTGACCGTGGCTTTGTCGAGCAGGATGCCGTCGCGGACGTAGGCGTCGAGGAGGCGGCGTACGGCCGGGACGTCGCCGGTCCGGGCACGCCGGACGGTGATGGCCCTCGCGGTGACTTCGGGACGCTCTGCAGACATGGACGGACGCTATCGCCCGTCGGTGCCCTGCGCCGAGTCGGGGTTCTCTTCACCGGGCTCGGGGTTCTCCCGGTCGCGATCGCGGATGGCATCCGCGATTTCCGGTCCCTGAACGATGCGTACGGCGTCCCTGAGGGCCTGACGCTGTTCCTCGCTCATCATCCCGAAGAAGGCGACGAGAGCGGCGGCCGGGTTGTCGCTCTGCGACCAGGCGTCGTTCATGAGGGCGGCGGCGTAGGCGGCTCGCGTCGAGACGGCCTCATATCGATAGGCGCGCCCTTCCGCCTCGCGACGCACCCAGCCCTTCTGATGGAGATTGTCCAAAACGGTCATCACGGTGGTGTACGCGATGGAGCGTTCCTGCTGGAGGTCTTCCAGGACTTCTCGAACGGTCACCGGGCGGTTCCACTTCCACACCCGCGTCATGACCGCGTCTTCGAGTTCTCCCAATGGGCGAGGCACAACTCAGAACAATAGTGGGAGAACCGGTCCATGGCGTGCCGGACGTGCCTCGATCCCGTGAATGAGAACAAAAAGGGCGCACGGCTCGAGGGCGCGCCGAGGCGCCGGGAGCCGTACGCGGACGAGGGGGGTGAGGGATCAGGCGTCGCGGGCGGAGGCCTGCCGCGCGTTCTCCGCGCGCGCGAGGGCGGCGTCGACGGCCGCGTCCTCCTTGGCCTTGGCGGCCCCGCCCTGGGTCTTCACGATCACCCTGACCACACCGATGAAGAACACGGCCATCACGACCGGGGGCACGAGCGCGGAGACGTAGTCCATGCCCACCAGAGTAGCCACGCCGCACCGGGCGAAAGGTCACGGGGTGCGCAAACCCCGCACGCGGGCGCCACCCCCGCCGGGGCCGCCCGCACCCGGCGACGATGCCCGCACAGCTGGCGGGTGGGAACCCGGTGCCGGTCAGCCCGCCGCCAGCTGGCGGGGTTCGGCGGCGGGGGCCGCCGGAGGCGTGGGCTTGCGGCGCGGGAAGACCTCGCCCGGCGTCGGAATGGGCCGCTTCGGCGCCGCCGGCTCCGCGCCGGGCCGCTCCCCGGGCGCCGGCGCGGGCTTCGGCGCCGGCTGCTTCTGCGGAGGCCTCTGGGCCGGCTTCTGCGGCTCTCCGGCCTGTTCGGCCGCCTGCCGGACCCCGGGCACTCCTCCGCCGCCGGGAAGGGCCGTCAGGCGGGTCCTGGAGGGCGGTACGGCGGGCGCCGGGACCTTGCGCGCGCCCTGCGCGAACCGGGCACGCACGTCCTGCTCGGCCAGCGCCTGGCAGCGGTCCAGCAGCGCGGCCGCCGCCGGGTTCCCGCGCAGCGCCCGCAGCGCCGCGAGATCGTCCGGCGTCGGCCGGTGTCCGGCCGAAAGCGCCTCCTCCAGGAGGGCGAGATAGCCGGTCACGGTGCCCGGCAGGGCGGCCCGGTACCGGCCGAGGTCGGCCACCAGGAAGGCGCGCAGTCTCGCTCCCTCGCGCATCGCCTCGTCGAGCGCCTCGGCGAGCCGGAAGCAGTCCTGCACGTCCTCGGCGGACGTCTGGCCGGGGTGAAGGGCGAGGGCGAGGGCGCGGCGGAGCACATGGAGCTCCTCCACGCCGAACGCCATGCCGCCGCGGGATCCGTATGGCGTGGGCATGCGGCGACGCTACCGCTAATCGGACAAAAGTGACGAACCTGGCATATTGGTTCGCCGCGTGTCGCTCCCGGTTCCCCCGACCGGGGTCATGCCGGTCGCCTCAGAGCCGGGCCACGTTGCGCTCGTACACCAGCCGCAGCCCGATCAGCGTCAGCCAGGGCTGGTGCTCGTCGATCACCGAGGACTCCCCCAGCACCATCGGCGCGAGCCCGCCCGTCGCGATCACCCGCACGTCGTCCGGGTCGTCGGCCAGCTCCCGCGCCATCCGGCTGACGACCCCGTCGACCTGCCCGGCGAAGCCGTACACGATGCCGGCCTGCATGGCCTCGACGGTGTTCTTGCCGATCACGCTGCGCGGCCGGGCCACCTCGATCTTCCGCAGCTGCGCGCCCTTGACGCCGAGCGCCTCGACGGAGATCTCGATGCCGGGCGCGATCACCCCGCCGACGTACTCCCCGCGCGCGGAGACCGCGTCGAACGTGGTCGCCGTACCGAAGTCCACGACGATCGCCGGGCCGCCGTACAGCTCGACGGCGGCGACCGCGTTGATGATCCGGTCCGCGCCGACCTCCTTGGGGTTGTCGGTGAGGATCGGCACGCCCGTCTTCACGCCCGGCTCGACCAGCACGGCGGGCACGTCGCCGTAGTAGCGCCGGGTGACCTCGCGCAGCTCGTGCAGCACCGACGGAACGGTCGCGCAGATCGCGATGCCGTCGATGCCGTCGCCCAGCTCGTCGCCGAGCAGCGGGTGCATGCCCATCAGGCCCTGGAGCAGCACCGCCAGCTCGTCCGCCGTACGGCGGGCGTCCGTGGAGATGCGCCAGTGCTCGACGATGTCCTCGCCGTCGAACAGGCCGAGGACGGTGTGGGTGTTGCCGACGTCGATCGTGAGGAGCATGGCCGTTACTCCGCCTCGCGCAGGTCGAGGCCGATGTCCAGGATCGGCGCGGAGTGGGTGAGCGCGCCGACCGCCAGGAAGTCCACGCCCGTGTCCGCGTAGACACGCGCGGTGTCGAGCGTGAGCCGGCCGGAGGCCTCCAGCAGGGCCCGGCCGCGCACGATCCCGACGGCCTCCGCGCACTCGTCGGGCGTGAAGTTGTCCAGCAGGATCAGGTCCGCGCCGGCTTCGACGACCTCCCGCAGCTGGTGCAGGGTGTCGACCTCGACCTCGATCGGGATGTCCGGGAAGTTCTCCCGTACGGCCTTGAAGGCCTGCGCGACGCCGCCGGCCGCGATCACGTGGTTGTCCTTGACCAGGGCCGCGTCGGACAGCGACATGCGGTGGTTGACGCCGCCGCCGCAGCGGACGGCGAACTTCTCCAGCGAGCGCAGGCCCGGGGTCGTCTTGCGGGTGTCCCGCACGCGGGTCCTGGTGCCCTCCAGCGCGTCCGCCCACGCGCGCGTGGCGGTCGCGATGCCGGACAGGCGGCACAGGATGTTCAGGGCGCTGCGCTCGGCGGTCAGCAGGTCGCGCGTGCGCGTGGTGACCGACAGCAGCTTCTGCCCGGCCTCGATCCGGTCGCCGTCCTCGACGTGCCGCTCGACCTCGAACTCGTCCGTGCACACCACGGAGAGCACGGCCTCGGCGACGCGCAGACCGGCCACGACACCGCCCTCGCGCGCGGTGAAGTCGCCGGTGGCGACGGCGTCCTCGGGGATGGTGGAGACGGTCGTCACGTCCACGCCGCCGTCCAGGTCCTCCTGGATGGCCACGTTGGCGATGTCCTCGACCTCCACGGGGTCGAGCCCGGCGGCGGCCAGCAGCTCGGCGAGCGCGGGGTCGAGCCCGCTCTCCAGGTACTCCTCGTCGCCCTCGGCGCCGCAGGCGCAGCCGTCGCCGCAGCCGCCGGTCGAGGCGAGGGGAAGGTCGTCGGTGCTCACGTTCGTCACTGCTCCTGGGCGCTGGTGTTACCGGGTCGGGGGGAAGTCTGCGGTGTCGGTGGTGTGCACGGCCAGCGACCGGTCGGGGTTCAGCCGTACGACGATGTGCCGCCGCCAGTGGGTGTCGTCGCGCTCGGCGCGGTCCGCGCGCCAGTGGCAGCCGCGGGTCTCATCGCGCATCCGCGCGGCGGCGACCAGGACCCGCGCGACGCACAGGAGGTTGGTGGCCTCCCAGGTGTCGACGCCCGGCTCGGCGGTCTTGCCGTTCTCGTCCAGGGCGTCACGGGCCTCGCCGTGCAGCCGCTGGAGCTGTTCGGCGGCCCTGGCCAGGGACTCCTCGGAGCGCAGCACGCCGGCGCCCTCGGTCATGATCCGCTGGATGGCGAACCGCGCCTCGGGGGCGAGCAGCGGGTGCGCGGGCCTGCCGGGCTCCGGGACCGGCTGGGGCACGCGCGCGTGGAGGCCGTTCTCCGCTCGGGTCCGAGCGATGTCTGCGGCGATCCGCTCGGCGTAGACGAGCCCCTCGAGGAGGCTGTTGGAGGCGAGCCGGTTGGCGCCGTGCACGCCGGTGCAGGCGACCTCGCCGCACGCGTACAAACCCGGCACGGTGGTGCGGCCGCGGGCGTCGGTGCGCACGCCGCCGGAGGCGTGGTGGGCGGCCGGGGCGATCGGGATGGGCTCGGTGACCGGGTCGATGCCGTTGGCACGGCAGGCGGCCAGGATCGTCGGGAAGCGGTGCTGCCACATCTCGGCGCCGAAGTGCCGGGCGTCGAGGTACATGTGCTCGGCGCCCTGCTCCAGCATCCGCCGCATGATGCCCTTGGCCACGATGTCCCGGGGCGCCAGCTCGGCCAGCTCGTGCTGCCCGGCCATGAAGCGCACGCCGTCGGCGTCGACCAGGTGGGCGCCCTCGCCGCGCACCGCCTCGGAGACCAGCGGCTGCTGGCCCTCCGCGTCCGCGCCGAGGAACAGCACGGTCGGATGGAACTGGACGAACTCCAGGTCGGAGACCTCGGCGCCCGCGCGCAGCGCCAGCGCCACGCCGTCACCGGTGGACACCGACGGGTTGGTGGTCGCGGAGAACACCTGGCCCATGCCGCCGGTGGCGAGGACGACCGCGGGGGCGTGCACGGCGCCCACGCCGTCGTGCTGGCCCTCGCCCATCACGTGCAGCGTGACACCGGCCGTACGGCCCTCGGCGTCGGTCAGCAGGTCCAGCACGAGCGCGTTCTCGATCGTGCGCACCCCACGCGCCTGGACGGCCTCCACGAGGGCGCGGGAGACCTCCGCGCCGGTCGCGTCGCCGCCCGCGTGCGCGATGCGCCGCCGGTGGTGGCCGCCCTCGCGGGTGAGCTGGATGTCGCCCTCGTCGTCGGTGTCGAAGTGGGCGCCGGTGGAGATCAGCCGCCGTACGGCGTCGGGGCCCTCGGTGACGAGGGTCCGCACCGCCTCCTCGTCGCACAGGCCCGCGCCGGCCACGAGGGTGTCCTGAAGGTGCTGCTCGGGCGTGTCGCCCTCGCCGAGGGCGGCCGCGATGCCGCCCTGCGCCCAGCGGGTGGAGCCGTCGTCCAGGCGGGCCTTGGTGACGACCACGGTGCTCAGGCCCGCGGCCTCGCAGCGCAGGGCCGCGGTCAGGCCGGCCACTCCGGAGCCGACGACGACCACGTCCGCGGAGATGGCCCAGCCGGGGGCGGGCGCGTGCAGTCGTATGCCTGTGCTGGTCACGAGGCGGCTCCGAGGGTTCCGAAGGTGAGGGGGAGGTTGTCGATCAGCCGGGTCGTGCCGACCCGCGCGGCGACGGCCAGGACGGCCTCGCCGGTGAAGTCGTCGCCGATCTCGGTGAAGTCGGACGGGTCGACGAGGGCGAGGTAGTCCAGTTCGAGCGGCGGGACGAAGCGCGCGGCCTCGTCCAGCACCTGGCGGGCGGCGGCGCGGACGGCGGCCGGACCGCCGGGGGACGCCGTGGCGACCGCGTGGGCGTCGGCGGCGGCACGGGACTCCCCGAGGGCGCTCAGCGCCTCGGCACGCGCCTGTGTGGAGGGCACTTCGCGGGCACGCGCGCGCAGCGCCTCCTGCGCGGCGTGCCGGTCGCGGCCCGCGAACAGCGCGCGGGACAGCGCGAGCGCGGTGGTGCGCTCGGCCGGCGAGAGGTAGCGGTTGCGGCTGGACAGGGCGAGCCCGTCCTCCTCGCGCACGGTCGGTACGGCGACGATCTCGACGCCGAAGTTCAGGTCCCGCACCATGCGCCGGATCAGGGCCAGTTGCTGGGCGTCCTTCTGGCCGTACAGGGCCGCGTCGGGACGGGTGAGGTGCAGCAGCTTGGCGACGACGGTGAGCATGCCGTCGAAGTGGCCGGGCCGCGAGGCGCCCTCCAGGCGTTCGCCCATGGGTCCGGCGCTGATGCGGACCCGGGGGGCGCCGCCGGGGTAGACCTCGTCCACGGAGGGCGCGAACACCACGTCCGCTCCGGCCTGTTCGGCGATCTTCACATCGGCGTCGAGGGTACGCGGGTAGCGGTCCAGGTCCTCGCCCGCGCCGAACTGCAGCGGGTTGACGAAGACGGTGACGACGACCTCGCCGTCCGCTCCCGCGATCCCGCGTGCGGTGCGGATCAGGGTGGCGTGGCCCTCGTGCAGGGCGCCCATGGTCATCACGACGGCGCGGCGGCCCCGGCGCACTCGCGCGTGCAGTTCGTCGGCGGTGCTCAGCAGGGCGGTGGTCATCGGTCGTTCCCCTCGGTGCCGGTGGTGCCCGGGCCGGTGCCGCCATTCGGGCCGGCGGCCCCGTCGGCCAGCACGCCGAGCAGGTCCTCGGCGAGTTCGGGCTTGAGCAGGCCGTGCGCGAGCGCCCGGTCGGCGGTCGCGCGGGCCATCGCCACATAGCCGGCGACGGTCTGCGGGGCGTGCGCGCGCAGCTCGGTGATGTGCGCGGCGACCGTGCCGGCGTCCCCGCGCGCGACGGGGCCGGTGAGCGCCGCGTCGCCGGAGCGCAGCGCGTTGTCGAGGGCGGCGCCGAGCAGCGGGCCGAGCATCCGGTCGGGGGCCTCGACGCCCGCGGTGCGCAGCAGCTCCATCGACTGGGCGACCAGGGTCACCAGGTGGTTCGCGCCGAGGGCGAGCGCCGCATGGTACAGCGGGCGGTTCTCCTCGCTGATCCACTCCGGCTCGCCGCCCATCTCGATGACGAGCGCCTGGGCGGCCAGCCGCAGCTCCTCGGGCGCGGTGACGCCGAAGGAGCAGCCGGCCAGGCGCTGCACGTCCACCGGGGTGCCGGTGAAGGTCATCGCGGGGTGCAGGGCCATCGGCAGCGCGCCCGCGCGCAGGGCCGGGTCGAGGACCTTGGCGCCGTACCGGCCGGAGGTGTGCACGAGCAGCTGCCCGGCCCGCACCGCACCGGTCTCGGCGAGTCCGGAGACCAGTCCGGGCAGGACGTCGTCGGGGACGGTGAGCAGCACCAGGTCGGCGCGGTCGAGGACCTCGGCGGGCGGCACCAGCGGCACGTCCGGGAGCATGGTCTCGGCGCGCCGCCGGGAGGCGTCGGAGACGCCGGAGACGGCCACGGGGCGGTGTCCGGCGAGCTGGAGGGACGCGGCGAGCGCGGGACCCACGCGGCCGGCGCCGACGACGCCGACGGTGAGCCGCGCGGGGCGGTCCCTGAGGTCTTGCTGGTGGACTGTACTCACGCGACGGCGGCCTTCCCGTTCCAGTCCGCTCTGGGTACCGGACGATTTCTCGTCATGTTAACGCTATCTCGGTCCGGAGCCGACCCGTCGTCCACAGGCTGTGGGTTACGCCACGCCCCGCAGGCCCGGGCGAGCGGTGCGGCAGCGCGTCCGCGCGGGGAAATTCGGCTGTCCGTCCGGGCCGCCGCACGGCATGATCCGCACATGACCGATGAAGCGCGACCGGACGCAGAGCAGCGGGACCAGCGGCAGGCGGAGCAGTCTCCGAGGGAGGCGATGCGGGCGCGGCGCCGGGCCGCCGTCGCGAAGGCGGAGCGCGTGCTGGCGCGGCAGGGCGCCGGGCGCACGATCCGGGAGCGGCTGGCGGACCTCCAGCAGGTGGCGCCCGAGGTGTACGACCTGGACCAGCCCGCGGACATCTACGGCAACGGCATCGTGGCGGACCTGGAGGAGCGGGTCGCGTCCCTGCTCGGCACGGAGGCGGCCGCGTTCTTCCCGACCGGCACGATGGCCCAGCAGGTGGCGCTGCGCTGCTGGGCGGGCCGCACCGGCGACCGCGCGGTGGCCCTGCACGCCCTGGCCCACCCGGAGGTGCACGAACGGCACGCCTTCAGCGAGGTCAGCGGGTTGCGCCCGGTGCGGGTGACCAGTGAGCCGCGGCTGCCGACCGCCGCCGAGATACGCGACTTCGACGAGCCCTTCGGGGCGCTGATGCTGGAACTGCCCCTGCGGGACGCCGGTTTCGTGCTGCCCGCCTGGGAGGAGCTGACCGAGGTCGTCGAGGCGGCGCGGGAGCGCGACGCGGTGGTGCACTTCGACGGCGCGCGCCTGTGGGAGAGCACGGTCCATTTCGGCCGCACGCTCGCGGAGATCGCCGACCTCGCCGACAGCGTCTACGTGTCGTTCTACAAGTCCCTCGACGGCTTCGGCGGCGCCGCGCTGGCCGGCCCGAAGACGCTGGTGGAGGAGGCGAAGACCTGGCGGCACCGGTACGGCGGCATGGTCTTCCAGCAGTTCCCGACGGTGCTGTCGGCGCTCGCCGGCCTGGAGCGGGAGCTGCCCCGGCTGCCGGACTACGTGCGGCACGCGCGCGTGGTCGCCGCCGCGCTGCGCGAGGGTTTCGCCGCGGCCGGCCTGCCGTGGGCCCGCGTGCACCCCGAGGAACCCCACACCCACGACTTCCAGGTCTGGCTGCCGTACGACCCCGACGTCCTCATGGAGGCGGCGGTGCGCCAGGCCGAGGAGACGGGGGTCTGCCTCTTCGCCGGACCCTGGGACCGTGGCGGCCCCGGCCTGTCCTTCACGGAGGTCGCCGTGCGCTCCGAGGGCCTTCGGTGGACGGCGGACGACGTGCGGACGGCCGTCGCCGGCTTCGTCACGCGCCTTCCGGCGGGGTGACCGGCGGGCCCGGCTCCCGGGCTCAGCCGTGGCCGCCCGCCCGCACCAGGCCGGTCTCGTAGGCCAGCACCACCACCTGGACCCGGTCGCGCAGGCCGAGCTTGGTGAGGATGCGGCCGACGTGGGTCTTCACCGTCGCCTCGCTCAGCACCAGCCGGGCCGCGATCTCGCCGTTGGACAGGCCCTGCGCGACCAGCACCATCACCTCGCGCTCGCGGTCGGTGAGCCGGTCCAGCTCCCTGGCCTGCGGCTCCTTGCCGGTGGAGGGCAGCATCGGGGCGAAGCGGTCCAGCAGGCGCCGGGTGGTGGACGGCGCCACCACCGCGTCGCCGCTGTGCACCGCGCGGATCGCCGCCAGCAGATCACCGGGCGGCACGTCCTTGAGCATGAACCCGGAGGCGCCCGCCTTCAGCCCGGAGAACGCGTACTCGTCCAGGTCGAAGGTGGTAAGGATCAGCACCTTCGGCGGGTCGGCCGCGGCGCAGATCCGCCGGGTGGCCTCCACGCCGTCCAGCTTCGGCATGCGGACGTCCATCAGGACGACGTCGACGGGCGTGGACTCCAGCACCCGCAGGGCCTCGACGCCGTCGCCCGCCTCCGCGACGACCTCCATGTCCGGCTGGGCGGCGAGCACCATCCGGAACCCGGTGCGCAGCAGCACCTGGTCGTCGACGAGCATCACGCGGATCGTCATCGGGCCTCTTTCGGTCGGTGAGGGGTGTGTCGTGGCGTCGGGCGGGGCGTGACAGGTGTCAGTCGAGGGCGTGCGGCTGTGTCAGTGCGCCGGTTTGAGCGGGAGCAGGGCGCTGATGCGGAATCCTCCGCCGGGCCGCGGTCCGGCGTCCAGGGTGCCGCCCACCATGCCGACCCGCTCGCGCATGCCGATCAGGCCGTGCCCCCGGCCGTCGGCGCCGCCCTCCTCGTACAGCTCGTGCGGGGCGCCCTTGCCGTCGTCCTCGACGAGCAGGCCGAGCCCGTCGTCGAAGTAGACCAGCCGCACGCTCGCGCCCGCGTTGGGACCGCCGTGCTTGCGGGTGTTGGTGAGCGCCTCCTGCACGATCCGGTACGCGGTCAGCTCCACGCCGCTCGGCAGCGGACGCGGGGTGCCCTCGACCTTGAAGTCGACCGGGAGGCCGGCGTTGCGGCACTGCTCGACGAGGTCGTCGATCTGCTCGACGTCCGGCTGGGGGACGTACTCCCCGCCCTCCTGGTGCTCCCCGGTGCGCAGCACGCCCAGCAGGCGGCGCATCTCGGCGAGCGCCTGGCGGCCGGTGGAGGAGATCGTCTCCAGCGCCTTCCTGGCCTGGTCGGGGGCGGCGTCCAGGACGTACGCGGCACCGTCGGCCTGCACCACCATCACCGACACGTTGTGTGCGACCACATCGTGCAACTCGCGCGCTATGCGGGCGCGTTCGGCGGCCACCGCCACCTTCGACTGCGCCTCGCGCTCCTTCTCCAGGCGGGCCGCGCGCTCCTCCAGCTGGGCGAAGTAGGCGCGCCGGGTGCGCATGGAGTCGCCGAGCACCCAGGCGAGCGCGAACGGCACCGTCTGGAAGGCGACGATGGCGATCCGCCCGAGGAAGCCCGCGTGCTCGGCCGGCCAGCGCAGCTGGGCGAAGGCCGCCGCGCACAGGCTGACGACGAGCGCGAGCCGGGATGCCCAGCGCGCACCGACCGCCGCCACCGTGTAGGTGATCACCAGCATCGCGAAGTCGGCGACGGTCGTCTCGACGTCCAGCACCAGCTGGACCAGCCCGGTCGCCAGGGCGACCAGCAGCATCGGCTCCGGGAAACGGCGGCGCAGCGCCACGACGACGCACAGCACGAACGACACGGCCATCCCGGCGGCGACCGACATGTGATGACCGGGCGCCCCGCTCAGATTGACCACGCTCACACCGGACAGCCCGAACAGGGCGACGGCCCAGAAGGTGTCGACCCACGTCGGGTGGCGGCGGAGGAAGTCATAGAGGCGCTGCACGTAACCCAGCGTAGGCAAACCAGATGCGTGCAGGGGTCAACCGGAGGGCCGATCCGCGTCCGGCGCGCGTACTCCGCAAGGTGGAGGAGGTGATCATCTGTGCGCCTAGTCTGGTGCGGTGACGGATGGGACGGCGGGGGAAACGGAACGGCGCGCCCGCGAGGGCGCCGCACCGCACGGCTGGCGCGCGGCGGCCGAGGCGGCGCTGTACGGCCCCGGCGGCTTCTACCGCCGTCCGGAGGGCCCGGCCGGCCACTTCCGTACGTCCGTGCACGCCTCCCCGCTGTTCGCGCGGGCCGTGGCCCGGCTGCTGTGCCGGGTCGACGAGGCGCTGGGCCGGCCGGCCGCGCTGGACTTCGTCGACATGGGCGCGGGGCGCGGCGAACTGGTGACCGGGGTGCTGGCCGCCCTGCCGGCGGACGTGGCCGCACGCGCGCGTGCGTACGCCGTCGAACGCGCCGGCCGCCCTGCCGGTCTCGACGACCGCGTCACCTGGCTGGACGCTCCCCCGGCCGCCGTCACCGGCCTGCTGTTCGCCAACGAGTGGCTGGACAACGTGCCCGTGGACGTCGTCGAGGTCGACCCCGTGGGCGTGCCCAGGCTGGTGCTGGTCGCCGACGACGGCAGCGAGCGGCTCGGGGAGCCGGTGACCGGCGCGGACGCCGACTGGCTCGCCCGGTGGTGGCCGCTGCCGCCCGAGGAAGGGCTGCGCGCGGAGATCGGGCTGCCCCGCGACCTGGCGTGGGCGTCGGCGGTGCACCGGGTGGTGCGCGGCCTCGCGGTCGCCGTGGACTACGCCCACACGGCCGACGCGCGCCCCCCGTTCGGCACCCTCGCCGGCTTCCGCGCCGGCCGCGAGACACCACCGGTGCCCGACGGATCATGCGACATCACGGCCCACGTCGCCCTGGACGCCTGCGCAACGGCTCCCATGGCCCAGGCGCCCTCGGGCACGCCGGGCACGCGCCCGGGCGGGGCGCACGCGCCTTCGCGAACGCCGGGCACCCCCTCGGGCGGAGCGCAGACGCCCTCTGGCACGCAGGGCACAGCTCCGGGCGGGGCGCACGTTCCCTCCGGGCCGGTGTGCGCTCTGCCTGCCGCGCGCCTGCTCACGCAGCGCGCCGCGCTGCGTGCTCTCGGCATCACCGGCGCACGCCCCCCGCTCGCGTTGGCCTCCACGGACCCCGCGTCCTACGTGCGCGCCCTCGCGGGCGCCGGGGAGGCCGCAGAACTCACCGCCCCGGGCGGGCTCGGCGACTTCGCCTGGCTGGTCCAGCCGGTCGGTATCGCCGACCCGCTCGCCTGAGCCCTCCGCCCCTCATCGGCCCTGCGCAGCCGCAGGAATTCGCCCCCTACTTGTCGATGTCGCCGACCACGAAGAACATCGAGCCCAGGATCGCCACCATGTCCGCCACCAGCGTCCCCGGCAGCAGCTCGGTCAGCGCCTGGATGTTGTTGTAGGAGGCCGAGCGCAGCTTCAGCCGGTACGGCGTCTTCTCGCCCTTGCTGACCAGGTAGTAGCCGTTGATGCCGAGCGGGTTCTCGGTCCACGCGTACGTGTGCCCCTCGGGTGCCTTCAGCACCTTCGGCAACCGCTGGTTGATCGGGCCGGGCGGCAGCTCGGGGATCCGGTCCAGGCAGGCGTCCGCGAGGTCGAGCGCGTTGTGGGTCTGCTCCAGCAGCACCTCGAAACGGGCGAGGCAGTCCCCCTCGACACGGGTGGCGACCTTCAGGGTGCCCCCGAGGTCGCCGTACGCCAGGTACGGCTCGTCGCGGCGCAGGTCGAAGTCCACGCCCGAGGCGCGCGCGATGGGCCCGCTGACCCCGTACGCGTGCACGGTCTCCGGCGCGAGCACCCCCACCCCGCCCGTGCGGCCGCGGAAGATCTCGTTGCCGAGGACCAGGTGGTCGAAGACGTCCATGCGCGAGCGCACGTCGGCGACGGCGGCACGCGCGCGTGCGGCCCATCCGGCCGGCAGGTCCTCCTTGAGGCCGCCGACCCGGTTGAACATGTAGTGCATGCGCCCGCCGGAGACCTCCTCCATGACGTTCTGGAGCACCTCGCGCTCCCGGAACGCGTAGAACACCGGCGTGATCCCGCCCAGCTCCAGCGGGTAGGAGCCGAGGAACATCAGGTGGTTCAGGACCCGGTTCAGCTCTGCCAGCAGCGTGCGCGTCCACACCGCCCGCTCGGGCACCTCCATGCCGAGCATCCGCTCCACGGCGAGGACCACGCCCAGTTCGTTGGAGAACGCCGACAGCCAGTCGTGGCGGTTGGCCAGCACGATGATCTGGCGGTAGTCGCGCGCCTCGAAGAGCTTCTCCGCCCCGCGGTGCATATAGCCGATCACCGGCTCCGCGTGCACGATGCGCTCCCCGTCCAGCACCAGCCTGAGCCGCAGCACACCGTGCGTGGACGGATGCTGAGGCCCGATGTTGAGCACCATGTCGGTGCTTTCCGCGGCGCCGCCGATTCCGACCGTGGTCTCCGTCGTAGGAGTCATGGCCCCAGTTTCCCCTACGTACGCTGGCCCCATGGAGACGGGGAGCCTTGACGAGACCGGTATACCGGGGGCCGAGCCGGTGTGGCGGGGCCTGGAGCCCGCTCTGCTGCGGATGCGGCTGATGCTCGTGCTGGTCTGGGCGGCGGGGCTGGCCCTCGCCACCGGGCTGGTCCTGGGGCTGGCCGTGGGGCCCGCGTGGGCGGCGTTCGCGCTGGTGCCGGCGGCCGGCGGCGCAGGGGGCCGGCGGCTGGTGCGGCGGAACTGGCGCTCGTGGCGGTACGCCGAGCGCGCGGACGACCTGCTGATCAGCCGCGGTGTCCTGTGGCGCGAGGAGACGGTGGTGCCGTACGGGCGGATGCAGCTGGTGGAGGTCACCTCCGGGCCCGTCGAGCGACGCTTCGGGCTGGCCACCGTGCAGCTGCACACGGCGGCCGCCGCGACCGACGCCACCATCCCCGGCCTGGACCCGGCCGAGGCGGAACGGCTGCGCGACCGGCTCACCGAGCTGGGCGAGGCACGTTCGGCGGGCCTGTGACCACCCCGGACCGCGGCGACGCGGCGGACACCGCGCCCGCGTACCCCGCGGACGCCGCACACGCCTGTCCCTCGGACCGCGCGGCCGTGACGGAGCGGCGGCTGCACCCCGTCACGCCCTTCCGGCGGGCGTGGGCGCCGGTCGCCGTGCTCGCCGGATGGGCGGTGCACGACCCGGACGCGACGCAGGCGCAGCTGACGCGGCTGACCACCACCGCGCTGCTGCTCGGCCTCGCGGTGCTGGTGCCCGCGGCCGGCCTCTACGGCTTCCTGTCCTGGTGGTTCACGCACTTCGCGGTCACCGACACCGAACTGCGCATCCGCACGGGCCTGTTGTTCCGGCGCACCGCGCACATCCGGCTGGAGCGCATCCAGGCCGTGGACGTCTCCCGTCCCCTCCTCGCGCGCGTGGCGGGCGTCGCCAAACTGCGGATCGACGTCGTCGGCGCCGACGACAAGGACGAACTGGCCTTCCTCGGCGAGCAGGAGGCCCGCGCGCTGCGCGCGGAACTGCTCGCGCGCGCGGCGGGCTTCGCGCCCGAGACGGCGCGTGACGTCGGCGAGGCACCGGCGCACGTACTGCTGCGCGTGCCCCCGCGCGCGCTGGCGCTGTCCCTGGTGCTGACGGGCGCCACCTGGTTCTCGCTGTGCGCCGCGCTCGTCGTGCCGGCCGTGCTGTGGCTCATCACCCACAGCCTGTGGACGGTTCTCGCGACCGCCCTGCCGCTGTTCGGCGCGGCCGGCGCCCGCAGCGCGGGACGGTTCGCCGCCGAGTTCGACTGGACGGTGAGCGAGTCGCCGGACGGGCTGCGCATCGACCGGGGGCTGCTGGACCGTACGCACGAGACGGTGCCGCCCGGCCGGGTGCAGACCGTGCGGCTGGTGGAGCCGCTGCTGTGGCGGCGGCTCGGCTGGGTGCGGGTGGAACTGGACGTGGCCGGGTCCGCGAACCCGGTGCTGGTGCCGGTCGCGCCCGGCCCGGTCGCGGAGTCGGTCCTCACGCGCGTGCTGCCGGGCGTGACGGTGCCTCAGGAGCTGTCGGGGCCGCCCCGGCGGGCCCGCTGGTGCCTGCCGGTGTGGTGGCGCGGGCACCGCCTCGCGGTCACCGGCTCCGTGTTCGCCGCCCGGCACGGCCTGCTGCGGCGCCGGCTGGCGCTGGTTCCGCACGCCAAGGTGCAGAGCGTACGGCTGACCCAGGGGCCCTGGCGGCGGCTGTGGCGGCTCGCCGAGGTCCATGTGGACACGGGGGCCGGCAGGACCGTCACGGCCGGGCTGCGGGACGCCGAGGAGGCCGTACGGCTGCTGCACGCCCAGGCGGAGCGGTCCCGCACGGGCCGCCGCGACGCCCGCCCCGACCGCTGGATGACCTGAGGCCCGGCTTCCGCGCGGGAAGCCGGGCCTCGTGCATCCGTCTGACGTCGCGTCAGGATGCCGCGCTGCGCAGCCCCTGGACGTCGATCTGCTCGGTCTCGTCGTGCGCCGTCAGGTCGATGACCTGCCCGGCGCCGTCCGGCCGGGCATGGGCCTGCTTGAACCCGGCCTCGGCCTCGGCCTTGTGCACGGCGAGCGCCTCCTGGCCGACGACGTCCGCGAGGTCCTCGTTCTGCACCGACTCCAGCGCGGCCTTCGGCGCACCTTTCTGAGTGCCGAAGAAGTCGAAGCCGCCCTCGACCACCGGTCGCCGGACGGGCGCGGCCGGTACGACGGCCACCGCGGTCGGCACCGTGAAGTGCCCGGCGGGCGGCGGGCCCACGGGCGTGGCGGGCTCGGTCGGCGTCATGGGGGTGGCGGCCGCGCGCGCGTGCCCGTCGGCCGCCTCGGGCTTCCCCTGCGCCTCCTCCTCCTGGGCGGCCGGCGCACCGGCCTCGCTCCGGGAGGCCCCGGCGCCGTCCGCCCTGCCGTCCCGGGCGCCTTCCGCCGCGGCAGCGGCAGCGGCTTCCGCCTCGGGCGCGCCTGCCGTACGGACGGCGTCCGCCTTGCCCGTCGCAGCCGCTCCCGTGCCGGCCTTGGCCGAACCGCCCTGGGGCTCACCGCCCTCCGGCTCACCGCCCTCGGCGCGCGCCGCCTGCGGGGCCGTGTCCGCAGAAGCCTCCGCCTCGGCCTCCGCCGCCTCGGAAGCCTCGGTACCGGAAGCCGTCGTGCCGGAGACCGCCGCCTCGGAAGCCTCCGCCGTGGCCGTCTGCCCGGCGTCCGTGCCGGAGTCGCCGCGGGTGTCGCTGCCGAAGCGGGCCAGGGCCGTCAGGGCCTGCTGGTAGAGCCAGGCGCCCTCGCGGGAGAAGACCGCGCAGGCCACCGGCTCGTCCCCGGAGTCCGTCTGCGCCTCGGCGGCGGTCTGCTCCGGGTCGGCCCCGGCGGTCGCCCCGGCCGGCTCGGGCTCGGCGCGGCGCGCGGACGGCAGCGCGGGCGAGGACGAGGGCGCGGTCGCCTCGATCTCCAGCAGCCGGCGTCCCTCCAGGGCGCTCGCGCGCTCGGTCTCCGCCGTGGCGTACCGGCGCAGCAGGGCCGCGTGCTCGTTGCGCAGGCCGGCCAGCTCGGCGCGCTTGGCGCGCAGCCGCTGCTCCAGCTTGGCGCGCAGCTCGCGCGACTCCTCCAGGTCGGTCTCCAGTTCGGCGACCCGCTCCTCGTACCGCCATTCGTCGCCGGCACGCGCGCGTGTGAGCTCGGCGACCCGCTTGCCCGCCTGCGCGTCCCAGCGGCGCATCACGACGGCGCCGACGACCGCGGTCGCCGCGGCGGCGGCGGCCAGCGCGCGCAGCACCATGGTCTCGGAGAACACCCAGGGACCCAGCGCGCAGACGACGGACACACCGGCGATGGCCGTCGGAGGCAACAGCCGGTGCAGAGGTGGGGAATGGCGGTGGCGTCCACGTGGCATGGCCAGAAACTTACCGCGCGTAGGCGAATCGCGGACCCCCGCCCCGTAAAAACACGGCCACAACACCGGCTTCACGAGAGGTCGGACCCACCCGGTTCCTCCTGGTTCAGTGGGCGACCAGCCGCTGGCTCAGCCACTGCAGCATCGGCGGGATCTCGCGCCGCCAGGTGTTGAAGTTGTGCCCGCCGCTCGGGAGGATGATCGACGAAATCCTGGTCACGTTGGTCGCCTGCACGCTCTTGATGAACGCGAGCGTGTCCTTGTAGTTGTGCTCGCCCACCCGGCTGCTGGTGACGAGCAGCGACGTCTCGGGCGCGGACTGGTGCGTGATCGCCCAGAAGAGGTTGGCGCGATTCCGCAGATTCGTATCGCCTCGGAACAGGTCCCCGGTGGTGGGGTCGAGCGGCGCCTTGTAGTACGGCGACAGGCCGGCGGCGGCCGCGTACGACTTCGGGTGGTGCATGGCGATCTTCAGCGCGCAGTAGCCGCCGGTCGAGTCGCCGGCGATGCCCCAGCTCGCGGGCGTCTTGTCGACCCGGTAGTGGGCGGTCACCGCCTCGCGCAGGTCCCGGGCGAAGAACGTCTCGGTCTGCGGTCCGCCGGGCACGTCCACGCACTCGGTGTCCCGCGGCGGCGCCACGGTCGGACGCAGCATCACCAGGATCATCGGCTGCATCTTCCCGGCCTTGGCCAGCTGCAGCGCCGTACTCGGGTAGTGCAGCTTGTCCACCAGCGCCTGAGCCGTGCCGGGGTAGCCGGTGAGGATGACGGACACCGGGAAGGTGCGCGTGCGGTTCTGCGGCTGGAAGTACTCGGGCGGCAGATACACGAACGCCGGCGTGGCCAGGTGCGTCGTACGGCCGATGATGTCCACCTTCTGGACCTGCCCGGCGACCTGCGGCAGTGCGCTGCCCGTCCCGATGACCCGGGACGTGGACACCACTTGGACGGGACTGCCTGCGCCGCCGCCCGCTATGTGGTCGACGACCACTCCCTGCCCGGTCTCCTGGCCGAACAGGTCGGCCCAGCTGGCGTAGAAACCGAAGGCCTGGTTCACGGCGAGGCCCACCGACGCGAAGAGCGCCAGCTGGGTGCCGAGCAGCAGCCCGACACGCCCGCTGACGGCCCGCCAGTTCCGCCTGGCCAGCCGCGGCCACCACGACACCGTCCCCAGGAACAGTACGACGGCGAGGACGACCGCCAGCGCCAGCACCTTGTTGCTCGTCAGACCCATGGGCTGTTACCTGCCTGCGCTCTCCGCCCGGCGCCCGCCCGCACGTCGTCGCACAGGCTTGCCCGGGGCTTTCCTTGGCCTTTGACCCGACTTTCCGGTGGGGAGTGAACCTGTCTCCCCGAGACACCGTCCTAGAGGGCGCAATGTCGCCGGATGCCCGTATCGGGCCCGGGTCCAAGGTCTCTCGCAGAACTACGGGATGCGATGTCTGTCAGGATAGATGGGGAAATGTCGGGCGGGGTTCCGAGCCGATCCAGCCGGGCGCGGCGCATACTGCGCGGCCCGCGCCCCGAGGCCGTCCCCGCGCTCGTCGGCAGGGCCGCCGCCCTCGTGGGCGTCCTGGACATTGCCGCGGGCGTGTTCCCGCGCTTCCGTCACAGCCGTATGCACGCCATCGCGGAAGTGCTGCCCGGCTCGTTCGGGCCGTTCGCGGCCGCGCTCTCGCTGAGCGCCGGCGTGCTGTTGCTGCTGCTCGCACACGGGCTCAAACGGCGCAAGCGCCGGGCGTGGCGGGCCGCGGTCGCGCTGCTGCCGGCGGGCGCGGCGGCGCAGTTCGCGTACCGGCACTCGCTCGTCGGCGTGCTCATCGCCGTCGCGCTGCTCGTGCCGCTGCTGCTCCACCGCGACCAGTTCGCCGCCCTGCCCGACCCGCGCAGCAGGTGGCGCGCACTCGCCAACTTCATCCTCATGAGCGCCGGCTCTCTCGTCCTCGGACTCGTCATCGTCAGCGTCCACCCGCACCGGACGATCGGCGACCCGAGCCTGGCCGATCGGCTGACGCACGTCGTCTACGGCCTGTTCGGCTTCGAGGGACCGGTCGACTACCAGGGCAACACCTCCTGGACCGTCGCCTTCTCCCTCGGCGCCCTCGGCTGGATCACCGCCGCCACCACCATCTACCTCGCCTTCCGCCCCGAACACCCCGCCGCCCGCCTCACCGAGGAGGACGAGTCCCGGCTGCGGGCCCTGCTGGCCAAGCACGGCGGACGCGACTCCCTCGGCCACTTCGCGCTGCGCCGCGACAAGGCCGTCGTCTTCTCCCCCAGCGGCAAGGCCGCCGTCACCTACCGCGTCGTCTCCGGCGTGATGCTCGCCAGCGGCGACCCCATCGGCGACGTCGAGGCCTGGCCCGGCGCCATCGAGCGCTTCATGGACGAGGCCAGGGCGCACTCCTGGACCCCCGCCGTCATGGGCTGCTCGGAGACGGGCGGCGAGGTGTGGACCCGCGAGACCGGCCTGGACGCCCTCGAACTGGGCGACGAGGCGGTGGTGGACGTCGCGGATTTCTCGCTCGCCGGACGCGCGATGCGCAACGTGCGACAAATGGTCAAACGCATCGAGCGAGCCGGCTACGAAACCCGGGTACGGCGCATCCGTGACCTCGGCGACGCCGAACTGGAGCGCATCCGGCGGGCGGCGGAGGACTGGCGCGGCACCGACACCGAACGCGGCTTCTCCATGGCGCTCGGCCGCATCGGCGACCCCGCCGACGGCGACTGCCTGATCGCCACCGCGCACAAACAGGACGACGAACCCGGCGAGTACGGCGACCTGAAGGCGATCCTGCACTTCGTGCCCTGGGGCACGGACGGCGCGTCGCTCGACCTCATGCGCCGCGACCGCAGCGCCGACCCCGGCATGAACGAACTGCTCATCGTCGCCGCCCTCCAGGCCGCGCCGAGGTTCGGCATCACCCGGATCTCGCTCAACTTCGCGATGTTCCGGTCCGCCCTCGCCCGCGGCGAGAAGATCGGCGCCGGCCCGGTGCTGCGCGCCTGGCGCGGACTGCTCGTGTTCCTCTCGCGCTGGTTCCAGATCGAGTCGCTGTACAAGTTCAACGCCAAGTTCCAGCCGCGCTGGGAACCCCGCTTCGTCGTCTACCGCAACAGCGCCGACCTGCCCCGCATCGGCTTCGCCGCCATGCAGGCGGAAGGCTTCGTCGACCTCGCCCTGCCGCTCCCGCGCTTCCTGCGCCGGCGCAGGGCGGCCGCCGAGCGCCCCTGCGCGCACACCGTGGCGGAACGGGACGTCCGCGCGGCCTGAGCCGCGCGGACAGGGCACCGCGCAGGTGAACGGTGCGGCCGGATACGGGCCCGGGCGGACGCCCCTCCCCCTCCAGCACGGGGACGGCCGCCCGGGCCGCCGCGCGTTCCGGACACCCCGCTGGGCCTACGCTGAACGTATGAACAACCTCAGCGGACGCGGGCACGTCGCAGGCCTTCCCGTATGGGACCGGTGCGCGGTCATGGGTGTCGTCAACGTGACCCCCGACTCCTTCTCCGACGGCGGCCGCTGGTTCGACACGACCGCCGCCGTCAAACACGGCCTGGACCTCGTCGCCCAGGGCGCGGACCTGGTCGACGTCGGCGGCGAGTCCACCCGCCCCGGCGCCACCCGGGTGGACGAGGACGAGGAACTGCGGCGCGTCATCCCGGTCGTCCGGGGCCTCGCCTCCGAAGGCGCCGTCGTCTCCGTCGACACCATGCGCGCGTCCGTCGCCGAGCAGTCCCTCGCGGCCGGCGCGTCCCTCGTCAACGACGTCAGCGGCGGCCTCGCCGACCCCGCGATGATCCCCGCGGTCGCCGACGCGGGCGCCCCCTTCGTCGTCATGCACTGGCGCGGTTTCCTTCAGGGCGGCAACGTCAAGGGCGCCTACGACGACGTCGTCACCGAAGTCCTGGACGAACTGCACGCGCGCGTGGAGGCCGTTCTGGCCGGAGGCATCGCCCCCGACCGCGTCGTCGTCGACCCCGGCCTCGGCTTCTCCAAGGACGCCGAGCACGACCTCGCCCTCCTCGCCCACCTCGACCGCCTGCACGGCCTGGGCCACCCCCTGCTCGTGGCCGCCTCCCGCAAGCGGTTCCTCGGGCACGTCCTCGCCGGCCCGGACGGCGCACCCCCGCCGGCCCGCGAACGCGACGCCGCCACGGCCGCCGTCTCCGCGCTCGCCGCGCAGTCCGGCGCCTGGGCGGTGCGCGTGCACGCGGTACGCGCCAGCGCCGACGCCGTACGCGTCGCACGCGCCGTGGAGGAGGCGCGCACGGCAGGCCTGGTGCCGGGGGCGCAAGCGCTGCGCGCGGAGCGCGAACACGGGGTGTGCGGCAGCGGACGCGCGCCGGGCGTCAGCGGCCGGCTCGGGGCGGAAGGAACCCGGTGAGCGCCCCTCACACCGACGTCGAGCAGGTGGAGGCCGCCAACACCGCCTTCTACGAGGCGATGGAACGCGGCGACTTCGAGGAACTGTCCTCCCTCTGGCTCACCCCGGCCGACCTGGGCGTGGACGAGGAGTACCACGACCCCGCGGACACCGGGGTGGTCTCCTGCGTGCACCCCGGCTGGCCGGTGCTCACCGGGCGCGGCGAGGTCCTCAGGTCGTACGCCCTGATCATGGCCAACACCGACTACATCCAGTTCTTCCTCACCGACGTGCACGTCTCCGTCACCGGTGACACCGCGCTCGTGACCTGCACCGAGAACATCCTCAGCGGCGGCCCCGCCCCCGAGGACGGCGCGGAACTCGGCCCGCTGGTCGGCCAGCTCGTCGTCGCCACGAACGTGTTCCGGCGCACGCCCTCCGGCTGGAAGCTCTGGTCGCACCACGCCTCCCCCGTCCTCGCCGAGACCGACGACGAGGACGAGGAGACCGGCGTGAACGGCGTGAACCCGGACGACGGTCCCTCCGCCTGAGCGCGCGGCCGCGGCACGGCTGCCGCGCCTCGGCCGGGAAGTGGTTGGAATCACCTACCCCTGGGTAGAAGCCGCTACCAGCCCATGACACCGCCGGGTTTCTCCGGGGAAACGCGAGATGAACGCTCGTGGTCCGGACGCGGGCCCGTCTCCCGCGGCCCGGCTTTGTCAGTGCCCGCAGGTAGATTCGTCCTCAGGCCGGTGTGCCGCCCGCACGCGGTACGGACCGGTCCTTCCCGACGATTGCAGGAGTGATTCGCGTGGATCGTGTCGCGCTGCGCGGCCTGAAGGCCCGCGGGCACCACGGTGTGTTCCCCAAGGAGCGCGAGGAGGGCCAGACCTTCATCGTGGACCTCGTCCTGGGGCTCGACACCCGTCCGGCCGCGGCCGACGACGACCTGGCGAAGACCGTCCACTACGGCATCGTGGCCGAGGAGGTCGTGGCCGTGGTCGAGGGCGAGCCGGTGGACCTCATCGAGACCCTCGCCGAACGGATCGCCCGGACCTGCCTGAAGCACGAAGGGGTACAGGAGGTCGAGGTCTGTGTCCACAAACCGGACGCGCCGATCACCGTCCCCTTCGACGACGTGACCGTCACCATCACCCGGAGCCGAGTATGACCCGACCTTTCCTCCAGGGTCACAGCGACCCGACCGTCCAGCCGGTGCCCGCCTCGGTCGTCGAGAAGGTCGACGCCGCCGACACGACCCTGCAGAACCCGAAGCGGGCCGTCATCTCCATCGGCGCCAACCTCGGCAACCGCCTGGAGACCCTCCAGGGCGCCGTCGACGCGCTCGAGGACACCCCCGGCGTCCGCGTGAAGGCCGTCTCGCCGGTGTACGAGACCGAGCCGTGGGGCGTGGCGCCCGGCAGCCAGCCGTCGTACTTCAACGCGGTCGTGGTCCTGAAGACCACCCTGCCCCCGGCCTCCCTGCTGGAGCGGGCGCACGCCATCGAGGAGGCGTACAAACGCGTCCGCGACGAGCACTGGGGCCCGCGCACCCTGGACGTCGACATCGTCGCCTACGCCGACGTCACCTCCGACGACCCGCAGCTCACCCTGCCCCACCCGCGCGCCCACGAGCGCGCCTTCGTCCTCGCGCCCTGGCACGACGTGGACCCCGAGGCCCGGCTGCCCGGCCGCGGCCCGGTGGCCGAGCTGCTGTCCGCCGTCACCCGTGCGGGCGTCGAACCCCGAGCGGACCTGGAACTCCGACTGCCGGAATAGTCGTTAAGGTCAAGACGACTCAGGACGACTGAAGACGACAAGGTCGCGTGGGACCACGGTCCGCACCGGTCCGGGGGAGCTGAAGGGACACCGTGAGAGAGCTGCGCATCAGGGTGCTGGCGGGCGTGTTCGTCGTGGCCGGGATCCTGTCCTGGGCGGGCGCCCGCCTCTGGAACTCGATCGGGACCCTGCCCAGCGTCCCCCTGGCCGCCCCCATCGTCCTCGCGCTGATCGCGGTGGTCCTGCTGTCGACGGCGCTCTCGCTGCGCGCCCGGCTGAAGGCCCAGCGCGAACGCCGCCCCGGCGCCAAGGGCGTCGACCCGCTGATGGCCGCCCGCGCGGTCGTCTTCGGCCAGGCCAGCGCCCTGGTCGCCGCGCTCGTCGCCGGCATGTACGGCGGCACGGGCATCTTCCTGCTGGAGCTCCTGGACATCCCCACCCGCCGCGACCAGGCCATCTACGCCGGCTTCTCGGTCCTGGCCGGCATCGGCGTGATAGCGGCGGCCCTGTTCCTCGAGCGCGTCTGCAAACTCCCGGACGACGAGGACCAGAACACCCCGGGCGCGGAACCGGCGGCGTGACCGCCGGTTCCGGTCAGCACCCGCTTCAGCGCGCCATGATCAGACTCATGGCCTCGTTCCGCGTCGCCGCGTCCCGCAGCTGCCCGCGCACGGCGGACGTTATGGTCTTCGCGCCCGGCTTGCGGATACCGCGCATGGACATGCACATGTGCTCGCACTCGACGACCACGATGACGCCCCGCGGCTCCAGGATCTCCATCAGCGAGTCCGCGACCTGGGTGGTGAGTCGTTCCTGCACCTGAGGCCGGCGGGCATAGACGTCCACCAGACGGGCCAGCTTCGACAGACCGGTGATCTTCCCGGTGACGGACGGGATGTAACCGACGTGGGCGACGCCCCTGAACGGCACCAGATGATGCTCACAGGTCGAGTACACCTCGATGTCCTTCACGAGCACCATTTCGTCGTGCCCGAGGTCGAACGTCGTCGTGAGCACGTCCTCGGGCTTCTGCCACAGGCCCGCGAAGATCTCCTTGTACGCCCGAGCCACCCGCCCGGGAGTCTCGCGCAGACCCTCCCGGTCCGGGTCCTCCCCGACCGCGATCAGCAGTTCCCGTACGGCGTTCTCGGCGCGCTTCTCGTCGAAGTCGCCGACAGGGCCCTCGCCGTCCAGCGTCACGGGGTCGGTCATCTGGTTCCTCGTTCCTGTACCTCTTGCGCGTGGCGGCGGCCACGCGTCGGTTCTGCGGACATACGAACGCCGCGCCCTCCAGGCTAAAACCTGGTGGGCGCGGCGTTCATTCCAGGCCGGTTGGCCGGAAAGCGTCAGCTCTCCGGGCGTTCGTCCGGGGTCTGGTCCGTTACCGGGGTGGACTCCGTGGCCGTGGACTTGGCCGTGCTGATCGCGGCCGTCGCGCCGTTCGCACCGTTGGTCAGTGCCAGCTCCTTGGGGGAGAGCACCGGCGGGCGGGTGGACGGGGTGCGCCGCGAGGAGCCGGTCCACGCGGGCCGCGGCGGGCGCTTGACGACCGGGGCGAAGATCTCGGCGATCTCCTCCTTGCCCAGGGTCTCCTTCTCCAGCAGCTGGAGAACGAGGTTGTCGAGCACGTCGCGGTTCTCGACCAGGATCTCCCAGGCCTCGTTGTGAGCGGTCTCGATGAGCTTCTTGACCTCTTCGTCGACCAGCGCGGCGACCTCTTCCGAGTAGTCGCGCTGGTGAGCCATCTCACGTCCGAGGAAGGGCTCGCTGTTGTCGCCGCCGAACTTGATGGCGCCGAGCCGCTCGGTCATGCCGTACTGGGTGACCATCGCGCGGGCCAGGTTGGTGGCCTTCTCGATGTCGTTCGCGGCGCCGGTGGTCGGGTCGTGGAAGACCAGTTCCTCGGCGGCGCGACCGCCCAGCATGTAGGCGAGCTGGTCGAGCATCTCGTTGCGCGTGGTCGAGTACTTGTCCTCGTCCGGCAGGACCATCGTGTAGCCGAGGGCGCGGCCGCGGGACAGGATGGTGATCTTGTGGACCGGGTCGGAGTTCGGTGAGGCCGCCGCGACCAGGGCGTGACCGCCCTCGTGGTACGCGGTGATCTTCTTCTCCTTGTCCGACATGATCCGGGTCCGCTTCTGCGGGCCCGCGACCACGCGGTCGATCGCCTCGTCCAGCGCCTTGTTGTCGATCAGCTTCTGATCGCCTCGGGCGGTGAGCAGCGCCGCCTCGTTGAGCACGTTCGCCAGGTCGGCGCCGGTCATGCCGGGCGTGCGGCGGGCGACGGCGGCCAGGTCGACGTCGGGCGCGACCGGCTTGCCCTTCTGGTGGACCTTGAGGATCTCCAGACGGCCCTGGAGGTCCGGCGGGTCGACCGCGATCTGGCGGTCGAAGCGGCCGGGCCGCAGGAGGGCCGGGTCGAGGATGTCGGGCCGGTTGGTGGCGGCGATGAGGATCACGCCGCCCTTGACGTCGAAGCCGTCCATCTCGACGAGCAGCTGGTTCAGGGTCTGCTCGCGCTCGTCGTGACCACCGCCGAGGCCGGCGCCGCGGTGGCGGCCGACCGCGTCGATCTCGTCGACGAAGACGATCGCCGGGGCGTTCGCCTTGGCCTGCTCGAACAGGTCGCGGACCCGGGAGGCGCCGACGCCGACGAACATCTCGACGAAGTCGGAGCCGGAGATCGAGTAGAAGGGGACGCCCGCCTCGCCGGCCACGGCACGGGCGAGCAGCGTCTTGCCGGTGCCCGGGCGGCCGTAGAGCAGCACGCCCTTGGGGATCTTGGCGCCGACGGCCTGGAACTTGGCCGGCTCCTGCAGGAACTCCTTGATCTCCTGGAGTTCCTCGACGGCCTCGTCGCAGCCGGCGACGTCGGAGAAGGTCGTCTTCGGGGTGTCCTTGGTGATGAGCTTGGCCTTGGACTTGCCGAAGTTCATGACCCGGGAGCCGCCGCCCTGCATTTGGTTCATCAGGAACAGGAAGACGACCACGATCAGGACGAAGGGGAGCAGGGAGAGCAGGACGCCGACGAACGGGTTCTGCTTGGACGGCGACACGGTGTAGCCGTCCGGGATCTGCTTGTCCTGGTACTTGGTCTGCAGGTTGCCGGCGAGCTGGGAGCCCTGGTCGCCGATGTAGCTCGCCTGGATCTTCGAGCTGCCGTCGACCTTGTAGCCGTCCTTCAGCGTGACCTTGATGCTCTGCTCGTCACCTGTGGTGAGCTTCGCCGACTGGACCCTGTTGTCATTGATCGCCGCAACGACCTGGCCGGTGTCCACCGTCTTGTAGCCGCCGGACGAGCCGACGACCTGCATCAACACGACCACGGCAAGGACGGCCAGCACGATCCACATGACCGGCCCACGGAAGTATCGCTTCACGTCCATCCATACGGAGCGGTGCCGCCCCGTCCCTCCTGCCATAGTGAGTTTGATAAGACAGTTCTTCTGACGGTACCCCAGCGTGGTGGTCCGAAGCCGAACGAAGTCCGCTTCGAGGGCCGGGGAGGCCGTCTCTGCATGCTTCAACGGCGCGGAACCCGCCGGGGTTCCCGATCGTCCTGCAAGGCTTGAGCCGAGTGGCTCAGCTCACGTCCTGCCCGGCTCAGCCGCCGTAGACGTGAGGCGCGAGCGTACCCACGAACGGCAGGTTGCGGTACTTCTCGGCGTAGTCGAGGCCGTAGCCGACGACGAACTCGTTCGGGATGTCGAATCCGACCCACTCGACGTCGATGGCGACCTTCGCGGCGTCCGGCTTGCGCAGCAGCGTGCACACCTTCAGGGAGGCGGGCTCGCGGGAGCCGAGGTTGTTGATCAGCCAGGACAGGGTCAGGCCGGAGTCGATGATGTCCTCGACGATCAGGACGTGCTTGCCCTTGATGTCGGTGTCGAGGTCCTTGAGGATCCGCACGACACCGGAGGACTGGGTGCCCGCGCCGTAGGAGGACACGGCCATCCAGTCCATGGTGACGGGGGTGGACAGCGCCCGGGCGAGGTCCGCCATGACCATCACCGCGCCCTTGAGGACGCCGACGATGAGCAGGTCCTTGCCCGCGTACTCCGCGTCGATCTTCGCGGCCAGCTCGGCCAGCTTCGCGTCGATCTCTTCCTTGGTGATGAGTACCTGCTGGAGGTCGGCACCCATGTCTTTCGCGTCCACCCGCATCACTTTCGGTCGTCCCGCACTTACGGCCGCGAGCCACGGCCTCCGGCTGCGACCGTGTGCACGGCCGCCGGCTGCCCGGACCGGCCGCCGGAGGGTCGCTCCGCGGGGCCGGGTTTCAGCCTTGCCGAATCACCAGTCTGCCACCCTGCCGCTGGGCGACGACCCGGCCGGGGAGATTGATGGCTCCCTGGCCTCGCCAGCCGGTGATCAGGCGGTCGACTTCCTCGATGTGGCGGGCGAACAGCGAACCGGCCGGGGCGCCGGCCTCGATGGCGGCGCGGCGCAGGATGCGGCGGCGTACGGCGGGCGGGAGGGCGTAGAGCTTGGCGCACTCCAGCAGGCCCGCGGCGTCGCGTACGGAGGCTTCCGCCTGGCTGGCCCAGGCGTCGAGGGCGTCGGCGTCGTCGCGGGAGAGCTGGGCGGTGCGGGCGAGCGCCTCCACGACCCCTTTGCCGAGGGCCTTCTCCAGGGCGGGCAGGCCTTCGTGGCGCAGCCGGGAGCGGGTGTAGGCGGGGTCGGCGTTGTGCGGATCGTCCCAGACGGGGAGGGACTGGGCCATGCAGGCCTTGCGGGCGGTCTGCCGGTCGAGCTCCAGGAAGGGGCGCCGGTAGCGGCCGCCGGCCCCCGAGACCGCGGCCATGCCGGACAGGGAGCGGATGCCGGAGCCGCGGGCGAGGCCGAGCAGGACGGTTTCGGCCTGGTCGTCGCGGGTGTGGCCGAGCAGGATCGCGGTGGCGCCGTGGCGTTCGGCGACGGCGTCGAGGGCGGCGTAGCGGGCGTCGCGGGCGGCGGCTTCGGGCCCGCCGTCGCGGCCGACGGTCACGGCGACGGACTCGACGGGGTCGAGGCCGAGTTCGCGCAGGCGCAGGGCGACCTCGTCGGCGCGGAGGTCGGAGCCGGGCTGGAGGCCGTGGTCGACGGTGACGCCGCCGGCGCGGAGGCCGAGCTTGGGCGCTTCGAAGGCGAGGGCGGAGGCGAGGGCCATGGAGTCGGCGCCGCCGGAGCAGGCGACGAGCACGAGCGGGGAGCCGAGCGTGGAGGGGGGCCGCTCGGCCATCCGGTGCGGGTGCCGTCCGTCGGCCTGCCGGCCGGGGCCGCCGGTGACCGGGCGCGCGGGGGCGTCGGCGGTCAGCGCGCCGGGGCGGCCGGCGAAGGCCTGCCCGCCGAGGCCGCCGAAGGCCTGGGGTCCGGGGACGCCGGAGGTCTGGTGGTCGTTGAGGATGTCATGGAGGACGCGGCGAACCGCCAGGCGTATCGCCGCGACCGCAGGATGGGGACCCATGTCCGGTTCCCTTCATGAAGTTTTCGGGGGGCGGGCCCGAGTTCGGTCACTCAGAGTGTGTAGATGGTGACAGAACCGGGGCGTTCCCCGAGCATTGCACGCCTACGCATGGCTCACGGTCCCTCGGACGGGTGATTGGAGGGGCGTTCGCCTGTCGTCGGCCGGATTCGTTTCACGACGTGTCCATGCCGTTCACGACTCGGCCTTGCGGTGCACCCTTGCGACCCAGTCCGCCGGTTTGGCGATCTCCGCCTTCGTGGGCAGGGTGTTGGGCGAGGTCCACACGCGGTTGAAGCCGTCGGTGCCGACCTGTTCGACGACGGCCCGCACGAACCGTTCGCCGTCCCGGTACTGCCTCAGTTTGGCATCCAGGCCGAGCAGCTTGCGCAGGGCGAGGTCGAGGCGGGAGGCGCCCTTGGCGCGGCGCTGCTGGAACTTCTCGCGGATCTCCGCGACGGTCGGTACGACGCTGGGGCCGACGCCGTCCATCACGTAGTCGGCGTGGCCCTCCAGCAGGGACATCACGGCGGTGAGGCGGCCGAGGATCTCCCGCTGGGCGGGGGTCTGCACCAGCTCCACGAAGGAGCGGCCGCCGTCCTCGTCCTCGCCCTCGGGGCGGCCGCCGGCGAGGGACTGGGCGGCTTCCCTGATGCGCTCCAGGAAGGTCATCGGGTCGACGTCGGTCTCCGCCAAGAACGACTGGATTTCGCCCTCCAGGTGGTCGCGCAGCCAGGGCACGGCCGTGAACTGGGTGCGGTGGGTCTCCTCGTGCAGGCACACCCACAGCCGGAAGTCGTGCGGTTCGACGTCGAGTTCGCGCTCGACGTGGACGATGTTCGGCGCGACGAGCAGCAGCCGGCCGCCGCCGTTCTCGCCGGCCGGCAGGTCACGGCCGGCCGGGGCGAACGTCTCGTACTGGCCGAGGACGCGGGAGGACAGGAACGACAGCAGCATGCCGAGTTCGACGCCCGTGACCTTGCCGCCGACGGTGCCGAGGACCGCGCCGGCGGGGTTGCCGGACCGGCGCTGCTGCATCTTCTCCAGCAGCGGCCGGAGGATCTCGCGGAAGCCGGCGACGTTGGCGCGGACCCAGCCGGGGCGGTCGACCACCAGGACCGGGGTGTCGTGGATCTCGTCGGTGCCCATACGAGTGAAGCCCCGGACGTGTTCCTCCGAGGCCTTGGCGTGCCGGCGCAGCTCCGCGACGACGGCGCGGGCCTCGTCGCGGCTGACGTCGGGGCCCGGGCGCACGAGCCGCGTCGCGGTCGCCACCGCGAGGTTCCAGTCGACCATCCCGGGAGATGCGGTGCCACCGAAGCCAGTCATGCTGCCAACCGTACGGGAACGTCCCCACTTGGGGCAGTCCGTGTGAGCCCGGCACGGCCCGAGGGACCGGGGGCGGAGCCTCGTGAGTCAGTGGCAGCCGCAGGCCGCCAGGGCCGTCGCCGCCTTGTCCAGGGCCGACTCCGCTGCCAGGGGGTCGGTGGTGCCGGACGCCATGAAGGCGAAGGCGAGGAGGCGGCCGTCGGCGTCGACGACGGTGCCGGCGAGCGTGTTCACGCCGGTCAGGGTGCCGGTCTTGGCGCGTACGACGCCCGCCGCGCTGTCGGTGTAGCGGTCGGCCAGCGTGCCGGTGAAGCCGGCCACGGGCAGGCCGGTGAGGACGGGGCGCAGGCCGGGGCGGCCGGGGTCGCCGGCGGTGACCAGGAGGCCGGTGAGGAGGCCGGCGGTGAGCCGGTCGTCGCGGTCGAGGCCGCTGCCGTCGTGGAAGGAGGCCCCGGACATCGGCAGGCCCAGCTTGGTCAGCCGCGCGGCGATGGTCTTGGCGCCGCCCGCGAAGCTGCCGGGCTGTCCGCTGGTGAGGGCCGTCTGGCGGGCGAGGGCCTCGGCGATGTCGTTGTCGCTGTTGGTCAGCATGCGCTCGACGATGTCGGACAGCGGGGGTGAGGAGACCGTGGCGAGGGTCTGCGCGCGCGTGCCGGCCTTGGACGGGCCGGGGGGCGTGCTGGTGATGCCGGCGTCCTTCAGGAAGGCCGCGAACTTGGTCGCCGCGTCCTTCGCGGGGTCGCTCACGCGGGGCGCCGGGCCGCTGCTGGAGCCGTCGGTGCGGCCCTCGTCGGCGATCAGGGGGCTGACCGGCGCGAGGTTGTCGTTGACGCCGATGGGGTGCAGCTGGGGGCCGGAGTACAGGGTGGTGTCGTAGGAGAGCGTGACGTCGCGGATGCCGCGCCGGTGCAGGGCCTGGGCGGTGTGCGCCGCCAGGTCGCGCAGGCTGGCCCAGCCGTCGCTGTTGCTGCGGGCGGTGAGCGTGGGGTCGCCGCCGCCTACGAGGACGAGTTCGCCGGTGCCGGGTTCGATGGCGGTGCGGGTGGTGAAGCGGTGGTCGGGGCCGAGCGCGGACAGGGCGGCGACGGCGGTGGCGATCTTCGTGGTGGAGGCGGGGGTGAGGGCCGCGTCGGCGTCGGTGCCGTAGAGGCGCTTGCCGGTGGCCACGTCGACGACGGCCGCCGCGCGGGTGCCGCCCAGCGCGGGGACGCCCAGGAGGGGCTCGAGGACGTCGGAGAGGGGTTGTCCGGCCGGCGGGGCCTTCTTGGTGCCGACGGCCTCCACCGGGCCGTCCAGGCCCACCAGGACGGGAGCGGCGCTCGGCGCGGGCCGGGCCGTGCCCGCCGCCGTGCCGGAGCGGCCGTGATCTGCGCCACCCGGCTGCTCCAGGGCGACCGCCCGGTCCCGCTCGGCCGTACGCTGACCGTTGGCGTCCCAGGGTCCGGCCGCGGTCACCACACCGGCGGCGAGCGCCAGGCCGGCGGTGGCGGCGCCCGCGGTGTACTGCCAGGTCCTGACCGCTCCCGGACGCGGGAGACGCGGGGTCCGGGGCCGCAGGGCCCGCGCCAGCCGCGCGACCCGCGGCCCGGCGGCGGCACCGGCCCGCGCCAGACGCGGTCGTACGGCGTTCGCGATCCGCTCCACCTGCGGTCTCGCGGCCCGCCACGGCCTCAGCTCTGGCACGACCACCAGCCCCTTTCGCGATCACACACCTGCGTGAGGGACACTTAACCACCAGAACTATGTGCTGATCATGGAGGAGCCACCGGTGGAGTTCGACGTCACGATCGAGATCCCGAAGGGTTCGCGCAACAAGTACGAGGTGGACCACGAGACCGGTCGGATCCGCCTGGACCGTCGTCTCTTCACCTCGACCGCCTACCCGACCGACTACGGCTTCGTCGAGAACACCCTCGGCGAGGACGGCGACCCGCTGGACGCGCTGGTCATCCTGGACGAGCCGACCTTCCCGGGCTGCCTGATCCGGTGCCGCGCGATCGGCATGTTCCGCATGACGGACGAGGCGGGCGGCGACGACAAGCTGCTGTGCGTTCCGGCCACCGACCCGCGCGTGGAGCACCTGCGCGACATCCACCACGTGTCGGAGTTCGACCGCCTGGAGATCCAGCACTTCTTCGAGGTGTACAAGGACCTGGAGCCCGGCAAGTCGGTCGAGGGCGCCAACTGGGTCGGCCGCACGGACGCCGAGGCGGAGATCGAGCGGTCGTACAAGCGCTTCAAGGAGCAGGGCGGCCACTGACCGGCCGGTTTGTCTTCCGCGGGCCGCGGCACCCTGCCCGGGGTGGCGCGGCCCGTTTGCGTACTCATGCGCATACTGAGGCCTACGGAAGGTGTCGTTCAGGAAGCGGTGCGAGGTGACGGAGGCGGAGGACCGCAAGCCGCGGTCCGACGAGGCGCGGTACGACCCGGAGATCACGTCCGAGTTCGCGATTCCCGAGGGCATCGAGGTACCCGAGGGCGGCGGTGAGCCGGAGACGACATCGGAGTTCGCCCTGCCCCAGGGCCTGCAGACGCCGCAGCCGCCCAGCGCCGAGCCGGAGGGGTCGGCGTTCAGCCCGCCGCGCACCTACGGCGCCAGGGAGGTCCCGCCCGCGTTCACCCCGGCCACCGGGGTGCCGCTGGTCAGCCTGGTCAAGGACGCGCCCTGGCAGGACCGGATGCGCACGATGCTGCGGCTGCCGGTGGCCGAGCGGCCCGCGCCGGAGCTGGTGCAGCGCGCCGAGGAGGAGGGCCCCGCGGTTCCGCGCGTGCTCGACCTGACCCTGCGTATCGGGGAGCTGCTGCTGGCCGGCGGCGAGGGCGCGGAGGACGTGGAGGCCGCGATGTTCGCGGTGTGCCGCTCCTACGGCCTGGACCGCTGCGAGCCGAACGTCACCTTCACGCTGCTGTCGATCTCGCACCAGCCGTCGCTGGTGGACGACCCGGTGACGGCCTCGCGGACGGTACGGCGGCGGGGCACCGACTACACGCGGCTCGCGGCCGTGTTCCGCCTGGTGGACGACCTGACCGATCCGGAGACCCATGTCTCCCTGGAGGAGGCCTACCGGCGGCTGGCGGAGATCCGCCGCAACCGGCACCCCTACCCGGGGTGGGCGCTGACCCTGGCCAGCGGGCTGCTGGCCGGTGCGGCCTCCCTGCTGGTCGGCGGTGATCCGATCGTGTTCGTCGCGGCGGCGCTCGGCGCGATGCTCGGCGACCGGCTGGCCTGGCTGTGCGCGGGGCGGGGGCTGCCGGAGTTCTACCAGTTCATGGTGGCCGCGATGCCGCCCGCGATGATCGGGGTGGCGTTCTCGCTGGCGCACGTCGACGTGAAGGCGTCCGCCGTCGTCACCGGTGGGCTGTTCGCGCTGCTGCCCGGGCGGGCGCTGGTGGCGGGCGTCCAGGACGGCCTGACCGGCTTCTACATCACCGCCTCCGCCCGTCTGCTGGAGGTCCTGTACTTCTTCGTGGGCATCGTCGCCGGCGTGCTGGTCGTCCTGTACTTCGGTGTGAAGGTCGGCGGCAGGCTCAACCCGGACGCGGCGCTCGTCACCGACGAACGGCCGCTGATCCAGATCGCGGCGTCCATGCTGTTGTCGCTGACCTTCGCGGTGCTGCTCCAGCAGGAGCGTTCGACCGTGCTGTGGGTGACGCTCAACGGGGGCGTGGCCTGGACGGTGTACGGCGCGATGCACTACGTCGCCCACATCTCGCCGGTGGCGTCGACCGCTGTGGCGGCGGGGCTGGTGGGGCTGTTCGGGCAGCTGCTGTCCCGGTACCGGTTCGCGTCCGCGCTGCCCTACACGACGGCGGCGATCGGGCCGCTGCTGCCGGGCTCGGCGACCTATTTCGGGCTGCTGAACATGGCCCAGAACCAGGTGGACAAGGGGCTGGTGTCGCTGGCCAACGCGGCGTCCCTGGCCATGGCGATCGCCATCGGCGTCAACCTCGGCTCCGAGGTCTTCCGGCTGTTCCTGCGGGTCGGGTATCCAGGCAAGCGCCGGGCGGCCAAGCGGACGCGCGGCTTCTAACGCCGTCGCGCCGCTCCCCGCCTCTATGGGGCGCGGTACTCGCCCTGGCTGTGGTCGTAGGGGTACGGGTACTGCTGCTGCGCGTACTGCTGGTCGTCGTAGTACTGCTGGTCCCAGCCCTGCTGCTGCGGCGGCTGCTGGTGCCAGCCCTGCTGCTGATGCCAGTTCTGCTGCTGCGGCTGAGACTGCGGCTGCTGGTACGGCTGCTGCCCGTACGGATCGCCGTAGTGCTGCTCGTACGGCTGGTCGGGCTCGACGCGGCGCAGCTGGGTGGTCTCGGTGTCCATGACCGGTGCGTAGGGCTGCTCGTACGGCTGCCGGGACGCCGCCGCCCGGGGCTGCGGCGTGGGCTGGGGCGCGGCCTGCGCGGCCTTCTTCTCCTTGCCGCGGGCCCGCAGGAACTCGATCGCGATCGGGACGACGGAGACGAGGACGATCAGGATGAGGATCGCCTCGATGTTGTCCTTGACGAAGCCGATGTTGCCCAGCCAGGAGCCGAGCAGGGTGACGCCCGCGCCCCACAGGGTGCCGCCGATGACGTTGAAGACCAGGAAGGAGCGGTACCGCATGCCGCTGACGCCGGCGATGATCGGCGTGAACGTGCGGACCACGGGCACGAAGCGGGCCAGGACCAGGGACTTCGGGCCGTACTTCTCGAAGAACTCGTGCGCCTTGGTGACGTTCTCCTGCTTGAACAGGCGGGAGTCCGGGCGGTTGAACAGGGACGGGCCGACCTTCTTGCCGAACATGTAGCCCGCCTGGTCGCCGAGGACGGCGGCGAGGCAGATCAGGCCGATCGCGCCCCACAGCGGGAAGTGCATCTGGTGCGAGGTGATCAGCAGACCGCAGGTGAACAGCAGCGAGTCGCCCGGCAGGAAGAAGCCGATGAGCAGGCCGGACTCGGCGAAGACGACGAGCAGCAGGCCCCAGATGCCGTAGGTGCCGAGCAGGTGGTTGGGATCCAGCCAGCTCGGGCCGAGGGCGAGTGTCATCACGGGTCCGGGCTCCTGAAGGGTGAAGGCGGCTTCGGCGGCTGGTCTCGGTGAAAGGCCGTACAAAGCTATCAACGTGAGGTGACCGCCCCAGGTTCCACCGGTGTATCCAGGATGCACTGTGCGATGACCGGGAGAAAGCTGTGACCCATGGGACTCGATGACTACGGCGGCGGCCAGGGGCCCCAGCCCGATGTGCTGGTCGTGACGACGAACGACGTGCCCGGATACCGGGTGCAGCAGGTGATCGGCGAGGTCTTCGGGCTCACCGTGCGCTCGCGGCACCTGGGCAGCCAGATCGGCGCCGGTCTGAAGTCGATGATCGGCGGCGAGCTGAAGGGGCTCACCAAGACGCTGGTGCAGACCCGCAACCAGGCCATGGAGCGGCTGGTGGAGCAGGCACGCGCGCGTGGCGCCAACGCGGTGCTCGCCTTCCGCTTCGACGTGACCGAGGCCGCGGACGTGGGCACCGAGGTGTGCGCCTACGGCACGGCGGTGGTCGTGGCCCGGGAGTGACCCCCGTGCAGTCCCGGGCCATGACGGGTCGGACAGCGACCGGTCAGGCGGCGTGCCGGTCGGCGTTGGCGAGGATCGCGGCGCGCAGGTGCTCGGCGAGACCGGGGCGCTGGGAGTCGTAGAACGCCTTGAAGCGCTCGTCGGAGACGTACATCTCCGCGAAGCACCGGTGCATCTCGTAGGGGACCTCGAAGTAGTACCTGCTGATGTGCTGCCGGTGTTCCTCGGCCAGGTCCATGGCCGCCTCGCCCTCCGGCTGCTCGCCGGCGGCCACCAGGGCGGCGTACCGCTCCTGCCAGTCGTCGACCTCCGCCTTGATGCGCTTCCAGTCCTCCTTGGTGTAGCGGGCGGCGCGGCGCTGGGACTCGGCCCACGCCTCGGTGTCGCCCCAGCGCTGCTCCGCCTCCTCGGCGTACTGCTCGGGGTCCTTGTCCCCGAACACCTCGAACCGCTCCTCAGGCGTCAGGTCGATGCCCATCTTGCGTGCCTCCATGGCGTGCTCCACGGCCGCGGCCATCTTCTGGAGCTGCTCGATCCGGGCGGTCAGCAGTTCGTGCTGGCGGCGCAGGTGTGCGCGCGGGTCCGCGTCCGGGTCGTCGAGCAGGGCCGCGACCTCTTCGAGCGGGAAGCCGAGCTCCCGGTAGAACAGGATCTGCTGGAGCCGGTCGAGGTCGGCGCCGGTGTAGCGCCGGTGGCCGGCGTACGTGCGCTCGCTGGGCACGAGCAGGCCGATCTCGTCGTAGTGGTGCAGGGTGCGCACCGTCACTCCGGCGAACCCCGCGACCTGTCCCACGGAGTAGACCTGTCCCTCGGGGTGGCTCACTTTCCGCTCCTTCGGTCGGTACGTCTCCACGCTGAGGCCTCACGCCACGTGAGGTGCAAGCCGGTTCCGGTTCCGCATGTTCGACACAGTGTGGGCATTTTGTCCGCTTATGGTGAGCCCGTGGCCCAGGAAACCGACGCGCCGCAGGCGCCCCCGACCGCCCCCACGGCGCCGGCCCGGGCCCTGCTGCCGTTCATCCTGCCCGGCGTGGTGGTGGGCGTGGCCGCGAGTCTGGTCTTCGTCGGCGTGAGCGCGGCGGCGGAGCGGCTCCAGCACGTGCTGTGGGGCCCGGTGCCGGACGCGCTGGGGCTGGGCCGCTTCTCGGCGGCGTGGGTGTTCGTCATGCTCGTGGCGACCGGCGTGGCGGTCGGGCTGGTGGTGTGGAAGGCGCCCGGCCACGCCGGTCCCGACCCGGCCACCCTCGGTCTGAACGCCCCGGTGCTGCCGCCGGCCGTGCTGCCGGGCCTGGTGGTGGCGGCCGGGCTGATGCTGGCGGGCGGCCCGAGTCTCGGCCCGGAGAACCCGGTCATCGCGGTGAACGTCGGCCTCGCGGCCTGGCTCGGCGGGCGCCTGATGCCCCGGGCGCCGGGCGAGCTGTGGCCGGTGCTGGCGGAGTCGGCGACGATCGGCGCGCTGTTCGGCACACCGGTGGCGGCGGCGCTGGTCATCTCCGAGGCGCTCGCCGGGCGCCCGATGCGCGGCCGGCTGTGGGACAACCTGTTCGCGCCGCTGACCGCCGGCGCCTGCGGGGCCGTGACGACCACCCTGGTGGCCCACCCGAGCTTCGACCTGCGGCTGCCGCCCATGGGCCACCCGCGGCCGGGGGACGTGCTGGCGGCCGTGGTGATCGCCCCGGCGGCGGCGCTGCTCGGCATGGCCGCCGTGTACGCCTTCCCGTACGTCCACGCGGTCTTCCGGCGGCTGCGACACCCGATGCTGATGCTTCCGGCCGGCGGGGTCGTGCTGGCCGCTCTGGGAGTCCTGGGCGGCCCTCTGACGCTCTTCAAGGGGCTGTCGGAGGTCGGCGAGCTGGCCCGGCGTCCGGACGGCTGGTCGGCGGGGCAGTTCGCCGCGATGGCGGTGGTGAAGCTGGCCGCGCTGCTCGTCGCCGCGGCCTCGGGCTTCCGCGGCGGCCGTATCTTTCCGGCGGTCTTCGTGGGGGCGGCCCTGGGGCTGTGCGCCCACGCCCTCGTGCCGGCCGTGCATCCGGCGGTGGGCGTGGCCACGGCCGTCCTGGGCATGCTTCTCGCGGTCACCCGGCAGGGCTGGGTGAGCCTGTTCACCGCCGCCGTGCTCGTCGCCTCGCCCGGCGTGCTCGCCCTGCTGTGCATCGCTTCCCTGCCCGCCTGGCTGCTGGTGACGGGGCGTCCGCAGATGCAGCTGGGCCAGGACGGGGCACCAGTCCGCTGACATCCCTCGACCCGGTTCCCCTGGAGGCAGTTGATGGCCCTGCACAAAGGTCCCGAGAAGCACGACGAGCGGACGATGTCCGTCAACCCCTTCTTCGGGGAGGCGGATCCGGTCGGCGGCATGACCGAGGCCCCGCCCACGCACCGGCTCCCGGACGCGCCGATGCCCCCGTCCACGGCGTACCAGCTGGTGCACGACGAGCTGATGCTGGACGGCAACTCACGGCTGAACCTGGCCACGTTCGTCACCACCTGGATGGAGCCGCAGGCCGGGGTGCTGATGGGAGAGTGCCGGGACAAGAACATGATCGACAAGGACGAGTACCCGCGCACCGCCGAACTGGAGCGGCGCTGCGTGGCGATGCTCGCCGACCTGTGGAACGCGCCGGACCCGGCGTCGGCGGTGGGCTGTTCGACCACCGGCTCCAGCGAGGCCTGCATGCTCGCCGGGATGGCGCTCAAGCGGCGCTGGGCCCAGCGCAACGCCGACCGCTACCCGGGCGCCCGGCCCAACCTGGTCATGGGCGTCAACGTGCAGGTGTGCTGGGAGAAGTTCTGCAACTTCTGGGAGGTGGAGGCCCGGCAGGTGCCCATGGAGGGCGACCGCTTCCATCTGGACCCGCAGGCGGCCGTGGAGCTGTGCGACGAGAACACCATCGGCGTCGTCGGCATCCTGGGCTCCACCTTCGACGGCTCCTACGAGCCGATCGCCGACCTGTGCGCCGCCCTGGACGCCCTCCAGGAGCGCACCGGGCTCGACGTCCCCGTGCACGTGGACGGCGCGTCCGGCGGCATGGTGGCGCCCTTCCTCGACCCGGACCTGGAGTGGGACTTCCGGCTGCCTCGCGTGGCCTCGATCAACACCTCGGGGCACAAATACGGCCTGGTGTACCCGGGGGTCGGCTGGGCGCTGTGGCGGGACAAGGAGGCGCTGCCCGAGGAGCTGGTCTTCCGGGTCAACTACCTCGGCGGCGAGATGCCGACCTTCGCCCTCAACTTCTCCCGGCCCGGCGCCCAGGTGGTCGCGCAGTACTACACCTTCCTGCGCCTGGGCCGCGAGGGATACCGCGCGGTGCAGCAGTCCACGCGGGGCGTGGCGACGACGCTCGCCGGGGGGATCGAGGCGCTCGGCGACTTCCGGCTGCTGACCCGGGGCGACGAGCTGCCGGTCTTCGCCTTCACCACCGCCCCGGACGTGACGGCGTACGACGTGTTCGACGTCTCCAGGCGGCTGCGCGAGCGCGGCTGGCTGGTGCCCGCGTACACCTTCCCGGCGAACCGGGAGGACCTGTCCGTGCTGCGGGTGGTGTGCCGCAACGGCTTCTCCCACGACCTGGCCGACCTGTTCCTGGACGACCTGACCCGCCTGCTGCCGGAACTGCGCCGGCAGCCGCACCCCCTGACCCACGACAAGGCGGCGGCCACCGGCTTCCACCACTGAGCCACGGGGACCTTCCTCGCCGTCTCCGGTGACGCGCACGCGCGCGTGGCGGGCGGCTCGCGCACCACGCGCGCGTGCACGGATGCCGTACGGCCGCCCGCCCGGCCCTCACCCCAAGGAGCCGCCCTGCTCCCGGGCTACCAGCTCGAAGGCGGTGCTGCCGTCCAGGGACTCCCGGATGACGTCGGCGTGGCCGGCGTGCCGGGCCGTCTCGCGGATCAGGTGCAGACACACCCAGCGCAGCGAGACCCGGCCCTCCGGCGGGAACCAGGGGTCCGGCGGCAGCGGGAAGGTGTCGTCCAAGCTGGGCGCCGAGCGGATGAACTTCTCCGTCTCGGCGGCGACCTGCTCCCAGTACGCCAGCTGCGAGGCGACCGTCTCCTCGCCGACCAGCCGGAAGCTCTCGTGCCAGTTCGACGCGTCGCGCCGCACGGCCGGGGGCTCCTGCCGGGCCCGCGCGATCCACATCTGCTCCACCTCGGCGACATGCTTGAGCAGGCCGCCGAGCGACAGTTCACTGGCGCTGGGGCGGGAGCGGGCCTGCTCCTCGGTCAGTCCGAGCAGGGCCCGGCGGATCCCGCCGCGCTGCTCCTCGAGGAACGCGAGCAGCGCCCCGCGCTCGTCGCCCTGCGCCTCCGCCGGTACGTGCTTGACCATGGCCGGCCGCCTCTCGTCACCGTCGCCGGGGCCCTCTGCCCCCCTGACACCGACGACGCTACGGGGCATTGCGGTCAGCTGCTGTCCTAATGGCCGGGTTTCTCGGCGAAGGCGCAGCCGCGACCGAGCGGCGCGCGGGCGGGCGCGCGGGCGGCGATCAAGCGGGCCGCGGGGGCGGCTAGAACGGGAAGCCGCTGCGGCCGTGCTGCACGGAGATCCACTTGACGGTGGTGAAGGCCTCCAGGGTCGTGTCGCCGTTCAGGCGGCCGACGCCGGAGTGCTTCTCACCGCCGAACGGCACGATCGGCTCGTCGTGGACCGTGCCGTCGTTCACGTGGAACATGCCGGTGTCGACCTGCTTGGCGAAGGCGACGCCCCGCTCGACGTCCCCCGTGTGGACGGCACCGCTGAGGCCGTAGGGCGTGTCGTTGACGATGCGCAGCGCCTCCTCCTCGCCGTCGAACGGGATGAGGAAGACGACCGGCCCGAACACCTCCTGCTGGAGCAGCGCGGAGCCGGCGGGGACGTCGGTGAGCACGCTGGGCGCCACCAGGTTGCCCTCCGTGGCACCCCGCACCAGGGCCGTGGCGCCCTCGGCGAGGGCCTGCTCGACGGCGCCGGACACGGCGTTCGCCTGCTGGCTGTTGATCACCGGGCCGATGACGGTCTGCGGGTCGCGCGGGTCGCCGACCTTCAGCGACTTGACCTTGGCGACGAACTTCTCGGTGAACTCGTCCGCGACCGCGCGGTCCACCAGGACCCGGTTGGCGGCCATGCAGACCTGGCCCTGGTGCACGAACCGGCTGAAGACCGCCGCGTCCACCGCGTAGTCGACGTCGGCGTCGTCCAGGGCCACCAGCGCGCTGTTGCCGCCCAGTTCGAGCACCGCGCGCTTGAAGTTCGCGGCGCAGACGGTGGCCACGTGCCGGCCGACCTTGTCGGAACCGGTGAAGGAGATGACCCTCGGCACCGGGTGCTCGAGGAACGCGTCGCCGATCTCGGCGATGTCGGTGACGACCACGTTCAGCAGGCCGCCGGGCAGCCCGGCGTCCTCGAAGATCTTCGCGATCACGGTGCCGCCGGCGATCGGGGTGTTCTGGTGCGGCTTGAGGACCACGGCGTTGCCGAGCGCGAGAGCCGGCGCCACCGACTTGATCGACAGCAGGAACGGGAAGTTGAAGGGGCTGATCACGCCCACGACGCCCACCGGCACCCGGTAGACGCGGTTCTCCTTGCCCTCGGCCGGGGAGGGCAGGATCCGGCCCTCGGGGCGCAGCGCCAGGTTGACCGACTCGCGCAGGAACTCCTTGGCGAGGTGGAGCTCGAAACCGGCCTTCACGCGCGTGCCGCCCAGTTCCGCGATGATCAGGTCGGCTATCTCCTGCTCGCGGTCCTCTATCAGCCGCAGGGCCTTCTCGAAGACCGCACGGCGCGCGTAGGGGTTGGTTTCGGCCCACTTCTTCTGGGCGCGGGCGGCGGCCCGGTAGGCCTGGTCGACCTCGTCGACCGTGGCCACCGTGATCGAGGCCAGCTTCTCGTCGTCGTACGGGTTGAAGTCGATGACGTCCCAGGAACCGGTGCCCGGTCGCCACTCACCGTCGATGTACTGCTGGGCCAGGTCGCTGAAGTAGGACGACATGTGATCCCTCAATCACTCGCGGAGCCAGATCCCGGTCACGGTCTGATCACACGTCATCGTACTTGTGTTTCAAGAGAGTTGAAGGAGACCTCGGAGAAGGTCCCGGCTCTCCGCGGGGCCGGGACTGTCCTGCTGGAGCTCCTTCAGGGCCTGCTCGTACTGGGCGACGTCCTCGCGCTTGTCCAGGTACAGGGCGCTGGTCAGCTGCTCCATGTAGACGACGTCGGACAGATCGGCGTCGGGGAAGCTGAGGATGGTGAAGGCGCCGCTCTCGCCGGAGTGCCCGCCGAAGCTGAAGGGCATGATCTGCAGCCGTACGTTGGGCCGCTCGGAGATGTCGATCAGGTGCTGCAGCTGGCCGCGCATCACGGCTCGGTCGCCGTAGGGGCGGCGCAGGGCGGCCTCGTCGAGCACGATGTGGAACTCGGGGGCGCTGTTCGCGAACAGGTGCTTCTGCCGCTCCAGGCGCAGGGCGACCCGGCGTTCCACGTCGGCCGGGCTCGCGCCCTTCATGCCGCGCCGGACCACCGCGCGGGCGTAGTCCTCGGTCTGGAGCAGGCCGTGCACGAACTGCACCTCGTAGACGCGGATGAGGGAGGCGGCGCCCTCCAGGCCCACGTAGGTGGGGAACCAGCTGGGCAGGACGTCGGTGTAACTGTGCCACCAGCCGGCCACGTTGGCCTCCCGGGCGAGGGACAGCAGCGACTCGCGCTCGCTCTCGTCGGTGATGCCGTACAGCGTCAGCAGGTCCTCGACGTCCCTGGTCTTGAAGCTCACCCGGCCCAGCTCCATCCGGCTGATCTTCGACTCGGACGCGCGGATCGAGTAGCCCGCCGCCTCGCGCGTGATCCCGCGTGCTTCCCGCAGTCGCCTGAGTTGCGAGCCGAGCAGCATCCGCCGCACCACCGATCCGGGCTCTCCCGCGCTCACCTTCGTCAGCCTCCCCAACCGTCCTCAGGGCTCGCAGTCTGCCACTAAAACACTTCGAGCTGTACTCGTCCGGTTACAGAAACGGAAAGAGTGGGCCGTTTCCGCACGCGTGCGGTCGGGAAAAGGTCAGGACCTGTGGCGGCAACCGCCGACAAGATGGCGGAAAAAATGACCAAGAAGCGGTACGAGAAGGGCGATTCCGGTCACGTGCACGTGCATCTGCCCTTGCATCTGGTGTGCGCATCCGAAACCATGGTGCCGCGCCACCGCTGCATCGCAACGACCGCGAATTCCCGGGAGTGCCTCGCATGGGGACGAATGGATCGACCATGCTCAAGCCGTTACGGCAGGGCCTTCCGCCGCTGGATCCCGCGGCCGTGTCCAATGCCGCCTCCTGCGCCCTGCCCGCCCGTTACGAAGCGGTGCGCGAGGCCCGGAGATTCACCCGCGGCACTCTCGACCAGTGGGGCGTGGGAGACCGCTTCGACGACATATGCCTCGTCGTCTCGGAACTCGTCACCAACGCCCTGCGCCACGGCCTCACCCCGGATGCGGCGCGCTGCGAACACGCCCCGTCCGTACGGCTGCACCTGATGCGCTGGACCGAACGGCTGGTGTGCGCGGTGCGCGACCCGAGCCGCGAGACGCCGGCGCCGCGCGACTCGGACGACTTCTCCGCCGAGTCCGGGCGCGGGCTCTTCCTGGTCGACTCCTTCGCCGACAGCTGGGGCTGGCACCCCGTCGCGGGCACGCTGCACGGCAAGGTCGTCTGGGCGCTGTTCCGGCTCCAGCAGGCCGGCTGACGCGCTACGGCACCCACGCACGCGCGGTGTCTACGCGCGTACACCCTGACATCGTTGCCAACGGCCCGAGCGGGGTGCCGCCGGGCGTCACCCCGCTATCAGGTGGTCGAACTCGCCGTCCTTGGCGCCGAGGAGCATGGCCTCGATCTCCGCGCGCGTGTAGACGAGCGCCGGACCGTCGGGGAAACGCGAGTTGCGTACGGCGACGTCGCCGCCCGGAAGTCTCGCGAACTCCACGCAGGATCCCTGCGAGTTGCTGTGCCGGCTCTTCTGCCAGGCCACTCCGACCAGCTGCTCGGCAGCCATGCCGTTGTACACGTCGTACCCCCCGTACACGCCGTCAACGTCGCGGTCCACAGGTCGCTCCCCGGTGGTGCACTGGCTGGTGTGGCCATAGATGCTGTGGTCAACTGACCCGGATCATAACCTTGTTCACGTGCAGATGCGTGAGCAAATGCACGTGCACGGCGGGTGTTCCCGTGGTTACAGGTTTGACGTCCGCTTTACCGAAGCCGCCCCGTGACCTGTGCGGCCGATCGTCCGGGCCGTTGCCGGCAGGGCCTAGCCGAGCTGCTCCAGCGTCTGCCCCAGAGCGGGAAGGACATGCCCCCGCCACCCCCCGTCCATGATCTTCCGCGCCATCAGCTGAGCCGGATCGTCCGGATCGAAACCTTCGTGCACCAGGAAAAGACGCGTTCCGCGCCCTTCCTGTTCCAGGGTCCAGGTGACGGTCCACTCCGCGGGGTTGGCCGGATCGGCGTCGGCCCAGCGGACGGACAGCATCCGCTCGATGTCGTAGGCAAGCACCCGCACCTCCACGACCCCGGAGAAACGGGTGTTGGGACGCGGGACGGAGGTCATCCGGTACCGGTGGCCGACCTGGAGCCGGAAGCCCTCGGCGCCGGGCATCTGCCACTGCGCGAGCAGTCGGGGGTCGGTCAGGGCGCGCCAGACCTTGGCGGGCGGGTGCGGGAGGAACTGGTCGACGCGGATGGTGGTCAGGTCGTCCGCATCCTGTTCACTGCCGGGTTCGGTGCTCATGAGTGGCTCACTGCCGGTCGGGGGCTCATGACCGGTCATCGTCGGGCAGCCGGTCGAGCAGCTCGCCGAGGTCCTTCAGCCGGTCGCGCCAGAACCGCTCGTACGGGTGCAGCCATTCCTGCACCTCGGCGAGGGGGGCGGCCCGGAGGCGGTAGATGCGCTGCCTGCCGGAGCGCTGCTCGGAGACCAGGCCGGCCTCCCGCAGCACCCTGAGGTGTTCCGACAGACTCGGGCGGCGCATGTCGAAATGGTCGGCCAGGGCCTGGACGGGCTGCGGCCCGCGCTCGCGCAGCAGCCGCAGCACCTCGCGGCGGGTGGCGTTGGCGAGCGCGGCGAAGACGCGGTCCTCGGCGGCGGTACCCGTCCCGTTCATGGAGCGGTCAGAAGCCTTCCTTCTCCGTCAGCAGCATCAGACCGTTGCCGTCGGGATCCGCGAAGGAGGCCATCCGCCCCCAGGGCATGTCGTCCGGCCCCTGCACGGGGATCCCGGCCGCGGCCAGCCGCGCGCAGTCCGCGTCGACATCGGTCGTCACCAGCATGATCCCCCGCGCGGACCCGGGCTCGAAACCGCCCATGCCGGGCCCGGAGAGCGTGAAGACGGTCTGCGCCCCCTCGGGGGCCAACTGGAGCCAGCGGCCCTGGGGCATGTCCCGGTCGGCGGTGACCTGGAAACCGAGGACGTCCCGGTAGAAGCGCAGGGCGCGGTCCTGGTCGAAGACGGGGAGGGTGACGAACGAGGCGTGGGTGATGGTCATGGGCCGAGGATAGGTAGGGAAGTTCCTACGCGTCAAACGTAGGTGATTTCCTACGCGTGGGGGTGAGCCGCGGAGGGCGATGGGCTTGCGGCGGGCTTTACGGCGCTCTCAACCGATTCCTGTCCCGTGTCCCGAGGTCCTCCGGGTAACTGCTGGTAGCTTGCTGCGAGCCGTCCGGGCGCGGACGGCCGACCGCTACCGCTTGGGAGCTTTCGGTGACTTCTGCGACTGCTGCGACTGGCACGACCGGCATGGCCGACGCACCCGGCCCCGCTGCCTCCGCCGGTTCCGGCGGGCCCGCCGGAACCGCCCGCTCGGCGACGGCGCGGACCGCGGCACTGGCCGTGGGCCTGGTGGGCGCGCTCGCCGCGCTGACCGCCTGCAGCACAGGCGGCAGCGGCGACAAGACGGCCGCCTCCACGACGCCGAGCGCGACCGCCACGGCGTCCGCCTCCGCGGGAGCGGGCTCCGGGACCGCGACCGGAGCCGCCGGCAAGCTCGAGGGCAGCTGGATCACCACCAGCGGCGGCAGGATCGTGGCGCTGGTGGTCACCGGCAAGAAGGCCGGGCTCTTCGTGACCGGCCGGAAGGCCTGGTGCCAGGGGTCCGCCGGCCGGCAGGAAGGGACGCAGACGATCCGTCTGACCTGTCCCGACGGCAACAAGGACCGGAGCACCGGCACGGTCGACTCGGTCGACGCCAAGAGCATGACGGTGAACTGGTCGGGCACGGTCGGCAAGGAGACGTACACCAAGGCGGAGGGCGGCAAGCTGCCTTCGGCGCTGCCGACCAAGGCCAAGGGGTGACCGCGGCCGAGGGACGAGTGCGGTCCCCGCGTGAGGGCGTGTGCCGGGTGAACCGGCGTGAGCCGAATGAGGCGTTCCACCTGAAGCGGTGATTCCCCGGGGGTGGGCGAACGGGAACGCGGGGCAGACGCCATGATGCAGGGGCACCGTCACAACCTCGATGGGACCTGCCTCATGCGCGCCATTCCGCTCACCGTCACGGCCCTCACCGCCGCCCTGCTGCTGACCGCCTGCAACGGCGGTGGGAGCAAGAGCGGCAACAAGAACAGTTCGGCCTGCGAGATCGGCGGGGTGTCCGTGCAGATCGGCTCGGCGAGCGTGGCGCCGAAGGCCGGCGACACGGGCGAGGTGCCGGTCAGCATCACCAACCAGAGCAAGCCGTGCACCCTGGACCACTTCGCGGACATCACCCTGGACGCCGGCGGCACCAAGGCGGTCGTGCCGGCGCTCAAGGGCGCCAAGGCCCAGACGCTGAAGCTCGCCAAGGGCGACTCGGCGTCCTTCACCATCTCGTACGTGCGCGGGGCGGCGGGCGACAAGAACGCCCTGGACGCCAAGACCGTGAAGATCACTCTGCCCGGCACCACCGCGTCCCGGAGCTTCCCCTGGTCGTACGGCCCCGTCGCCACCCAGTCCGGCGGAAGCGCCCCGAACGCCTCCGTGACCGCTTTCCAGCAGGTCGGCGACTGAGTGCCACGCGGTCGCCGGGGCACGATCCGGGCCGCCGGACCGGGACCGTCGCCCCAGGCCGGGGTGTCGTCCTGAGGTGTCGTCGCCTCGGCCCCGCGCGGGAGACGGTCCCCGGCCGGAGCCCGTCACTCCAGGCGGCGGTGGGCCCTGACCTGCGCACGGTCCGCCGCTCGGGCGCCCTCCGTCCACCCGGCCGCGTCGCTCACCCCGCGCAGCCGGGTCGCGGTGGTCTGCGGGAACATGCGCTCCAGCCGGTGCGCCACGGCCGTCTGTCTGGTGGCGAGGACCGGCAGCAGATCCTGGCTGACCTGCGTCTCGGCGGCGGCCGCGAGCCGGTCGCCGACGCGATGGGCGTAGGCGGCCAGGAACGACTGCCGGAACGTCTTGGTCCGCTTCCGCCCGCCGGCTCTCTGGGCGGCCTCCGCCCTGGTCATCGCGTGCGTGGCCTGCACCAGCAGCGAGGTGTAGAGCAGCTCGACCGCCTCCAGGTCCGCCTCGAATCCGACGACCGTGGAGAAGCCGAGCGGTTCGTTCCACACCGCGCGGCAGTTGTTCGCGCCGGCCACGGCGTCGAGCAGGATCGCCTTGGCCTGTTCGTACGGCGGCTCGACGCCGATGCGGCAGGCGCCGGGCGCGTCCGGAGCGGGCGCCTCGGCGGCGAGCAGCGCCTCGTCGACGCTGTGCCGCGCCATCAGCTCCTGCGCCTTGGCGCTGAGCGCCTCCGCCTCCTCCGGATACCCGGTCGCCTCGGCCTTGGCGAGCAGCGCGCGGATCCGGGCGAGCATGCGGGAGGCGGCGGGGCCGGCGGCGCGGCGGGGCTCCTCCTCCAGGGGCTCCAGGGCGGGCAGCCGCAGCAGCAGGCGGTACAGCTCCAGGGTGACCGTGGCCTGCGAGAAGCGGTCCGGCGCGCGGGCCGGGCCCTCGGGCAGCTCCGCCAGCTGGGCGGCCCAGCGGCGTCCGCGCGGGCGGTCCTGCCCGGCCTGCGCGCGGATCAGCGCGGCGGCCAGGCGCACGTGCGCGTCCGTGAGCTCGCGCCGCACGAGTCGTACGACATCGGCGGGCTGCCAGCCGCGCCGCCAGGCCGTCGCCACGAACTCCTCGCCCCGGCGCGCGAGTTCGGCGTCCGCGGCGGTGTCGGCGGCGAGCAGTGAGGCGCCCGTGTCGAGGCCGGTGTCGGTGTCGTCATAGAGAGCGGCCCGAAACGCCCTCTCGACCGTGCTGGCAGTCCTGGTCACACCGTCGATCGTGCCATGCCCCACCGACAGCACGCCGAGCGTTGTCCACAGGCTGTGGATGAAGGGGGCGGGGCCGGAAGGGCGGGGTTGGAAGGGCCGGGGTCGGAAGGGCCGGGGTCGGAAGGGCGCGGGCTGGAAGAGCCTGGGTCGGAAGGGCGCAGGCTGGAAGGGCCCGGACCGGAAGCCCCCGGGTCGGAAGAGCCAGGCCGGAAGGGCCAGGGCGGAAGAGCCTGGGCGGGAAGGACCCGGGCGGCAGGGCCAGGGCCGGAAGGGCCCGGGCAGAAGGGCCAGAGCGGAAGAGCCAGGGCCGACAGCATCCGACCCGCGCGGGCCGTCCGCACATCAGGTCCCCGGTGCACGCCGGCGGCCACCGACCCGCAGAAACCGGCCCCCGCGGGCGCCCGCCAGGGGACCCGGAGCGATGTCGGCCGTGAAGGCGGCGCGCGGTCAGGCCTGGGGCGTCGACGCGTCGGCCGCCAGTTGGAGGGCTCGGTCGAGGGCTGTGTCGGCCGGGCAGGGGACGTCGGGGCGGACGCCGGTGCCCTCCCAGTTGGTGCCGGTGACGGGGTTGATCGAGCGGCCGACCGGGACCGTGGCCTCCAGGTGGGGATGGACCGCCCAGCCGTCGCGCGGATGGGCGCCGCCCCGCGTGGTCTCGCCCACAATCACCGCGCGCCCCAACTGCTGCAGGTCGTAGGCGAGTTCCTCGCCGGCGGAGAAGGTGCGGCCGCTGGTGAGGACGTACACCGGCTTGTCCCCGCCGAAACGGGCGCCCGGTACGTGGGGAAGGGTCCAGGACTGCTCGTAGCGGTCACCGTCCCGGAAGTACTGGGTGTTGAGATGGGTCCGCTCGTCCAGGAGGTAGCTGCACGCGAACGCCACCGCGTCCGGATCGCCGCCGACCGTGCCCCTGAGGTCCAGGATCAGCGTGCACGCGCGCGTGGCCAGCGTGAACGCCGCCGACAAAGGCTCCGCCGACCAGTCCAAGCGGAACAGCAGCGGGGCGAGTTCGAGCACCGCGGCCCCGCCGTCCAGGAGCTGCACGCGCGGCACTCCGCCCAGGGAGGCCGTGAACCTGCGGCGGAGCTGGGCCTGGTCGGCCAACCCCTCGCCCTCCTCCAGCGGTTCGGGGTGGAATTTCAGGTTCAGATGCCGATCGCCGTTCTCCGACTGAAGGTCGGCCGTGACGCGGGCGCCGAGTTCCGCCGGGTCGGCGGTGTCGTACGCGCCCTGGGCCAGCCGGCCGCGCAGCCGGGCCGCGAGCCGCTCCCCCACCTCGGGGAAGACGTAGTGGTCGGTGACGAGCCGGGCGGTCTCCTCTATGACGGCGGGAACGTCGGTGACGGGCGCGGGAGATGCTGTCGGTGTGGTCATGAGCGAGGAGTAGAGCACCGGACTTGCCAAAGCGTCAAGGAAATTGGACGCTTTACGCATGACCGGACCCGAGCCACCCGAGAACGGCGCCGACGGCGCGCTGGACATCTCCACGCCCGAGCAGTTCGCCGCGCTCGCTCACCCGCTGCGCCAGCGCCTGCTCTTCGCGCTGACCCACGAAGCCGCCACGATCAGCCAGTTGGCGGTGCGTCTCGGCGTGGCCAAGGGCAGCGTGGCGCACCACCTGAAGACGCTGCACGCGGCGGGGCTGGTGCGCATCACGCAGACCCGCAAGGTCCGGGGCGGCACCGAGCAGTACTATCGGCGGACCGCACGCCGGCTGAGGATCGCCGAGCCGCGCGCGGCCGACAGGGCGGCCCTGTTGAACGCCGTCGCCCAGGAGGTAGAGCGCTCCCCCGACGACCATCTGCTCAGCCTGCGCCATCTGCGCCTGAGCCCGGAGCGGGCCCGGCGGCTGCGCGAGACGCTGGCCGAACTGGTGGACGAGGCGGAGGAGGACGGCACGGAGCAGCCGGTGCACGGCGTGCTCGTGGTGATGTACGAACAGGAGCGGGACCGGCACTGAGCCGGCGTCAGGCTCACCTGGGCGGCCGGGAACACCCGGCCGGCGCCGCGTCTCAGCCCCTGGAAATCCACCACGCGCGCGTGGGCGTGCGCGGAGCATGGCGGCATGGTGGACACGTCTCTCTACGCGGCGTTCCTGATCGCCGCTTTCGCGCTCTGCGTCACTCCCGGACCCGACATGATGTTCATCGTGGCGGTGGGCGGCCGGGGCGGCCCCGTGACGGGGGTGGCGGCCGCCGTCGGGGTCGCCTGCGCGATGCTCGTGCACGCGGTCGCCGCGGCACTCGGCCTCTCCGCGCTGTTCCTGGCCCTGCCGGCGCTGTAGGAAGCGCTGCACTGGGCGGGGGCGGCCTATCTGCTCCTCCTCGCCGTCAAGGCGTTCCGGGGCGACGGCGGCCCCGTCGAGGAGGCGGCGGCACAGGGAAACGGGCGCCGGCGGGCGTTCTGGCGGGGCGCCGTCACCAACCTTCTCAATCCGAAGGTGATCCTCTTCAACGTCTCGTTCCTGCCGCAGTTCGTGAATCCCTCGCTCGGTCACGTGCGCGAGCAGTTCCTCCTCCTGGGCTTCACCATCACGGCGATGGGCGTCCTGGTGGACGGCTCGGTCGGACTGGTCTCCGGGAAGCTCGCCGCACTGCTGCGGCGCAGCCGCCGGGTGGCCAGGGGTCTGGACTACTTCAGCGGGACGGTGTTCGCCGGGCTCGCGGTGCGCCTCACCGCGGCCCCGAAGTGACCGGCGGACCGGCAAGGCGGGCTCTACCGCCGCAAGGGACACGACATGTCAACCATCGGTTGACAGGCGCAGGGGTGCAACCTACGGTTGACACATGGCGACCAACCCGAACATCACGGCATCCGTACGCCTCGACGACCTCATCGAGGCCATCAAGAAGGCCCACAACGAACCCCTGGAGCAGCTCCAGGACGCGGTGATCGCCGCCGATCACCTCGGTGACGTGGCCGACCACCTGATCGGCCACTTCGTGGACCAGGCACGGCGCTCCGGCGCGTCCTGGACGGAGATCGGCCGGAGCATGGGCGTCACCCGGCAGGCGGCACAGAAGCGGTTCGTGCCCAAGGAGTCCGCCGACCTGGGCCCCGAGGACTTCAGCCGGTACACCCCGCGCGCGCGGAACGTGGTCATCGCCGCGCACAACGAGGCGGTGGCGGCCCGTAACACCGAGGGCCGGCCCGAGCACCTGGTCCTCGGACTGCTCGCCGAACCGGACGGCCTGGCCGCGAAGGCGATCACCGCGCAGGGCGTCCCCCTCGACTCCGTCCGGCAGGCCGCGGCCGCCGCGCTCCCGCCCGTACGGGACGAGGCCCCGGACCTCGTCCCGTACGGCCCCGACGCCAAGAAGGCCCTGGAACTGACCTTCCGCGAGGCCCTGCGGCTCGGCCACAACTACATCGGCACCGAGCACATCCTGCTGGCGCTCCTGGAGCAGGAGAACGGCGAGGGCGTCCTCAGCGGCCTCGGCATCACCAAGGCCGCGACCGAGGAGCACATCGCCAAGATGCTGTCGCTGCTGCTGGAGCAGACGAAGGCGGCGGCGGGGAAGGAGACCGGACCGGCCTCCTCCGGGGAGTGAGACCGGAGGGGGACGGAGGGGGACGGAGGCCTGAAACCGCAGGCCAGAGCGATTGTCAGACCCGGCTGCCACACTCGCAGACATGACGGACCGGTGGGCGCTCTCACCGGCCGAGGACGGAGGCGTGGAGATCGCCCCCCTCGGCCCGGACGGGCTGCCCGCCGGACCGGTGCGGCGGGAGAGCGATCTCGCCGGGGCGGTGCGGAGCCGCCCGGAGGTGACCCGCTGGGTGTGGCGGTCCACCCCCGAGGTCTACCCGCGTCTGCTCGCCACGGGGGTGCGAGTGGAGCGGTGCTACGACATCGAGGACGCCGAGACACTTCTGCTGGGCCACGAGGGCCGGTACGGCGAGCCGCGCTCGGCCGCCGCCGCCCTGGCCCGCCTCCGGGGCGGCCCCGTGCCGCCCGACCCGCCCCAGCGCCCGGCCGAACCCGGCGCCCAGTCCCCGCTGTTCGAGCCCACCGGCACCCGCCTGCCGCTGACCGACCTCCTCGCGGTCTACGCCGAGCAGCTCAGGCGGCACCAGCGCACCGCCCACCCCGACCGGATGCGGCTGCTGACGGCCGCCGAGTCGGCCGGGATGCTGGTGGCCGCCGAGATGAACCACGCGGGCGTGCCGTGGAGCGCCGAGGTCCACCGCCGCCTGCTGCACGAACTGCTCGGCGAGCGGTACGCGGGCGGCGGCGAGCCGCGCCGCCTCGCCGAGCTGGCCGACGAGATCTCCGCCGCCTTCGGCCGCCGGGTGCGCCCGGACCTGCCCGCCGATGTGATCAAGGCCTTCGCCCAGGCCGGCATCAAGGTGAAGTCCACCCGCCGCTGGGAGATCCGGTCGGTCGACCACCCGGCCGTCGAACCCCTGCTGGAATACAAGAAGCTGTACCGCATCTGGGTGGCGCACGGCTGGTCCTGGCTGCAGGACTGGGTGCGCGACGGCCGTTTCCGCCCCGAGTTCCTCGCGGGCGGCACGGTCACCGGGCGCTGGGTGACCAACGGCGGAGGCGGCCTGCAGATCCCCAAGGTGATCCGCCGGGCCGTGGTCGCCGACCCCGGCTGGCGGCTGGTGGTGGCCGACGCCGACCAGATGGAACCGCGCGTGCTCGCCGCGATCTCCCGCGATCCCGGGCTGATGGAGGTCGCCGGCCGGGACGGCGACCTCTACCAGTCCGTCTCCGACCGTGCCTTCTCCGGCGACCGCGACCAGGCCAAGCTCGCCGTGCTCGGCGCGATCTACGGCCAGACCTCGGGGGACGGCCTGAAGAACCTCGCCGCCCTGCGACGCCGCTTCCCCCGGGCCGTCGCGTACGTCGACGAGGCCGCCCGCGCGGGCGAGGAGGGCCGGCTCGTGCGCACCTGGCTGGGCCGTACCTGCCCGCCCGCCGCCGGCGCCGGCGAGGACGCCGCGGAGGAGGCGGGCATCCCCGTCGGCGACGACGACACCGAGCCCCAGGGTGACGGCCAGGCGCCCTGGGTCCCCGGCTACGCCTCCGCCAACTCCCGCGCGCGCGGCCGCTTCGCGCGGAACTTCGTCGTCCAGGGCAGCGCCGCCGACTGGGCCCTGCTGATGCTCGCCGGACTGCGCCAGGCCTGCGCGGACCTCAAGGCCGAACTGGTCTTCTTCCAGCACGACGAGGTGATCGTGCACTGCCCCGCCGACGAGACCGACGCGGTCGTCCAGGCCATCCGGTCCTCCGCCGACCTCGCCGGGCGACTGACCTTCGGCGACACACCGGTGCGCTTTCCGTTCACGACGGCGGTGGTCGAGTGCTATGCCGACGCCAAGTGAGACGCGGCCCAGCGCTCCGGTCACTTGGCGAGAAGGCCCCGCAATTCCGCCACGATCGCCTGCTCATCGGTGCCGTCCAGTGCCGCGAGCGCGGCGCGCCAGGCGTCGTACGCCTCGGTCCGCCGGCCCCGCGCGCTCAGCAGCAGCCCGTGCTGGTGCCGGGCCAGGCCGCCCATGTAGCGGTCGGCGCGGGCGTCGGCCCGGCGCAGCAGCTCGGCGCACTCGCGGCCGGCCCGCCCGGTCTGCCCGAGCTGCCGCAGCGCACGGACCAGGCCGAGCCGGGTCTGGGACTCGCCGTGCCAGTCGCCGTGGCCGCCGAGGATGCGCAGGCTCTCCTCGAAGTGCCGGGCGGCTGCGACCGGTTCGCCGAGGGTGAGATGGGCGTAACCGATGTTGCAGTGCGCCGAGTGCTGCACGATGACGGCGCCGATCTCATTGCCGATCGCCAGGGAGAGCCGGTGCTGCTCGATGGCGGCGCGCGGATCGGTGTGCTCGTAGAGGTTGCCGAGGTGGCTGTGGGTGACGGCCTCTCCATACGGGTCGTTCAACTGCCGCGAGTACGCGAGGCTCTGCCGCAGTGCCTCCTCGGACTCCGCGTACCGCCCGAGCCCCTCCAGCAGCAGCCCCCGGTTGTTCAGGGAGCGCCGGATCCTGGAGAGGACGCCGAGCCGCCGCCAGATCTCCAGGGACCGGTCGGTGAGCGCGAGGGCGTCCTTCTGCCGGCCGGTGAGGAAGTGCAGGGCCGCCAGGTCGCCCAGTGCGTAGGCCTCGGCCGCCGCGTCCCCGAGCCGCCGCGCCGCCCCGAGCGCGGCCCGTCCCAGCACCTCCATCTCGGCCACCCGGCCGGCGCGCTGCACGTAGGGGAAGAGCAGCCGGGCGAGCGTCGAAAGGTGGGCGGCCCGCACCGGATCCGCCGTATCCGCGTTCCGGGACACCAGGGCGACGACGTTCTCCAGCTCGACCTCGCCCCAGCCATGGGCCTGCTCGGCCGACTCGAACCTGGCCAGCCCGGCCACGTCGGCCGCATGCTCCGGCGGCTGCGCACAGGTCGGCCGACGCCGGTCGTCCAGATCGATCCCGGCCTCCACGACAGCCTCCAGCGCCCGCTCGGCGACAGCGGCGTACCAGCGGAGAGCGGTGAGCTCGGGCGCGGATGCGGGACCGTGACCGGGAGCGCAACCGTGGTCGGAGGCGGGACGGTGCTCCTGAGCGGGAGCGCAACCGTGGTCGGGGACGGGACCGTGCTCCGGAGCGGGACCGTGCTGCTGAGCGGAGATCGCGGGCGGGGCGGGTGCGGCAGCGGAACCGGCCACGGCGGTGCGCGCGGCTCGGCCGACGTGATCCGGAGACGGGCCGGGGCGCGACTGCGTGCCGGGCTCCGTGCCGGGCTCGGCTCCGGACTCCGTGCTGGGTAGGGCACCCGCCCCCGCGCCGGCCGTGGCGACGGAACCGGTGCCGATCGAGGCCTCGGGCTCCCCCCACCCCTTCCCCTCCCCCGTGTCCGCCAGTTCGCGGGCGAAGTCGCGGACCAGGTCGTGGGGGGCGTAGCGGCCGTACGTGGTCTCCTCCAGGAGAGCGACGTCGACCAGGCGGTCCAGGGCGGCTTCGGCGCGGCGTTCGTCGATGCCGGTGAGGCGGGCGATCAGGGGGGCGCCGTAGGTCGGCAGGTCGAGCGCGCCGATGCGGCGCAGGGCGAGGGCCGCGTCCCGGTCCGCCTCGCGCTGGGCGGCGGCGAGCGCGTCGTGGGCGACGGCCAGGGACCGCCGGACGCTCAGGTCGTCGTACTCGAGGTGGCGCAAGCGCCCGCCGGTCTCGGCGAGTTGGCCCGCCAGCACGTCCGGGGTGAGGGCGCGGCGGGCGGCGAGCCTGGCGGCCACGACACGCAGCGCCAGCGGCAGCCGGCCGGTCAGCTCCACCAGCGCGTGACCGGCGTCCAGCCCCTCGCGCCCGCTCACCGCGCGCAGCAGTGCCGCGCTGTCCTCGCCGGTCAGCGGGCCGAGCGGGAAGCGACGGGCGCCGTCGAGGGCGGTCAGCGGCGAGCGGCTGGTGACGATCACCGCGCAGCCGGATCCGGCCGGCAGCAGGGGCCGTACCTGGGCCGCGGTCGCCGCGTCGTCCAGTACCAGCAGCACACGGGCGGGGGCGAGCAGCGAGCGCAGCAACGCGGCCGCCGCGTCGGGGTGTTCGGGGATGCTGCGCGGCTCGACACCGAGGTCCCGGAGCAGCGCGGTGAGCGCCTGACCGGAGGTGAGCGGGGTCATGCCCGGCGTGGCGCCGTGCAGGTTGACGTACAACTGCCCATCGGTGAAACGTTCCCGCAGCTCATGCGCGACGTGCAGGGCGAGCGCGCTCTTGCCCACGCCCGCCATGCCGCTGATCACGGCGACGGCGGTAGCCGGGGCGGCCGGCTCGGTCAACGCCTGCCGCAGCGCCCGGCGTACCTCGACGCGCCCAGTGAAGTGTGCGGGCGGCGGAGGTAGTTGGGCGGGTCGCGGTGCCTGCCGGGTGCCCGGCGTGCCGCCGTCCTCCCGCCCGGCCGGGCTCTCCGCCCCCTGCCCGTCGCTCAAGTTATCTGCGACGCCGCTCTGTTGACGCACGACGCCCGCCTGCCGCCCGTCGCGTTCCTCCTCCGCCCGCTGACCGCCCTCGCCGCTCCCCCGCAGCACCTCGACGTGCGCCTCGCGGACCGCGGGGCCGGGCTCGACGCCGAGTTCCTCGACCAGGCGGGCGCGCAGATCGCGGTGGACGGCGAGGGCCTCGGCCTGGCGGCCGGTGCGGTGCAGCGCGAGCATGAGCTGACGGTGGTAGGCCTCGCGCAACGGGTACTCGGCGACCAGCGCCGCGAGTTCCGGCACGATACCGGCCAACCGTGCGCCGCCAAGAGTGAGTTCGGCGTCATAACGCCATTCCAGCAGCAGCCGGCGCGCTTCCTGGAGGCGCTGCACCAGGGCGTAACCGCCGAGGTCGGCCGGCAGCCCGCTGAGCGGGGTGCCGCGCCAGAGCACGAGTGCGGCCGCACAGGCCCGTATGACACCGGACCAGTCCCCGTCGGCATGAGCGGCACGCGCCTCGGCGACCCGGGCGTCGAAGACGTGCACGTCCAACTCGCCCTGGTCGACGCGCAGGAGATACCCCGGCGGTACGGCCCTGAGCCGGTCGGGGTCGTCCAGGAGGCGGCGCAGCCGGGTGACGTGATTGTGCAGGGACGCCTGCGCGGACACGGGCGGCGCCCCGCCCCACAGGGCGTCCTTCAGCGACTCCACCGACACCACCCGGCCCGGTTCCAGCAACAGCGCGGCGAGCAGGGCTCGCACCTTGGGACTGCCGATGGCACGGACGCCGTTGTCGAGGGTGTCGTCGGGCGCTTGACGCAGGGCGGCGAGGGCGGCGGAGGCGGACTTGCCGGGAAGGGCGTCGGCGGCTGGGGCGTCGGAGCTGTTGCACGAGATCCCGAACGGCGGTCGGTCGTACAGGACGGGCGGCCCCAGCAGCCCGAACCGCAGCTCGCACCGCCGCATCTCGCGCTCCACTGCCTTCCCGCCGAATGCCTTAACGCCGACTGCCTTTACGTTGCGGCCGTGGCCGGCCGCGCTCCGCGACGATCCCGTGCCCAGCCCGCGCCCGTACCCGCATGACTGACGCAATTCCGCCCTGCACAGGGCTGTTTCGCGCCACCGTCTGCCGACCGGACAGGGCCGGGATCAGCCTGTCCGAGGGCCCGTTCCGGCAGACCGCTGACGAGTTCCGGCCACGGGGTCCGTCAGCCCACGGCAAACCGTTGGCCACATGTTAGCGATCCGTTGGCGCGTCCTGATCAGATCATTTCCATCGGATCTGGATCTACGGCGCGCGCGTATGACGCGTAACTCGGGGGAGTGTCGCCGCAGACCGGGTCCGGGGACGCAAGGGGCCCCGGTCGGCGGAGGTGAACGCCCGGGGCCCCGCGTCCCGTTCCCTTCTCCGGCTGGGCCCCGTCCCAACGGCGAGCCCCGCTCTGCCCGGCAGGCGTTCCCGACTCAGATCACCGGCGGACGCCCCAGCCTGGTCAGCCGCCACACCGTGCGCCAGCGCATGGGCCGGCGTTCACCCGCCGGTTCCCGGAGTCCTTCCACGAACCCGCCGAACCAGGCCTTGAGCCCGGCCACCGAACGCGTGCGGGCGAGCGTGAGCAGTGTCCACACCCCGAGGTGCACGGGGACGAGCGGCCACGGCAGCCGGCGCCGGACGAGCCAGACGCGGTTGCGGGCGTTGACGCGGTAGTAGATGGCGTGCCGGGCCGGTGAGGTCTTGGGGTGCTGGAGGAGCAGCTCGGGTGCGTAGAGGATCTTCCAGCCGGCGTCGGCGGCGCGCCAGGCGAGGTCGGTCTCCTCGTGCGCGAAGAAGAACTCGGCGGGCCAGTCCCCGGTCTCGGCCAGCAACGCCATGCTCAGGGCGTGTCCGCCGCCGAGGAAGCCGGTGACGTAGCCGCCGCGCATCGGATCGGAGTTGCCGACGCGGGGCACGTGCCGCTGCTGGGTCTCGCCGTGCTCGTCGGCGATGCGGAAGCCGACGATGCCGAGGCGGGGGTCGGCGGCGTACAGGTCCCGTACCCGGCGCAGCACGTCGGCGTCGACGAGCAGCCCGTCGTCGTCCAGTTCGACCACGACGTCGACGTCGCCGTACTCCCGCAGCCGGGCGAGGGCGACGTTGCGGCCGCCCGGGCAGCCGAGGTTCTCCTCGACGTCGATGGTGGTGATCTCGCCGGGCAGGGAGAGCCGGCGGGCGAACTCGGGCAGCCGGCAGCCGTTGCCGACGATCACGATGCGGGCGGGGGCGAGGTCCTGCTTGGCCACGGACTCCAGCAGGGCGTCGACCTCGGCGGGCCGATTCCCCATGGTCACCACGGCGACGGCGATCCTCGGCTCCACCACGTCCCTCACCCCATCCGGCCGACGGCGGCACCGCACCCTGACCGCGCGGCGCCCGCCGTTCACCAAGATGTTGCCTCACCTACGGCCGTTGCTCGGGAGCCGAACCGTTTTGCATCCTTTTTGCGACGCTTTGCCGCGATGAGACGAACCCCTCCGAGCCGGCGGCCGGCCACGGTGTGACAGCGCCGCCCCGCCAGTCCCGGTCCGTGCGGGGGCCGATCGGTGCGGGGGCCGGACAGCCGCCCATGCCGAAGGGCGGTCAGCGAGGTGGTCGGGAAGGAAGGTCCAGGCGGGCGGCCATGCCGTCGAGGAGGCAGTCGAGGCCGAACTCGAAGCGTGCGTTCTCGTCGTCGTCGGGTGATGAGGCTGCACGGACGTATCGCCGGTAGAGGCGATCGGCACGGCCGACCTCCTCGTCCCCCACCGCGCCGACCGCGCAGCGTCACATCCGGCGACGGCCAGGACACGAGAAAACCCCAGGTCGGCGAATACCTGACCTGGGGTTCGAGTGGAGCCGCTTTCGGGATTCGAACCCGAGACCTACGCATTACGAGTGCGTTGCTCTGGCCATCTGAGCTAAAGCGGCGTGCTGCCCGCACCATGGTGCGATCGGCAACGTCGGTAAGTCTACACAGTTTCCCGGGGTGCTTCGTACCGGCCCCGGAGCGCATGGCTCCGGGGCCGGCGGCGGGGCTATGAGCAGCGCTTTCCGACGGGTGGCGGGGTGCCGCGCAGCAGGTAGGCGCGGATCGCCGAGTCGATGCAGGCGCTGCCCCGGCCGAAGGCGGTGTGGCCGTCGCCGACGTAGGTCAGCAGGCGGCCGGAGGACAGCTGGTGGGCCAGGGAGCGGGCCCAGCGGTAGGGGGTCGCCGGGTCGCGGGTGGTGCCGACCACCACGATCGGCGCCGCGCCCCTCGCCTCGATGCGGTGCGGCTCGCCGGTGGCCTTCACCGGCCAGTACGCGCAGTTCAGCGAGGACCAGGCCAGGACCTCGCCGAAGACCGGGGACGCCTTCTCGAAGGCGGGCAGCGCCTGCTCGACCTGCTCGGGACCGGTGAAGGCCGGCGGCAGATCCAGGCAGTTCACGGCGGCGTTGGCCATCATGAGGTTGCTGTAGTGACCGCCGGCGTCGCGTTCGTAGTAGCTGTCGGAGAGCGCGAGCAGGCCCGCGCCGTCGTTGCTCTTCATCGCCGAGGTCAGCGCCGCGCGCAGCTGCGGCCAGGTGCCCTGGTCGTACATCGCCGCGATCACCCCGGTCGTGGCCAGCGCCTCGCCCAGCTTGCGGCCGTCCGGATCGCCCGCCGGGATGGGGTGCGCGTCGAGCCTCCGGAAGAACGCCTCCAGGTGGTCGCCGACCTGGGCGGGGGTCGTGCCGGCGGTGCCGAGCGGGCAGTCGGAGTGCCGTACGCAGTCCTTCGCGAACGCCTGGAACGCGGTCTCGAAGCCTGCCGTCTGGTCCAGGTTCATCCGCCGGGCGTCCAGCGCGGGGTCCATCGCGCCGTCCAGCACCATCCGGCCGACCCGGCCGGGGAACAGGCCCGCGTACGTCGCCCCGAGGAACGTGCCGTACGACGCCCCGACGTAGTTCAGTTTCGGATCGCCGAGCACCGCACGCAGGATGTCCATGTCCCGCGCCGCCTCGACGGTGGAGACGTGCCGCAGCAGGCGCGCCGAGTGCGCCCCGCAGCTCTCGGCGAACGTCCTGTCCGCCGCGACCAGCGCCTGCCGCTCCTTCGCGTTGTCGGGCGTCAGGTCGGTCTGCGCGTACGCGTCCATGCGGCGGCCGTCCAGGCATTCGACGGGCTCGCTGCGGGCGACGCCCCGCGGGTCCATGGCGACCATGTCGTAGTGGGCGCGGACGTCGGCCGGATAGCCGACACCGGCGTAACTCTGCAGGTAGGCGATCGCCGAGCCGCCGGGACCGCCCGGGTTGACCAGCAGCGAGCCGAGCGGTCTGCCCTTGCCGTCGGCCTTCTTGCGGGTCACGGCGAGCCGGACGTCTCCCGCCCCGGGCCGGGCGTAGTCGAGCGGGGCCTTCATCGTCGCGCACTGGAAACCGGGGACACCGCACGCACGCCAGCGCAGTGTCTGGGTGTAGTACGGCGAGAGCGCCGACGGTGTCGCACGCGGCAGCGCGGCCAGCGCGGCGTCCACCGTCCCCCCGGCCGAGGTCGAGCTACCGGCGGAGCAGGCGGACAGGAGCAGGGCGGCGGCCGTGAACAGGGTGGCCGTGAGGCGGGCCGTCCGGGCGCGGGTGCCCCGGGTCCGGCGGAGGGATGGCCTGGTGTGCATCAGGCGAGCGTAACGCTCCGCGTTGTGCCGGATGCGCTGCGTGGGGATTGTCGCCTCGTACGGGGGACAACCCGACCCGACATCGGTGACGGCGCCGGTGTCGACACCGGCCGGCTCCGGACGTCGGCACCGGCCGGCTCCGGCGCCGCGGGGGCGGCCGCCCGCAGGGCCATCGTCCTCGCGTGGGGATGGCCGGCTCGTACCGGGGACAACCCGGGCCGGTCATCTGCGACGCACCGGCCGGCCTCCCGATGTGCGGGTCAGCCCGCCCGCAGCGCCATCGTCATCGCCTCGACGGCCAGCAGCGGGGCCACGTTGCGGTCCAGGGCCTCTCTGCACGCCGCGATCGCCTCGATGCGGCGGAGCGTGGACTCCGGGGTGCTGCCGCGCGCCAGCCGGTCCAGGGCGTCCTGCGCGTCCTCGTTGGCGATCGCCACGCGGGAGCCGAGCTGCAGGGCGAGGACGTCGCGGTAGAAGGCGGTGAGGTCGCCGAGGGCGACGTCGAGGCTGTCGCGCTGCGTGCGCGTTCTGCGGCGCTTCTGCATGTCCTCGAGGTCCTTCATCACACCCGCCGTGCCCCGCGGCAGCCGGCCGCCCTGGGCCGCGCCGAGCGCCGCCTTCAGCTCCTCGGCCTCCTTGCCGTCCATCTCCTCGGCGAGCTGCTTGGCGTCCTCGGCGGCCGCGTCGACCAGCTCCTGGGCGGCCTTCAGGCAGGCACCGACCTCGTCGAGCCGCAGGGGCAGCTTCAGCACGGCCGCACGGCGCTCGCGGGCCGCCGGGTCCGTGGCCAGGCGCCGGGCGCGGTCGACGTGCCCCTGGGTGGCGCGGGCGGCGGCCACCGCGACCTCCGGCTCGATGCCGTCGCGCCGCATCAGCATGTCGGCGACCGCGTCCACGGACGGCGTGCGCAGGTTCAGGTGGCGGCAGCGGGAGCGGATCGTGGGCAGGACGTCCTCGATGGAGGGCGCGCACAGCAGCCAGACCGTGCGGGGGGCGGGCTCCTCCACCGCCTTCAGGACGGCGTTGGCCGACTTCTCGTTCAGCCGCTCGGCGTCCTCGACCAGGATGATCTGCCAGCGGCCGTTCGCCGGGGCGGTGAACGACTTGCGGACCGTGTCCCGCATGTCCTTCACCAGGATCTCCGAGCCGACCGCCGCCACCGAGGTGACGTCCGCGTGGGTGCCGAGCAGCGCGGTGTGGCAGCCGTCGCAGAAGCCGCAGCCGGGGGCGCCGCCGAGGGCGCGGTCGGGGCTCACGCACTGCAGGGCCGCGGCGAAGGCCCTGGCCGCCTGGTTCCGGCCTGCGCCGGGCGGGCCGGTGAACAGCCAGGCGTGCGTCATCCGCGACGCCTCGGGCAGCGGTTCGTCGGCCGCGGCGGCCGTGACGAGGGCGTCGGCGTCCCGCGCGGCCGCGTCGAGCACCGCGCTCACCTTCTCCTGCCCGACGAGGTCGTCCCACACCGTCATGGGTCACGCCGCCCTTCCGTCACACTCCGCGTTCCGGGATCCATTGTGCGGGTGGGCACTGACAACGGGGCCTGGCGAGCGTCGGGAGGCCGGTGGCGTCAGCCGCGCCGGCCCCGGCCGCCGCGGCCCTTGCGGCCCTGCTCCTCGTCCTGGCCGCCGTACTCCCGCTCGTCGTACGACCCCAGCAGTTCGTCCGCGAGCGACGGCAGGTCGTCCAGCGGAGTCTCCTCGGCCCAGTCGGGGCGCGGCCGGCGGCGCGGGGCGCCGTCGGCGTCGACCTGCGGCATCTCGCGCGTACGGTCCTCGGAGCCGTCGGGACCCGCGGCGGACCGCTCGTCCCGGAAAAAGCCGGGCGGCACCCGGTCCGCCGGGTCGCCACTCCCCACGGGCGGCAGTACGGCCGTCTCGTCCGCCGCACCCGGAACCCGCGGCAGTACGGCCGTCTCGTCCGCCGCACCCGGAACGACCGGCGGCAGCACCGCCGTCTCGTCCGCCGCACCCGGGACCACGGGCGGCAGCACCGCCGTCTCGTCGGCAGCGCCCGGGACCTGCGGCTGCGGCAGCTCGGCCGTCACCTCGGTGTCGCTGCCGGACTCGCGCGCCGGGGCACCCTCCGCCCGGTCCCCCTCGGGCCGGCCGGCCTCGTCCCGCACGGGACGCAGCACCGTCGTCTCGTCCGTGCCGGCGCCGCGGCCCGCAGGCTCGCCGGAGCCCGGCGACACCACCGGCGTCGGGACCGTCGCCGCGTCCGGGAACCCGCCCGGCGCGGGCGGCAGGGGTGCCGTGGAACGGCGGGCCGCCGTATCGGCCGCCGCCGCTGCCTCGGCCGCCTGCCTGCGGGCCTCCTCGGCACGCAGCAGCGCCTCCTCGGCCTTGCGCTGCGCCTCCAGCCGCCGCGCCTCCTCCTCGGCGCGCAGCCGGGCCTCTTCCTCGGCCTGCTTGCGGCGCCGCTCCTCCTCGTCCCTGCGGCGGGCCTCCTCCTCGGCGCGGGCCTTCTCCTCGGCGAGCAGCCGCTGCCGCTCCTCCTCCGCGCGCCGGGCCGCCTCCGCCGCCCGCTGCCGGGCTTCCTCGGCCTGCCGTTCGGCCTCGCGGCGCTGCGCCTCCTCCAGCTCGCGGCGCTTGCGTTCCTCCTCCTCGGCGCGAAGCCGGGCCAGCGCCTCCTGGCGCTCGCGCTCCAGGCGCTCCTCCTCGGCCTTGCGCGCGGCCTCCTCCTCGGCCTTGCGGCGGGCCTCCTCCTCGGCCTTGCGCCGCGCCTCCTCCTGGGCCTTGATCTCGGCCTCGGACAGCGGGAGCAGGGTGTCCAGCCGGTGCCGGATGACGGTCGTGACGGCCTCGGCCTCCTGGCCCGCGTCCACGACCAGGTAGCGGCCGGGGTCGGCGGCGGCCAGCGTGAGGAAACCGGACCGCACGCGCGCGTGGAACTCCGCCGGCTCCGACTCGAGACGGTCCGGGGCCTCGGTGAACCGCTCGCGGGCGGTCTCCGGGGAGACGTCCAGCAGGACGGTCAGGTTCGGGACGAGCCCGTTGGTCGCCCAGCGGTTGATGCGGGCGATCTCGGTCGGGGACAGGTCGCGGCCGGCGCCCTGGTAGGCGACGGACGAGTCGATGTAGCGGTCGGAGATCACCACCGCGCCGCGCTCCAGGGCGGGCCGTACGACGGTGTCGACGTGCTCGGCGCGGTCGGCGGCGTACAGCAGCGCCTCCGCGCGGTGGGACAGGCCGGCCGAGGACACGTCCAGCAGGATCGAGCGCAGCCGCTTGCCGACGGGCGTGGCCCCCGGCTCGCGGGTGAGCACGACCTCGTGGCCCTTGGCGCGGATCCACTCGGCGAGCGCCTCGGCCTGGGTGGACTTGCCGGCGCCGTCGCCGCCCTCCAGGGCGATGAAGAAACCGTTCGTCGCCGGTGCCTCGACCGGATCGTCGCCGCCGAGCAGCGCGTCCCTCAGATCCTGGCGCAGCGGGATGCCGGAGCGGTCGTCGACCTTGGCGAGCACCAGCGCGGCCACCGGCAGCAGCAGCGCGCCGACGAGCATCAGGGTGAAGGAGGCGCCGCCGTGCGCGAAGACGAACCTGCCGTTCTGCAGCCGGTGCCGGCCGATGAGCCCGGCGACGACGGGCGCGATCAGGGCGCCGAGCGCTATGAAGACCCGGACGACCGCGTGCAGGTGCTCGGTGACGCGGGCCCGGCGGTAGTCCTCGGTCTCCTGGTCGAGCAGGGCGTGCCCGGTGTTCGCGGCCACGCCCGCGGTGACGCCAGCCAGCGTGACGATCAGCAGGACGGTGGTGACGTCCGGGACCAGTCCGGCGGCCAGCAGGGCGATACCGGTGAAGGCGATGGCCAGGGCGAGCAGCCGGCGGCGCGAGAGCGAGGGCAGCACCGCGGGGGCCGTACGGATGCCGACGGCGACGCCGCCGGTCAGGCCCAGCACCAGCAGGCCGTACAGGACCGGGCCGCCGCCCAGGTCGGTGGCGTGCAGCACGCACACCGAGACGGCCGCCGCGACGGCCCCGGCCACGGCGGCGCAGGCCGGGACGAGCAGCGGGATCGCGCCCGTACGGCCCTTGTCCACGCCGGTGCCGGTGCGCGGGCGGCGCAGGCCCTCCAGCGGGGACCGCGCGCGGGGGGTGCGCACCGCGGGCAGTTCGAGGAAGGTCAGCAGCGACAGGGAGGCCGCGAACAGGCCGGCCGCCACATACGACCCGAGGGCCGCGTGGTGCTGGTCGAACCAGGCCACGCCGGTGCCCAGGAGGTTGTTCAGCAGCCCGGCGACGACCAGCGCGGCGGCGGCCAGCGGGACGGCGACGAAACCGGTGCGCAGCGACAGACGGCGCAGGGCGTCCATGTGGTCGGGCAGCGGCCGTACGGTGGCGCCCTCCGGGGGCGGGCCGGGCAGCAGGGCCGGGGCCGCGCTCTCCCGGCACACCGTCCACAGGCGCTCGGCGACGCCGGTGACGAAGGCGGTGACGAGGAGGACGGCCGGTGCGTTGTCCGGGGTCCAGTCGATCCACAGGGGGGCGACGATCAGCAGGGCGGCGCGCACGCCGTCGGCGCCGACCATGGTCCAGCGGCGGTCGAGCGGGCCCTCCTGGGCGGTGAGCGAGCTCAGGGGGCCGAGGAGGACCGCGCCGAAGAGCAGAGCGGCGAGGACCCGCGCCGCGAAGACCGTCGCCACTGCGAACGCGACACCCCGGTATCCGCCTCCGAAGGCGCCCTGGGCGATCGCCGCCTGGAGGACCAGGACGACCAGGACGAGGAGTGCGAGGGTGTCGCCGACACCGCTGACCAGCTGTGCGCTCCACAGGCGCCTCAGCTGAGGGCGGCGCAGCAGTGAACGGACGGCGCGCTCGCGGGAGTCCGCGACCAGGGCGTCGTCCGGAGCTGTGGTGGGGGCCGTTGGCTGCTCGGCTCGCGTCATGCGTTCAGCCTATCCGCAGCCGCCGACACCACACCTCGCCTCTCCTGGCATGTGCACGCCCCGACACCAAAGTGATGCGGAGGCGTTCACTTGCGAAGCCGAAGCGGTCCGACCACGGCCCCCTGCCGCCGTCCGGAGCGCGTGCCGGCCTGGTGCGCCCCCTCAAGCCGACCCTCTGCCGGCCTTCTGCCGCCCCTCTGCCGACCCTCGCCACCCCTCGAACAGAACGCCGCCGGCCCCTGGAACACCAGGAACCGGCGGCACCCGCGTCGGCGGCGTCAGTCCTCCGAGCCGGAAGCCGTGGCCTTCGCGGCCGTCGCCTTCTTGGTGGTGGTCTTCTTGGCCGCCGTCTTCTTCGCGGCAGCGCTCGTCGCCGTCTTCTTCGCCGCCGTCTTCTTGGCGGCGGTCTTCTTGGCCGGGGCCTTGGTGGCGGCCTTCTTCGCCGTCTTCTTGGCGGGGGCCTTCGCGCGCTTCTCGGCGAGCAGTTCGAAGCCGCGCTCGGGGGTGATCGTCTCCACGCTGTCGCCGGAGCGCAGGGTCGCGTTGGTCTCGCCGTCGGTGACGTACGGACCGAAGCGGCCGTCCTTGACCACGACCGGCTTGCCGGAGACCGGGTCCTCGCCCAGCTCCTTCAGCGGCGGCTTGGCGGCGGCGCGCCCGCGCTGCTTGGGCTGGGCGTAGATCGCCTGCGCCTCCTCCAGCGTGATCGTGAAGAGCTGGTCCTCGGACTGCAGCGAGCGCGAGTCCGTGCCCTTCTTCAGGTACGGGCCGTAGCGGCCGTTCTGCGCGGTGATCTCCTGGCCGTCGGCGTCGGTGCCGACGACGCGCGGCAGCGACATCAGCTTCAGGGCGTCGTCGAGCGTCACCGTGTCGAGCGACATCGACTTGAACAGCGACGCCGTGCGCGGCTTGACCGCGTTCTTGCCGGTCTTCGGGGTGCCCTCGGGGAGGACCTCGGTGACGTAGGGGCCGTAGCGGCCCTTCTTGGCGACGATCGTGTGGCCGGTGGCCGGGTCGGCGCCCAGCTCGCGGTCGCCGCTGGGCTCGGCCAGCAGCTTCTCGGCCAGCTCGACGGTCAGCTCGTCCGGCGCGAGGTCGGCCGGGATGTCGGCGCGCTGGTGCTCCTCGGTGTCCTTCTCGCCGCGCTCGATGTAGGGACCGAAACGGCCCACGCGGAGCACGATGTCGTTGCCCACCGGGAACGACGACACCTCGCGGGCGTCGATCGCGCCCAGGTCGGTCACCAGCTCCTTGAGACCGCCGAGGTGGTCCCCGTCGCCGTTGCCGGCATCGGCCGCGTCGCCGACGCCGTTGTGTCCCTCGCCGAAGTAGAAGCGCTTCAGCCACGGCACGGCCTGGGCCTGACCGGCGGCGATGCGGTCGAGGTCGTCCTCCATCCTGGCGGTGAAGTCGTAGTCGACGAGCCGCCCGAAGTGCTTCTCCAGGAGGTTGACCACGGCAAAGGACAGGAAGGACGGCACCAGGGCGGTGCCCTTCTTGAAGACGTAGCCGCGGTCGAGGATCGTGCCGATGATCGACGCGTACGTCGACGGGCGGCCGATCTCGCGCTCTTCCAGCTCCTTGACGAGGGAGGCCTCGGTGTAGCGGGCCGGGGGCTTGGTGGCGTGGCCGTCTGCCGTGATCTCCTCGGCGGACAGCGCGTCGCCCTCGGCGACCTGCGGCAGCCGGCGCTCGCGGTCGTCCAGCTCGGCGTTCGGGTCGTCGGCGCCCTCCACGTAGGCCTTCAGGAAGCCGTGGAAGGTGATCGTCTTGCCGGAGGCGCTGAACTCGACGTCCCGGCCGTCGGCGGCGGTGCCGCCGATCCTCACCGTCACGCTGTTGCCGGTCGCGTCCTTCATCTGGGAGGCGACGGTCCGCTTCCAGATCAGCTCGTACAGCTTGAACTGGTCGCCGGTCAGGCCGGTCTCGGCGGGAGTGCGGAAACGGTCGCCCGAGGGGCGGATCGCCTCGTGGGCCTCCTGCGCGTTCTTGACCTTGGCGGCGTACGTGCGCGGCTGCGGCGGGAGGTAGTCGACGCCGTAGAGCTGGGTGACCTGCGCGCGGGCCGCCGCGATCGCCGTGTCGCTCAGCGTGGTGGAGTCCGTACGCATGTACGTGATGTAGCCGTTCTCGTACAGCTTCTGGGCGATCTGCATGGTCGCCTTGGCGCCGAAGCCGAGCTTGCGGCTGGCCTCCTGCTGCAGCGTCGTCGTACGGAAGGGGGCGTACGGCGAGCGGCGGTACGGCTTGGACTCGACGGAGCGCACGGAGAAGCGGGTGTTCTCCAGAGCGGCGGCGAGGGCGCGGGCGGTCGCCTCGTCGAGGTGCAGGGTGTTCTCGCTCTTGAGCCGTCCGACCGAGTCGAAGTCGCGGCCCTGCGCGATCCGCCTGCCCTCGACGGTCTGCAGGCGGGCGACCAGCGACGACGGGTCCGACGGGTCTCCCGCGCGGCCGGTCGCGAAAGTGCCCGTCAGATCCCAGTACTCGGCGGAACGGAAGGCGATGCGCTCGCGCTCCCGCTCGACCACGAGCCGTGTGGCGACGGACTGGACACGGCCGGCCGACAGCCGGGGCATGACCTTCTTCCACAGGACCGGCGAGACCTCGTAGCCGTACAGGCGGTCGAGGATGCGGCGGGTCTCCTGGGCGTCGACCAGCTTCTTGTTGAGCTGGCGCGGGTTGGCGACGGCCTCGCGGATCGCGTCCTTGGTGATCTCGTGGAAGACCATCCGCTTGACCGGGATCTTCGGCTTGAGGACCTCCTGGAGGTGCCAGGCGATCGCCTCGCCCTCCCGGTCCTCGTCGGTGGCGAGGAAGAGCTCGTCGGAGTCCTTCAGCAGGTCCTTGAGCTTCTTGACCTGCGCCTTCTTGTCAGCGTTGATCACATAGATCGGCTGGAAGTCATGGTCTACGTCCACACCGAGACGGCGGACGTCGCCGGTGTACTTCTCCGGCACCTCCGCGGCGCCGTTGGGGAGGTCGCGGATGTGCCCGACGCTCGCCTCGACTACGTAGCCGGGGCCGAGGTAGCCCTTGATCGTCTTCGCCTTGGCAGGCGACTCGACGATGACGAGTCGGCGGCCGCCCTGTGCGGTCTCGCTGGTCGGGGACAACTTCGCTCTTCTCTCCGGTCGACGCTTGGGCCTCCCCAGGCCTTGGTCCCGGGGTCGCGGCGTACTGCTGGCACGTGTGACGCTGCGGAGTGTGACGGTACATCCCGCCCCCGTGTCAAACGGGAAAAGCCCGCAACGGCCACTCGAACGGTAACCCGACTACCGGCATTCCTGCCGCCCGGACTGCCGGGTACCCACGCGCGGCATGTCCGGAGCGTGGTGCTCCCCTTACTCTCGCCGCACGGACGCCATCATGCGCCCGCCGATGTCAGAGCCGCGTGAGGCAGTACACGCCGAGGGCGAGCGCACCGGCCCCGGCCACGCTCGCGAGCGCCGCGGATGCGATGGGGTTCACACCGTGGGCCACCGGCGCGCGGCGCCTGAGGCGGGTGCCGGTCCAGGCCAGCAAGGCGCCTCCGAACAGGGCGAACACCGTTCCCGTGAAGATCGCCGGCCCGCTGTCCATCCCCCGCCCGCCCTTTCGTGCCGTCCGGCCCTGTCGCGCCGCGAGACTGGCACGGGCGAGCGACGCGCGGGCGACGTCACGGTGAACGAAGAGCCACCGGTGATATCGAACACAGACCCGAAAAACTCCCCGAGTGGGCGTGGCGCCATATTTTTCCGGCCGTTTTCCGGGCGCCGGCGTCTCAGGGCGCATGCCGCCGGTCCGCGCCGGTATCTCGGGGCGCACGCCACCGGCGTGCGCGGGCGGCGTCACGCCGGGCGCCGCCGTGCGCGCCGAGGTGTCGCACCGGCGTACGACGACGATCCGGGCGCGGGCCATGACGTCGTCCCGGTGCGGCTACGACGGCACGGGTACGCGGCCTGCCCCAGGCGGCGCAGGCCGTCGCAGACCTCACCTCGGGAGGCCGGCCCGTGCCCGGCCGGCTCAGCGCACCGGCTCCAGGAAGCCCTGTTCCACCAGCAGGCGGATCTGGGCGGGCGTCCGGTCGCGGAGGACGACCGGGTCCTCGCCCACGAGCTGGGCGATGGCGTCCAGGATGCGGCCCGCGCTCAGCGTGCCGTCGCAGACGCCCGCGAACCCGGCGCCGACCGTGTCCACCTTCGTGGCCCGGCGCATCCCCCGGTGCTGGCGCAGCACCACATGCTCCGGGTCCTCGGCGCCGGGCAGCCCGACCTGCTCCTGGACCACCTCTGCGGTGAGCCTGAAGCGGCTGTCGAGCAGCGCCGCGTCGTCGTGGTCCCGGAGATAGTCCAGGCGCTCGAAGTGCGCCCGGATCGTGTCCCCGAGGGGCTGCTCGACCGGGTGCGGCCACTCCTCCACCGTGACGACGGGCTCGGCGGAACCCGTCCGGCGCAGGGTGATCCAGCCGAAGCCGACCGCCTTGACCTTGCGCGCCTCGAACTCGTCGAGCCAGGCGTCGTACCGCGCCTGGTACTCCGCCGGGTCCCCGCGGTGGTCACCGGCGTCCCTCAGCCACAGCTCGGCGTACTGCGTGACGTCCTGCACCTCGCGCTGCACGATCCAGGCATCGCACCCGCGGGGCACCCACGACCTGAGTCTGTCCTGCCAGTCCTCCCCTGCCACGTGCTGCCAGTTGGCGAGGAACTGCGCGAACCCGCCCTCGTTCAGCCGTTCCCCCGCCTGCTGAACGAGCGAGCGGCACAGATCGTCCCCGCCCATCCCGCCGTCCCGGTAGGTGAGGCGAGCGCCGGGCGAGATGACGAACGGCGGGTTGGAGACGATCAGGTCGAAGGTCTCGTCGTCGCGGACCGGCTCGAACAGGGACCCCTCGCGCAGGTCGGCGGCGGGCGCGCCGGAGAGCGCGAGGGTGAGCCCGGTGATGTGCAGGGCGCGCGGGTTGAGGTCGGTCGCCGTGACGCGCGTGGCGTGCTGGGCGGCGTGCAGCGCCTGGATCCCGGAGCCGGTGCCCAGGTCCAGCGCGGAAGCGACCGGCGTGCGGACGGTGATGCCGGCGAGGGTCGTGGAGGCGCCGCCGACGCCCAGGACGACGCCCTCGTCGCGCTGTCCGATGCCGCCCGCCCCGCCGACCGCGCAGCCCAGGTCGGAGACGATGAACCAGTCCTCGCCGCCGGGGCCGCCGTAGGGTCGTACGTCCACGGTCGCGGCCACCTCGTCGCCGCCCACGCGCGTGAGCCACCCGGCTTCCACGGCCTCCTCGGCCGGCAGCACGGCCGCCACGCGCGCGTACGGCACCGGCTGCTGGAGCAGGAACAGCCGTACGAGCGTCTCCAGCGGGGCGTCGCCACGGGTCGCCCGCAGGGCGGGCACGGTCTCGCTGCGGGCCAGCGCCGCGTACGCGGGGGCGCCGAGCAGGTCGAGCAGCCCGTCGGCGGTGAACGAGGCGGCCAGCAGCGCGTCCCGCAGGCGCGCGGCGATGTCGGGCCGGTCGGAAGCGGGCAGGGAAGCGAGTCCGGTGTCAGTCACGCCCCCATTGTGACCCGCGGCACCTGACGCGGGCGGCCTGAGCACGCCTGCTGCCTGCCTCCTGCCGGTGGGGGGGGCGCCCTGCCCGGTGGCTCTGCGGAGTGTCCGGTCAGCCCGCCGACGGCGACGCGGAGGACGCCGCCGAGGCCGTCGCCGCGACCTTCTTGCAGCTGGCCTGCTGGGCGATGGCGTCCTTGACGTCGCCCTGCTGGAGCTTCTCCAGCGCGGCGGTGCCGCTCTGGTGCTGCTTCTCCAGGTCGGTCATCTTCACGGCGATGTCGTGCAGCCCGGAGGCGAACTTGGCCTGGTCCTTGGTGTCCAGCGCGTCGACCTGCTTCTTCAGGTCGGCGTAGGAGGCGGACAGGCCGTCGAAGCTGTTCACGACGTCCCGCAGCCGCTGGGCGCCGTCGTTCACGCCGGGGGGCGCTCCCGCGCCCTTCACGGCGGTGGCTATCGCCTTGTAGCCGTCGGCCATGTCCTGGAAGGCCTGCGAGTCCGTCTTCTGGAGCGTCTCGGGCTTGGCGGTGTCCGCGGCCGTCGTGCTGATCGCCGCGTTCGCCGCCTTGATCTTCGCGTCCTGAGCGGGCACCGCGTCGCACACCGACTTGGCCCAGGCGACCAGCTTGGGGTCGGGCCCCTTGTCACCGCCGCCGCTGCTGCATCCCGTCAGCGCCACCACCAGTACCGCACCGCCGGACAGTGCGGCCGTGAGCTTCTTGTTCACCGGATTGGTCCCTTCCATGGCTCTCGGCCCACGGACCCTACACGGCGGACGCACACCCTCCGCACCCCGTACGCCCCCAAGGCGCCCTTTGTGATGCTTTACACCATGAGAGAGAAGGCTCACCACGTGGGCGAGCCCACAGAAGACCTCGGGCGGCCCGCGGACGGCGGCGGGCGGGCGACGCGTCAGCACGCGCCGCCCACCCGGCCGTTGAGCAGGAACTTTCCGGAAGGGTCAGGAAACCACCGCCGTGTTCGGTGAGTTGGAGACCCGTTCGGCACTGTCGTCGTCGCCGACGGCGATTCCGCGCCGCTTGGAGACGTACACCGCGACGACGATCACGGCCAGGGCGAGGATCGCGACCCCGATCCGCACGCCCAGGTTCTTGTCGCTGCCGTAGGAGAACTTGATGACCGCGGGCGCGATCAGCAGCGACACCAGATTCATGACCTTCAGCAGCGGGTTGATCGCCGGGCCCGCGGTGTCCTTGAAGGGGTCGCCGACGGTGTCGCCGATCACCGTGGCCGCATGGGCCTCGCTGCCCTTGCCGCCGTGGTGGCCGTCCTCCACCAGCTTCTTGGCGTTGTCCCAGGCGCCGCCGGAGTTGGCCAGGAACACCGCCATCAGCGTGCCCGCGCCGATCGCGCCGGCGAGATAGGAGCCGAGCGAGCCGACGCCGAGCGTGAACCCGACGAAGATGGGCGCCATCACGGCGAGCAGACCGGGCGTGGCCAGCTCCCGCAGGGCGTCCTTGGTGCAGATGTCGACGACCTTGCCGTACTCGGGCTTCTCGGTGAAGTCCATGATCCCGGGCTTCTCACGGAACTGCCGCCGCACCTCGAACACCACCGAACCGGCCGACCGCGACACGGCGTTGATGGCCAGTCCGGAGAAGAGGAAGACGACCGCGGCGCCCGCGATGAGGCCGACGAGGTTGCTGGGCTGCGAGATGTCCAGGGACAGGCTGAGCGGCGCCCCCGGCCCGGTGAGCTTCTCGCCGACGTCCTGCACGTTGGTGGTGATCGCGTCGCGGTACGACCCGAACAGCGCCGACGCGGCGAGCACGGCGGTGGCGATGGCGATGCCCTTGGTGATGGCCTTGGTCGTGTTGCCGACCGCGTCCAGGTTGGTGAGCACCTGCGCGCCCGCGCCCTCCACGTCGCCGGACATCTCGGCGATGCCCTGCGCGTTGTCGGAGACGGGGCCGAAGGTGTCCATGGCGACGATCACGCCGACCGTGGTGAGCAGACCGGTGCCGGCCAGCGCCACCGCGAACAGCGCCAGCATGATCGACGTACCGCCGAGCAGGAACGCGCCGTACACGCCGAGCCCGATGAGCAGCGCGGTGTAGACGGCGGATTCCAGGCCCACCGAGATGCCGGACAGCACGACCGTGGCCGGTCCGGTCAGGGACGTCTTGCCGATGTCCCTGACCGGGCGGCGGCTGGTCTCGGTGAAGTAGCCGGTCAGCTGCTGGATGACGGCGGCGAGCAGGATGCCGATGGCCACCGCGACCAGGGCGAGGATCCGCGGATCGCCGTCCTTGGCCCTGATCGCCGCGTCGGAGACGCCCTTGAGGGCCGAGTACTTCGACGGCAGGTAGACGAAGACCGCGATCGCGACCAGCGCGAGGGAGATCACCGCGGAGATGAAGAAGCCGCGGTTGATCGCCGTCATGCCGCTGCGGTCGGCGCGCCGCGGGGCGACCGCGAAGATGCCGATCATCGCCGTGAGGACGCCGATCGCGGGCACCAGCAGCGGGAAGGCGAGGCCGGAGTTGCCGAAGGCGGCCTTGCCCAGGATCAGGGCGGCCACCAGGGTCACGGCGTACGACTCGAACAGGTCGGCCGCCATGCCCGCACAGTCGCCGACGTTGTCGCCCACGTTGTCGGCGATGGTCGCGGCATTGCGCGGATCGTCCTCCGGAATGCCCTGCTCGACCTTGCCGACCAGGTCGGCGCCGACGTCGGCGGCCTTGGTGAAGATGCCGCCGCCCACACGCATGAACATGGCGATCAGGGCGGCGCCGAGGCCGAAGCCCTCCAGCACCTTCGGAGCGTCGGCCGCGTACACCAGCACCACGCAGGAGGCGCCCAGCAGGCCGAGCCCCACCGTGAACATGCCGACGACGCCGCCCGTACGAAATGCGATCTTCATCGCGGTGTGCGAGACGGTGGTGAGATCCTTTTGCGGTTCGCCGGGCCCCGGGGTGGCTTCGCGGGCGGCCGCGGCGACGCGCACATTGCTGCGCACGGCGAGCCACATGCCGATATAGCCGGTGGCCGCCGAGAACGCGGCGCCGATCAGGAAGAACACCGAGCGTCCGGCACGCTGATTCCAGTCGTCCGCGGGCAGCAGCATGAGCAGGAAGAACACGACGACGGCGAATACGCCGAGCGTGCGCAACTGGCGCGCGAGATACGCCTTCGCGCCTTCCTGGACCGCCTCGGCGATCCGCTTCATGCTGTCGGTGCCCTCGCCGGCTGCCAGCACCTGGCGCACCAGGATCCCCGCGACCACCAGCGCGGCCAGGGCGACCGCCGCGATGACGGCCACGATGATCCGGTTGTCGTCGGTCAGGACTGCGGCCGCGAGGGATGTGAGGTGACCCGATTGAGGGGTAGAAAGCCCCGCCATTCGTCCTCCTTGACGCTTGGGCTGAGCTCAAGATGTGGGGATTCTAGGTACCTCAGTGTGATCTAAACAGGGCGCGGTAAACGGAATTAGCCTCCGGCGACTCATCGGCAAATGATCGAGATCTGGCCGGACAACCCGAATGGAGTAATGCCCTCAAGCCATTGGCAATGATCGTGAATTTCTTCACGAATTGAGGGCGGTCCGCCGGACGGGCGGAAAAACACCGAGGGCCCTGCTCGGCAGGGCCCTCGTGACGTGGTGCTACGGCGCTTCAGACGAGCGTCGTGGCCGGTGGTGCGGTGGGCCAGGTCATGCGGATCAGACCGCCGTCGTGTCCGGTGGTGACCTGGACGTCGTCGACGAGGCCGCTGATGACCGCGAGGCCCATCTCGTCCTCCTCGACCTCCGCGTCGCCGTCCTGCCCGCCGGGCGCGCCGCCCGGCGCGGCGTGCGGCGCCTCGTCGCCGACCTCGATGGAGAACTGTTTCTCCTCTTCGATCAGCGCCACCTTCACGGGCGCGGTGATCCCGCTGCTCTGATGCAGTCCGACGGCACGCGAGCAGGCCTCGCCCACGGCGAGCCGGACCTCGTCCAGGACGGCCTCGTCCACCCCGGCCCTGCGTGCCACCGCGGCCGCCACCAGGCGGGCGGTCCGGACGTGCTCCGGCAGCGCGCTGAAGCGGAGTTCGACGGTGGCCATGCATCCCCCTCGCGACTACGGGCGTGCGGTCGGGGGCGGGGCCGCCGAGAGCCCGCACCCCCTGCTGTGCTTCTGTGCCCCGGGCCGCTCGGGGGCCCGGGACGGAATGGGTCGACGCGCCGGCCGCGAACGCTACGGGCCGGACGGGACCGGCCGACGTCCGGACTCGCACGGGAGCCGGGCGCCGGTGACCGGTCCGGGGTCAGTCGGTGGCCGCCACCGCTTCCTCGACCGAGGTGTGGATCGGGAACACCTTGGTGAGGCCGGTGATACGGAAGATCTTGAGAATGCGCTCCTGGTTGCAGACCAGGCGCAGCGAGCCCTCATGGGCACGCACCCGCTTCAGGCCGCCGACCAGCACGCCGAGTCCGGTGGAGTCGAGGAAGTCCACGCCCTCCATGTCGACGACGAGGTGGAAATTGCCGTCGTTCACCAGCTCGACCAGCTGCTCGCGCAGCTTCGGCGCGGTGTATACATCGATTTCGCCACCGACCTCGACGACCGTACGATCGCCGACGGTACGGGTCGACAGGGACAGGTCCACGGATCCTCCAGCACCTTGCTATCGAGCGGTCGCCCCTCGGGACACCTCGGCGGCCCCCGGGACGCATCGCCAGCCGCGATGGCATTCAATCACTTACCGGCAGGCGTGCACGACGCCTTGGCTCCATTGTCCGTCACGCCAGTGACACACTCGGTGCCGATGGCCAAGAATCACCGATCCGATCGATCCCCGGCGGACCCGGCATCGCGCCCGTCCCCGGGGACGGTCCTGGACCGGCTCGCCTCCGGGCCGAGCCGGGCTGCGCGCATCACCCATACGGAGCACTTGCCCCCGCGCGCGGGCCGCCATGCCGTCTGGCCTCACCGGATTCGCTCCGAGGTGATCGCGGCCGTCCAGGCGTGCGGCATCGAGCATCCCTGGGCGCACCAGGCGCTGGCCGCCGAGCACGCCCTGGACGGCGACTCGGTGGTCGTCGCCACCGGCACCGCCTCCGGCAAGTCCCTGGCCTACCTGGTGCCCGTCCTGTCCACCCTTCTGGACGGCGCCGAGGCTCCGAACGGCCGAGGGGCCACCGCGCTGTACCTGGCCCCCACCAAGGCGCTTGCGGCGGACCAGTGCCGGTCGGTGAAGGAACTTTCACAGCCGCTGGGCACCGCGGTACGCCCGGCCGTGTACGACGGCGACACCCCCTTCGAGGAACGGGAGTGGATCCGCCAGTACGCCAACTACGTCCTGACCAACCCCGACATGCTGCACCGCGGAATACTCCCGTCCCACCCGCGCTGGTCCTCCTTCCTGAAGTCGCTGAAGTACGTCGTCATCGACGAGTGCCACACCTACCGGGGCGTGTTCGGCTCGCACGTCGCCCAGGTGCTGCGCCGGCTGCGCCGCCTGTGCGCCCGCTACGGCGCCTCGCCCGTCTTCCTGCTGGCCTCGGCGACCGCCGCCGAGCCCGCCGTCGCCGCCCGCCGGCTGACCGGCCTGCCGGTGACCGAGGTCGCCGACGACGCCTCCCCGCGCGGCGAACTCGTCTTCGCCCTCTGGGAGCCCCCGCTCACCGAGCTGCACGGCGAGAAGGGCGCACCCGTGCGGCGTACCGCCACCGCCGAGACCGCCGACCTGCTGACCGACCTCACGGTGCAGGGCGTCCGCTCGGTGGCCTTCGTGCGGTCCCGGCGCGGCGCCGAGCTGATCTCGGTCATCGCCAAGGAGAAGATCGCCGACGTCGACCGCTCCCTGGTCCGGCGTGTCGCGGCCTACCGGGGCGGCTACCTCCCCGAGGAGCGCCGCGCCCTGGAGCGGGCCCTGCACTCCGGCGAACTCCTCGGGCTCGCCGCCACGACGGCCCTGGAGCTGGGCGTGGACGTCTCCGGCCTGGACGCGGTGGTCATCGCCGGCTATCCGGGCACCCGGGCGTCCCTGTGGCAGCAGGCGGGCCGTGCGGGCCGCTCCGGGCAGGGCGCGCTGGCGGTGCTGGTGGCCCGCGACGACCCGCTGGACACCTTCCTCGTCCACCACCCCGAGGCCCTGTTCGACCAGCCGGTGGAATCGACGGTCCTCGACCCCGACAACCCTTACGTCCTCGCCCCGCACCTGTGCGCCGCCGCCGCGGAACTCCCGCTGACCGAGGACGACCTGGACCTCTTCGGCCCGGCCTGCGCGGACGTGCTGCCGCAGCTGGAGGCCGCGAAGCTGCTGCGCCGGCGGACGAAGGCCTGGCACTGGACGCGCCGGGAGCGGGCCGCCGACCTGACCGACATCCGGGGCGCGGGCGGGCGCCCGGTGCAGGTCGTCGAGTCCGGCACCGGCCGCCTGCTCGGCACGGTCGACGCGGGCGCCGCGCACTCCGCGGTCCACGAGGGCGCGGTCCACCTCCACCAGGGCCGCACCTACCTGGTACGCCGGCTGGACCTGGAGGAATCGGTCGCCCTGGTCGAACAGACCGACCCGCCGTACTCCACGGTCGCCCGCGACACCACCTCCATCTCCATCCTGGAGACCGACACCGAGATCCCCTGGGGCGCCGGCCGCCTCTGCTACGGCTCGGTGGAGGTCACCAACCAGGTCGTCTCCTACCTGCGCAGACGCCTCATCACCGGCGAAGTGCTCGGTGAGACCAAACTCGACCTCCCTCCTCGTACGCTGCGCACCCGCGCGGTGTGGTGGACGGTCACCGACGACCAGCTGGACGAGGCCCGGATCAACCCGGAGATCCTCGGCGGCTCCCTGCACGCCGCCGAACACGCCTCCATCGGCATGCTCCCCCTCTTCGCGACCTGCGACCGCTGGGACATCGGCGGCGTGTCCGTGCCGCTGCACCCGGACACCCTGCTGCCCACGGTCTTCGTGTATGACGGCCACCCGGGCGGGGCGGGCTTCGCCGAGCGCGCCTTCCGCACCGCCCGCGCCTGGCTCACCGCGACCCGCGAGGCCATCGCCTCCTGCGAGTGCGAGGCCGGCTGCCCGTCCTGCATCCAGTCCCCCAAGTGCGGCAACGGCAACGACCCACTGCACAAGAGGGGGGCGGTACGGCTCCTCACGGTGCTGCTGCGGGGAGCGCCGGATGAGAAACCGGAGGAGGAAACGGTGGAGGAAACGGCCGAATCGCAGACGCCCGAGCCGACACGGGGGCCGGCGACCGGGGCCTGAGCGGGTGCCTCATCCTGACGGCGTCCCGTGGTCGACGGGGCCGGCCTGCACCGGTCCGGCCGGCACCGGTCCTCCTCCGGGCCTGGGGCCGGCCGGCGCGGATCTCTCCGGTACCGGCCCCGACGGGCCCGCCCTCGCCCTCGCCTCCGCTGTGAACGGCCCCTCTCCCGAGGCCGCCGTCACGTCCGAGATCTCGCCGGCGACCGTGCACCGCACCAGCCGTACCCCCTGGGCCGCCGCCACCCGCTCGGCCCGCGCGCAGGCCGCCGTGCCGCCCTCGTCCCAGTGGGCCGCCGCCGCGAGCGCCGCCAGGTCCGCGCCCCCGGCCGCCCGGTGCCGGACGACGACGGCCTGCCCGAGCGCCAGCACGGCGCCGAACACCAGGCACAGCACCGCCATCGCCCCCAGGCTCCAGACGGTGGCGTAACCCTGGTCGCCGTGTCTTAAGCAGCCGTGCCCCCGGCTCCTCGTCACGGCGAGCGTGCGGAGCGCATGCCCCTGCCTCACTGTCCCGCCTCCCCCGTCGGCGCCGTCTCCTCGACCGGTGCGACGGCCTCCTCCCGGAGTTCGAACGGCAGTCCGCTCAGCACCGGCGGCCTGGCCACCACCGTCACCCGCACCTGGCCGCCCTCCCGTCTCACCGCCACCCGCGCCCCGCGCGGCGCCGCCTCCCGGGTCACCGTGATCACCGCGTCGGCGGGATCCTGCCGGGCGGCGGCCCGGGCGCCGATGCGGGCGGCGTCCACGCACCGGATCTGGGCGGACACCAGGAGCAGTCCCCAGACCAGCGCCATCGTGAAGGCCACCAGTACGCACAGCACCACGGCCGCCTCCGCGGTCACGAACCCCCGGTCCCCGCCTCGCTCACATCCGCGCACTGAGGGCCTTCTTCACGATGTCCTGCAGTTCGCCCCGGACCTGGCCGCTGGTGACGACCTCGTAGAGCAGCACCGCGAACCCGACGGCCGCGATGATCCCCATCGCGTACTCGGACGTCACCATTCCGGCGTCCTCGCGGCCCTTCCGCCGCAGCCGCGCCGTCATTTCCTCGATCTTCCTGTGCTTGCGCATTCCAACCCCCGTGAAGTTCAGTGGTCTTCGGTCTGTCGTTCTTTCCTTGCTTCGCGGCTCGCCGCGATCTCGTCGGCTCCCCTCCGTCTCATCTGCCTCCCGTCACCCCGCCCGCCAGTCCGATCACGACGGGCAGCACGCCGACCGCGATGAAGGCGGGCAGGAAGCACAGACCCACCGGCGCGGAGATCAGCACGCCTGCCCGCCGGGCGCGGGCCGTCGCCGCGCGGGTCCAGTGGGCGCGTGCGTCGGAGGCGAGACGGGCCGCCGGCCCTGCCGCCGGGAGCCCCGATTCGTCGGCCCGCTCCAGCAGCCGCGCCAGCGCCCCGGCGCCGGGCAGTTCGGCCAACCGATGCCAGGCGCCCGCCGGTTCACCGCCCAGCCGCACCTCGGCCGCACCCCGCGCCAGCGCCTGACCGACCGGCCCGCCGAGCGCCTCACCCACCGCCTGCGCGGCGATCACGGGACCGGCGCCGGCGGCGACACAGGCGGCCAACGGATCGGCGGCCAGCGGAAGTTGCCGTACCGCTTCGGCCGTATCGACCGGTTCAGTCCGCCCGGAGGCCAGTTGCCGGCTCCACCACCGCCACAGCACGGCTCCGGCGCCCAGCCCCAGCGCGGCTCCGGTCACCCCGCCGACCAGCACCCACACTCCGCACGCCGCCATGGCGGGGGCCGGCCACCGCCGCACCGCGCCCGCGGCCGCGAACCGCGGTCGACCCGCCGGCACTTGTGACCCCAGCAGCTCGGCCACCCGCCGCCGCGCCCGGCGCCGCCGCCGGACCAGGTCCAGCCGCAGAACCGCCCAGCCGAGGGCCGATGCAAGAACCCCGACCATCCCCAGCCTGTGGACAACTTCCCCGCTCATACCGTCCGCTCTCCCCGCACAGTCCGCACAGCCCCCACCCACCAGGCCCCCACTCACCCGGCCCCCGCTCCGCGTACGATCCGCCCGGCCCACCACAGGCCGGCGATCTCGAAGGCGGACCCGATCGCCAGGCAGCCGAGGCCGGCGCCGGTGTGGAGCAGGACGTGGAGGGGGGCCGCGCCCATGGCCGTGCCGAGGAGGAGACCGAGGGCAGGGAGCACGGCGAGGAGCACTGCGGTCGCTCGGGCACCTGCCAACTGGGCGTGCAGGTCCGCCCATTGGTCCCGGTCGGCACGCAGGGCGGCCTCCAGCCGGTCCAGGCCGGCCGCGAGTCCGGCGCCCTGGTCCACGGCCACCCGCCAGCACGCGGCCAGGCCGAGCAGGCCCTCGGCGCCCGGCTGCCTGGCCGCCGCGGCGAGCGCGCCGGGCACGTCCCCGCCGAACCGCGCCGCCGCGACCACGGCCGCCTGCGCCTCGCCGAGCCCGCCGGAGTCCTGCGCCGCCCGCAGCAACGCCTCGCCCGGCTGCCGTCCGGCGCGCACCTCCCCGGCGAGCGCCCCGCACAGGGCGATCACCGCGTCCGCCCGGCGCTGTCGGACGCGGCGGGCCTGCCGGGCCAGCCGTACCCGGCGCAGCACCGGCACCCCGGCCGCCCCCGCGACGACCGGAAGCAGCGAGGCCCCCACCAGTCCGAGCAGCAGACCGGCGGCGAGCGCCCACCACTCGGAGCCCCATCGGCTCCTCGTCCGCCGCAGGCAGCCGAGGGCGCGCTCCACGCGGGGAGGGCCGGTCGCCACCACGCCACCACCCGCGAGCAGCAGCCTCGCCCGCCGCATTCCGCAGTGCCGCTCGCCCAGCAGCCACGCCAGCGCGCCCAGACAGATCAGCGCGCCACTCAGGAAGGTCTCACCGATCACTTCCGCCACTCCCCACCCTCGAACCCGCTCCTGAACTCGCCCGCGGTCCCGCCCCGAACTCGTCCTCGAACTCCTCCGCGAACCCGCCCGCGGCCCCGAGCAGGTCCCTCAGCCGCTCCCAGCCCCGCTCCCGCGCGAAGGCCCGCTCGCCCCAGCGCAGGGCCGGCACGGTCCGGACCAGCCCCGAGGCGTCCCGCTCCAGGACGTGCACCTCGGCGATCCGGCGCCGCCCGGACCGGTCCCGTACGAGATGCAGGACGACGGAGAGCGCGGCGGCCAGCTGGCTGTGCAGCGCGGCCCGGTCCAGCCCGGCGGCCGTGGCCAGCGCCTCGAGGCGTGCCGGGACGTCCGCGGCGGCGTTGGCGTGGACCGTGCAACAGCCGCCCTCATGACCGGTGTTGAGGGCCGCGAGCAGGTGCACGACCTCCGGTCCGCGGACCTCTCCGACGACCAGCCGGTCGGGCCGCATCCGCAGCGCCTGCCGGACGAGGTCCTCCAGGGTGACCAGGCCGGCGCCCTCCTGGTTGGCGGGCCGGGTCTCCAGCCGTACGACGTGCGGATGGTCCGGCCGCAGCTCGGCCGAGTCCTCGGCGAGCACGAGCCGCTCACCCGGTCCGGCCAGGCTCAGCAGGGCGCTGAGCAGGGTCGTCTTGCCGCTTCCCGTGCCGCCGCTGACGAGGAAGGACAGCCGGGCCGCGAGCAGCGCCCTGAGGACGCGGTCGCCGCCGGGCGGGACGGTGCCGGCCTCGACGAGCTCATTCAGCGTGAACGCCCGGGGCCGTACGACCCGCAGGGCCAGGCAGGTGCAGCCGACGGCGACCGGAGGAAGCACCGCGTGCAGCCGGGTGCCGTCGGGCAGCCGGGCGTCCGCCCACGGCCGGGCGTCGTCCAGCCGGCGTCCGGCCACGGCGGCGAGCCGCTGGGCGAGGCGTCGTACGGCCGCCGCGTCGGGGAAGGTCACCGGGGCCCGCTCCAGGCCGCCGCCGCGGTCGACCCACACCCGGTCCGGTGCGGACACCAAGACGTCGGTGACGTCGGGGTCGGCGAGCAGCGGCTCCAGCGGGCCCGCGCCGACGAGTTCGGACCTCAGCTGCCGGGCGGCGCCGAGGACTTCGGCGTCGCCGAGCACCCGGCCCTGTTCGCGCAGGGCCTGGGCCACGCGCGCCGGGGTGGGCTCGGCGCCGCTCTCGGCCAGCCGGCGCCGGACGCCGTCGAGCAGGGCGGCGCCGTCCGCGCGGTCGAGCCCGGGGAGGGTCATCGGGCGCCTCCGGCCTCGGCCAGCGCCCGCTCCCAGAAGGTCGCGCAGAAGCGGGCGAGCGGGCCGCGTCCGGTCGCGCCGGGCGGTTTCGCGCCGCCGTGGGGGCGCTGCAGCGCCGGTTCGACCGGCACCTCTCCGGCCAGCGGCAGGCCGAGCAGCCGGGCCACCTCCTGGTCGTCCAGCCCGGGTGCGTACGGCCCGCGCACCGCCACGCGCAGATCGCGCACGACCATGCCCACGGCGGAGGCGACACGCCCGGCGGCGGCGAGCGCCCGCAGTTCGGCGGGGACGACGAGCAGCGCGAGGTCGAGCTGGGCGAGGACTTCGGCCACTCCGTCGTCGAGGCGGCGGGGCAGGTCCACCACGACCGTGCCGCCGCGCCGCCGGGCGGCGGCGAGCACCGCGCGCACCGCCTGCGGCGGGACGGCGACGCAGTCGCCGCGGTCCCAGCTGAGCACGCGCAGGGAGTGCAGTTCGGGCAGCGACTCCTCCAGGGCGCCGCCGCCGACCCGGCCGCGGGAGGCGGCGAAGGCCGGCCAGCGCAGCCCGTCGGCGCTCTCCCCGCCGAGGAGTACGTCGAGTCCGCCGCCGAGCGGATCGGCGTCCACGAGGAGGGTGCGCAGTCCCTCGCGCGCGGAGGTGACGGCGAGCGCGCACGCGAGCGTGGAGGCGCCGGCCCCGCCCCGGCCGCCGATCACTCCGACGGTGAGGGCCGGGCGGCCGGCTCCCTCGGCGACGTCGGCGATCCGGTCGACGAGCCACTGTTCGCCGTCGGGCAGCATCAGGACGTGGTCGGCGCCGATCTCGACGGCGCGCTGCCACACCCCCGGGTCGTCCTGGTCACGGCCGACCAGCACCACGCCGCGCCGGCGTGTGGCCCCGCCGACCCGGCGGACGGCGTCGTCGCCGACGAGCACGAGCGGGGCCGTGTCCCAGCCGTCGCCGTGTTCGGGGATGCCGTGGTGGACCTCGGGGGTGGCGCCGGCGGCTGCGCACAGGCGCAGCAGGTCGTCGAGGAGCTCGGCGTCCTCGGTGAGGATGAGGGGCCGGCCCGGCGGGTCGGAGGCGCCGGGCGGCGGGTCGTGGGTGACGGCTGCGGTCACGGGTGTTCCCCCTTCGCTGCGTGGTCCGCGTGGCCCCCGCGGCCACGCGATTCCCAAAGGTGTGAAGAACCGGCAAGCGGCCTCCCATATGAGCGGCCGGCGGAAACCGGTCATAGGCGCTGCGGCAATCGGAACCGGCCATGAACTCGCCCCGGCCGAGCGCGCTGGAATCACGGTGCAGCGATCCGCGAAATCATGTGGATCTTGGTCGAAATCTGTGGACAACTCGGCGGCTGTGAATATCGCCGTCACCCATACCGGTGACCTCTGTACCGATCCCTGTGCGAGTTCCACAGAGCAGCGCGATGATTACCCGCAGTAACGGATCTTGTGCGTGCGCGAGCGGCGGCCACGGGGCAGCCGTACCGGCGCCACGGCCGCGCGGGAAAAGGGGAGAGCGGAGAAAACCCGTCCGGACATGCGACGACCCCCGCCGGGGGGGAGAGCGGGGGTCGTCTCCACGGCCGACTCGGGGGGGGAGGAGTCGGACCGGGTTAGCACGGTCGCGAACGATCCGTGACTTCCATGGTGTACCCGAGAGCCCTCTCAGGCAAACCCACGCGCCCACCTTACGCCGAATGGGCTGCGCCTATGCTCAGGGGCGTGGAAAACCACTCCTCGCCCCGCGCGGCAGCCTTCTTCGATCTGGACAAGACGGTCATTGCGAAGTCGAGCACGCTCACCTTCGGCAAGTCCTTCTACCAAGGCGGGCTGATCAACCGCAGGGCCGCACTGCGCACCGCATACGCCCAGTTCGTCTTCCTGGCCGGCGGCCTGGACCACGACCAGATGGAGCGCATGCGCGAGTACCTGTCGACGCTGGTCCGCGGCTGGAACGTGCAGCAGGTGCGGCAGATCGTCGCCGAGACCCTGCACGACCTGATCGACCCGATCATCTACGACGAGGCCGCCTCCCTCATCGAGGAGCACCACGCGGCCGGCCGGGACGTGGTGATCGTGTCGACCTCGGGCGCCGAGGTGGTCGAGCCGATCGGCGAACTGCTGGGCGCGGACCGGGTGGTGGCCACGCGCATGGTCGTCGGCGCGGACGGCTGTTTCACCGGGGAGGTGGAGTACTACGCCTACGGTCCGACCAAGGCGGAGGCGATCCGGGAACTGGCCGTGTCCGAGGGCTACGACCTCGACCGCTGCTACGCCTACAGCGACTCGGCGACCGATCTGCCCATGCTCCAGGCCGTCGGACATCCGCACGCGGTGAACCCGGACCGCGCGCTGCGCCGGGAGGCACTCGCGCGCGGGTGGCCGGTTCTGGAGTTCCGCCGGCCGGTCCCGCTGAAGAAGCGACTGCCCGCGCTCTCCGTGCCGCCCCGTCCGGCGCTGGTCGCGGCGGCCATAACAGCGGCGGCCGCGACCGCGGGCCTCGTCTGGTACGCCAGCCGGCGCCGGAGTACCGCCTGAGCGGGCGCACCCCCACGAAGGGCGCCCGATTCACCCCCGTTTGAACCTGAAAGTAAAGAACGGCAGCCAGGGCTTTCGCTTCTTCGCGGCGCGCGGTACAAAAGCCTTAGGCCCGCGAGACCACAGGACATCCGAGAGGATCCCCTACCACTACGCAGTGGCCCCACGGACCCCGCATGGACACCGGGCACCCACGCGACGTCGACCCGTCGATTACGGGCCAGCCGCACCAGGTGACGGGCAAAGTCCCCGACCTGATGGGCGCATATCGAGGACGCATGGTAACTCGGTGAACATGCCAGCGGCGGTACGAGAACTCGTACCGCCGCAACCCACGTCGGGGGCTGTTCCGGGCGCCCCTCAGGCCGCGCCGCGCTGCAGCGCCTCGCACACGGCCGTCGACTCGCGCGCCCCCAGTTCGACCGCCCTGCCGCAGTGCGCGATCCAGGCCGCCATGCCCTCGGGGGTGCCGGAGACGTATCCCTCCAGCGCGGCCAGATAGGCGGCGCGGCCCAGCTCGGCATGGCCGACCTCGGCGGGGCAGACCGCCTTCGGGTCCAAGCCGCTGCCGATCAGCACGATCCGCTCGGCAGTGCGCGCGACCAGCCCGTTGTGGGACACGAAGGGCCGCAGCGCGAGCAGCTCGCCGTGCACCACGGCCGCCGTCACCAGCGCGGGAGCCGACGTCCCGGCGATGATCAGCTCGGCGAGCCCCTCCAGCCGCCCCGAGACCTCCCGGGCGTCCGGCAGCGGCAGCTCGACCAGCGGCTCGTCCACCGGCTCGCCGGCCTGGCGCGGCCTGCCGACCTCGTCGCCCTGGGCCGCCGCGGCCACCACGTGCAGCCGGGCCAGCACCCTGAGGGGTGACTGCCGCCAGATGGACAGCAGCTGTCCGGCCTCCGCCGACAGTCTGAGCGCGGCGCCCATGACGCGCGCCTGAGCGTCGCCGCCGAAGTCGGTGCGCCGCCGCACCTCCTCCAGGGCCCAGTCGGCGCCGGACAGTGCGGCGGAGCCGCGGGCTCCGCGCAGCGCGGCCTCGGAGGTGATCTCGGTGCTGCGCCGCCGCATGATCCGGTGCCCGTAGACCCGGTCCACGGCCTTGCGCACGGACTCCACGGATTCGGCGACTCCGGGCAGCGAGCCCAGGGCCGCGAGCGGGTCGGCGTTCGCGCCAGTCGTACTCATGAGTACGACCCTACGCACCCCATCGGCCGACCCCTCGAAGGAGTGGTCTTCTTCACTCCCTCCCCGCACGCACAGCCATCATCTGACTACTCTTGGTGAACATGAAAATTGCTTTCGTCGGGAAGGGCGGCAGTGGCAAGACCACGCTCTCCTCCCTCTTCATCCGCCACCTCGCGGCCGCCGGCGCCCCGGTGGTCGCCATCGACGCGGACATCAACCAGCACCTCGGACCGGCGCTCGGCCTCGAGGAGACGCAGGCCGCCGCGCTGCCCGCCATGGGCGAACGGCTGGGCCTGATCAAGGAGTACCTGCGCGGCAGCAACCCGCGGATCCCCTCCCCCGCCCAGATGATCAAGACGACTCCGCCCGGCGAGGGGTCGCGGCTGGTCCGGGTGCGGGAGCCGAATCCGGTCTACGACGCCTGCGCGCGGCCGGTGGAACTCGACGGCGGCGCCGTCCGTTTGATGGTCACCGGCCCCTTCACGGACGCCGACCTGGGGGTCGCCTGCTACCACTCCAAGACGGGAGCGGTGGAGCTGTTCCTGAACCACCTCGTCGACGGCCCCGACGAGTACGTCGTGGTCGACATGACGGCGGGTTCGGACTCCTTCGCCTCCGGCATGTTCACCCGCTTCGACATGACGTTCCTCGTCGCCGAACCGACCCGGAAGGGGGTCTCCGTCTACCGCCAGTACAAGGAGTACGCCCGCGACTTCGGCGTCGCCCTGAAGGTCGTCGGCAACAAGGTCCAGGAGCAGGACGACATCGACTTCCTGCGCGCGGAGGTCGGGGACGACCTGCTGGTGACCGTCGGCCGCTCGGACTGGGTGCGCGCCATGGAGAAGGGCCGGCCGCCCCGCTTCGACCTGCTGGAAGAGGCCAACGCCCGCGCCCTGCACACCCTGCGGGCCGCGGCGGACGCCACGTACGAGCACCGCGACTGGGAGCGCTACACCCGGCAGATGGTGCACTTCCACCTGAAGAACGCCGAGGCGTGGGGCAACGAACGCACCGGGGCCGACCTGGCGGCCCAGATCGACCCCGCCTTCGTGCTCGGCGAGAGCCTCGGCGCGGAAGCCACGACAGCGGTGTGACGGCCGCTGCCCGGACACCGCCCGCGGCCGGCGCGCGCCCTCACGGCTCACGGGCCGGCTCGTGCCGGCGGCTACGGCCGGACCGCCGGCGCCCCGGGCACGCCCTTCGGCGCCGGAGCCGGGCGGCCGGAGAGGAAGGACGCCCAGCCCTGCCTGGGGGCCTCGCCCACCTGGAGGGTGCGCAGTTTCTCCAGGACCCGCGGATCCTGGGCGTCCAGCCAGTCGGCCAGCTGATGGAAGGAGACACAGCGCACGTCGGGCTTGTTGCAGACCTCCTTCACCGTCTCCTCGACGGCGCGCATGTACGTGCCGCCGTTCCAGGACTCGAAGTGGTTGCCGATGACCAGCGGCGCGCGGTTGCCGTCGTAGGCCCGGTAGAAGCCCTTGACCAGGCCGTCGCGCATCTGGTCGCCCCAGTACCGGAACTTGTCCGGGTCGCCCTGGGTGCGGGTGCCGGACTGGTTGACCATGAAGTTGTAGTCCATGGTCACCTGCTCGTAGGTGTGTCCGGGAAACGGCACCATCTGCATCGACAGGTCCCACAGGCCCTGCTTCTTCCTGGGCCAGACCTGCTCGTTCACCCCGCTGGAGTCGTACCGGAAGCCCAGTTCGCGGGCCGCCTCGACGAAGTTCTTCCGGCCCTCCAGGCAGGGGGTGCGCGCGCCGATCAGCTCCTTGTCGTAATCGAAGGGCAGCGGCGCCGACTTCGTCATGCCGGTGTTGGTCTTCCAGGACTTCACGAACTGCTTGGCCTGGGCGATCTCGCTCTTCCACTCCTCCACCGTCCAGGTGCCCACCCCGCCGTCGGGCCCGCAGAAGTGGCCGTTGAAGTGGGTGCCGATCTCGTTGCCCTCCAGCCAGGCCAACCGGGCCTGCTCGACGGTGTCGGCGATCCCCTTCTCGTCGTTGAAGCCGATGTCGGAGCTGCCGGGCGAGTGCCGGGGCGGCTTGTACAGGTCGCGCTTCTCCTTCGGCAGCAGGTACACGCCGCTGAGGAAGTACGTCATGGTCGCGTGGTTCTCCTTGGCGACCTGGCGAAAGCGCGAGAACAGCTCCTGGCCGTCCTCGCCCGCGCCGTCCCAGGAGAACACCACGAACTGCGGCGGTCTCTGACCCGGCCTCAGCCGCTCGGGTCTGGGCAGATGAGGCTGCGAGCCGGTGTACGCGGTGGATCCGTCGCCGATCAGCCGAAGCACGCTGCCCGGCGCCGGCACCCCCTGCTGCGGGCCGGGCGCGGCCTGCTTCGCACCATGAGAACCGCGGGAGGGGGAGGTGTGGGAGCCGGTCGCACAACCGGCGAGCGGCGAGGCACAGGCGGCGGCGACCAAGACGCCGACGGCGATCCTCTGGGTGGCGGCCATCTTCCGCCCACCTTCTTCCTTCTCTCGGCAATCGCTGACGTGGGCTGTTTTCTGCTGATGCGCCGGGCTTGCACCGACAGCGCCGCCAAGGTCGCACGAGACCGGGAAGGAATTAGTACGACAAGCCGATCAATTGATTACTTCACCCATGCGAGGGATGAGCCAGGCAGTCCGCCACAGCGGAACGCGAGGCCCGACCGCTGCCAGAGGGGAACCTGACGACCCCGCACAACAGGTCTAAACCAATTTTCCCGGCGACCCTTGTCATCGGACCCCCGCGTCTGATGAGCTGTGGCCCGGGACACAACGGACACCCTTCGAGAGGGAGATGTCGTGAGCAACGAGAGCCTGGCCAACCTGCTCAAGGAAGAACGCAGGTTCGCGCCCCCCGCCGACCTGGCAGCGCACGCCAACGTCACCGCGGAGGCGTATGCACAGGCCAAGGCTGACAGGCTCGGCTTCTGGGCCGAGCAGGCCCGCCGGCTGACCTGGGCCAAGGAACCGACCGAGACGCTGGACTGGTCGAACCCGCCGTTCGCCAAGTGGTTCAAGGACGGCGCGCTGAACGTCGCCTACAACTGCGTGGACCGGCACGTGGAGGCCGGGCACGGGGACCGTGTCGCCATCCACTTCGAGGGCGAGCCGGGCGACAGCCGCTCGATCACCTACGCCGAGTTGCAGGACGAGGTCTCGAAGGCGGCCAACGCCCTGCTGGAGCTCGGTGTCCGCAAGGGCGACCGGGTCGCCATCTACATGCCGATGATCCCCGAGACCGCGATCGCGATGCTGGCCTCGGCCCGAATCGGCGCCACGCACTCGGTGGTCTTCGGCGGCTTCTCGGCGGACGCGCTCGCGACCCGCATCCAGGACGCGGACGCCAAGGTGGTCGTCACCGCCGACGGCGGCTACCGGCGCGGCAAGCCGTCCGCGCTCAAGCCCGCCGTGGACGAGGCGATCACCAAGGTCGACAACGTCGAGCACGTGCTGGTGGTGCGCCGTACCGGCCAGGACGTGGCGTGGACCGAGGGCCGGGACGTGTGGTGGCACGAGCTGGTCGAGCGGCAGTCCGCCGAGCACACCCCGGAGGCGTTCGAGGCGGAGCATCCGCTGTTCATCCTCTACACCTCGGGCACCACGGGGAAGCCGAAGGGCATCCTGCACACCTCCGGCGGATACCTCACCCAGACGGCGTACACGCACTGGGCGGTCTTCGACCTCAAGCCGGAGACGGACGTGTACTGGTGCACGGCCGACGTCGGCTGGGTCACCGGGCACTCGTACATCGTGTACGGCCCGCTGGCCAACGGCGCCACGCAGGTCATGTACGAGGGCACGCCTGACACCCCGCACCAGGGCCGGTTCTGGGAGATCGTGCAGAAGTACAAGGTCACGATCCTCTACACGGCGCCGACGGCGATCCGGACGTTCATGAAGTGGGGCGACGACATCCCCGCGAAGTTCGACCTCGGCAGCCTGCGTGTCCTCGGCTCCGTCGGCGAGCCCATCAACCCCGAGGCCTGGGTCTGGTACCGCAAGAACATCGGCGCGGACACCACGCCGGTGGTGGACACCTGGTGGCAGACCGAGACCGGCGCGATGATGATCTCGCCGCTGCCCGGCGTCACCGAGGCCAAGCCCGGCTCCGCGCAGACCCCGCTGCCCGGCATCAGCGGGACCGTCGTCGACGACGAGGCCAACGAGGTCCCGAACGGCGGCGGCGGTTACCTGGTCCTCACCGAGCCCTGGCCGTCGATGCTGCGCACCATCTGGGGCGACGACCAGCGGTTCATCGACACCTACTGGTCCCGCTTCGAGGGCAAGTACTTCGCCGGCGACGGCGCGAAGAAGGACGACGACGGCGACATCTGGCTGCTGGGCCGGGTGGACGACGTGATGCTCGTGTCCGGGCACAACATCTCCACCACCGAGGTGGAGTCGGCGCTCGTCTCGCACCCCGCGGTCGCCGAGGCGGCCGTCGTCGGCGCCGCCGACGAGACCACCGGCCAGGCGATCGTCGCGTTCGTCATCCTGCGCGGTACGGCAGCGGAGACCGAGGCGCTCGTCGGCGAGCTGCGCGACCACGTGGGCGCCACGCTCGGCCCGATCGCCAAGCCCAAGCGGATCCTGCCGGTGGCCGAGCTGCCCAAGACCCGCTCCGGCAAGATCATGCGCCGTCTGCTGCGGGACGTGGCCGAGAACCGCCAGCTCGGCGACGTCACCACGCTGACGGACAGCACGGTCATGGACCTCATCCAGGCCAAGCTGCCCGCGGCGCCGAGCGAGGACTAGGCGCGACGGCGGCACGAGGGCGCCCGGTGTCACCACCGGGCGCCCCCTTTTCTTTCGCATCCCTAACGTTCTGCGTCAAAGACTGGTAAAGTGGCAGGCTCAGGGTGTGCCGGGAAGTCTGGTCGGCGACGCCGTCGGCGACCGCGCGCGACGGCGTGATCATCGTCGTACGACCCGGAGGTCCCCGCCGTGGCCGCGCCCCGCACCCGCACCGCCCGCAAGGCCCTCGGACGCCTGTCCCTGCCCGAGCGCGCCTTCGTCGCGGACGCGCTGCGGACCGAGACCGTCGGCGGCGTCCTGCTCCTCCTCGCCGCCGTGACGGCGCTGATCTGGGCGAACATCCCCGCCCTGCACGACAGCTACGAGTCCGTCAGCCACTTCCGCCTCGGCCCGGGCGCACTCGGCCTGCACCTGTCCATGGCGCACTGGGCCGCCGACGGCCTGCTCACGGTGTTCTTCTTCGTCGCCGGCATCGAGCTCAAGCGGGAACTGGTCGCCGGGGACCTGCGCGACCCCAGGGCGGCCGTCCTGCCCGTGGTGGCCGCGCTGTGCGGGATGGCCGTACCGGCGCTCGTCTACACGGTCACCAACCTCACCGGACACGGCTCGGCACAGGGCTGGGCGGTACCCACCGCCACCGACATCGCGTTCGCGCTCGCCGTCCTCGCGGTGATCGGCACCTCCCTGCCCAGTTCGCTGCGGGCCTTCCTGCTCACGCTCGCGGTGGTCGACGACCTCTTCGCGATCCTGATCATCGCGGTCTTCTTCACCGACCGTCTGGACTTCACCGCGCTCGGCGGGGCCGTCGCCGGGCTGGTGGTGTTCTGGCTGCTGCTGCGCAAGGGCGTCCGCGGCTGGTACGTGTACCTGCCGCTCGCCGTGGTGATCTGGACGCTCATGCACCACAGCGGAGTGCACGCCACCATCGCCGGCGTGGCCATGGGCCTGATGCTGCGCTGCACCACCCGGGAGGGTGAGCGGCGCTCGCCCGGCGAGCGCGTCGAGCACCTGGTGCGGCCCTTCTCCGCCGGGCTCGCGGTGCCGATGTTCGCGCTGTTCAGCGCGGGCGTAGCCGTCACGGGCGGGACGCTCGGGGACGTGTTCGGCAGGCCGCAGACGCTGGGTGTGGTGCTGGGGCTGGTGCTCGGCAAGACGATCGGCATCTTCGGCGGCGCCTGGCTGGTCGTCCGCTTCACCCGCGCCTCCCTCAGCGAGGACCTCGCCTGGGCGGACGTCTTCGCGGTGGCCTGCCTCGCCGGCATCGGCTTCACCGTCTCCCTGCTCATCGGCGAACTCGCCTTCGCCGGGGACGCCGTCCTCACCGACGAGGTCAAGGCGTCCGTCCTCGTCGGCTCGCTCATCGCGGCGACGTGCGCGACGGTGCTGCTGAAGATACGCAACGCCAAGTACCGCAGGCTGTGCGAGGAGGAGGAACGCGACGAGGACCGCGACGGCATCCCGGACGTCTACGAGCTGGACGACCCCGCCTACCACCTCCGTATGGCCGAGATCCACGAGCGCAAGGCCGCCGAACACCGGCGTATCGCCGCCGAGAAGGCCGCCGTGGGGCGCCACGGGCTTCAGGAAGTGCCGGGCGGGGCAGGCGAGGAGGACGACCGTCCGGCATGATCTGACGAGACGGTACAAAACAAGACGGCCACACCGGCGGGCCCGCCGGCCACGTACGACGTCCTGCGCAGGGATCCCCGCGCGCACGACGTCACGACGGCACGGCACCGGCACGCCGCGGCACAACAGACCTCTGAGGGAGAACGCGATGAGCGCACCCGACGGCAGCCCGGTCGGCGCCGAACGCAGCATCGGCCAGCTGTTCGCCTCGGCGACGACCGAATTGTCGGCGCTGGTGCACGACGAGATCGCCCTGGCCAAAGCCCAGCTGAAGCAGGACGTCAAGCGCGGCGCGACCAGCGGCGGCGCGTTCACGGCGGCCCTCGTGCTGCTCGTCTTCTCGCTCCCGATGCTCAACTTCGCCCTCGCCTACGGCATCCGGACCTGGAGCGGCTGGAACCTGGCGATCTGCTTCGTGCTGTCCTTCGCCGCAAACGTGCTAGTCGCCGGCCTCCTCGCCCTGATCGGCGTGGTGTTCGCGAAGAAGGCCAAGAAGGGCAAGGGCCCGCAGAAGGTGGCCGCCTCGATGAAGGAGACGGCGAACGTCCTGCAGCACGCCAAGCCGCACCCGCGCGCGGAACTGTCCGAGGACCGGGCCCCCGCGGCCATCGAGGCTGTGGCACGCTCACAGTCATGACGGAACCCGCCCCCTCGGCCGTACGGATCGAAGGTCCCTGGCTGCACAGGGACGTCGCCGCCAACGGCGCCCGCTTCCACATCGCCGAGCTCGGCGACGGCCCGCTGGTGCTGCTGCTGCACGGCTTCCCGCAGTTCTGGTGGGCCTGGCGGCACCAGCTGGTCGCGCTGGCGGACGCCGGCTACCGGGCGGTGGCGATGGACCTGCGGGGCGTCGGCGGCAGCGACCGCACGCCCCGCGGTTACGACCCGGCGAACCTCGCGCTCGACGTCACCGGCGTGATCCGCTCGCTCGGCGAACCGGACGCGGCGGTGGTCGGCCACGACCTGGGCGGCTATCTGGCGTGGACGGCCGCGGCGATGCGCCCCAAGCTCGTCCGGCGGCTCGCCGTGGTGTCCATGCCGCATCCCCGGCGCTGGCGGGCGGCGATGCTGCGGGACGCCCGGCAGACGGCCGCCAACTCCTACATCTGGGGCTTCCAGCGGCCGTGGCTCCCGGAGCGTCAACTCACCGCGGACGGCGGCGCGCTGGTGGGCCGGCTGATCCGGGACTGGTCCGGGCCGCGGCAGCCGGAGGACAAGACGCTGGAGACCTACCAGCGCGCCATGTGCATCCCGTCGACCGCGCACTGCGCGATCGAGCCGTACCGCTGGCTGGTGCGCTCGCTGGCCCGGCCGGACGGCATCCAGTTCAACCGCCGGATGAAGCGCCCGGTCCGGGTGCCCACGCTGCATCTGCACGGCTCGCTGGACCCGGTGACGCGCACGCGCAGCGCGGCCGGTTCGGGCGAGTACGTCGAAGCGCCGTACCGCTGGCGGCTGTTCGACGGCCTCGGACACTTCCCGCACGAGGAGGACCCGGCGGCGTTCTCGACCGAGCTCGTCAACTGGCTGAGGGACCCCGAGCCGGACCGGTGAAGCGCCGCCGGGCAATGGCGTGACGAACGCCGGTGGCGGCGGGCGCCGGTGAGCGACACCCGGAACCGGTGAAGTTCACCCGTACCGGTGATGTGTGCCGGTGACCGTGCGGTGACGGTTCGATGCGTGGAGTATCCGGTTCCTGAACAGTTGTCCCCCGAACGGCCACATGCCTGCCGCATAGGCCAATTGGACGGCGCTCAGGCGGTTATCGACCTTCGGGCAGGGGCACACGTCCGGGTATGGGCTGGACGCACGACTACAGTGACGCACCCCGCAACCGCCGTTCCACCGGCGGTGTCAGCACGCCTCAGCGAGGCACCCCGCAACTCGCGGAAGGGGACCTCCGGGTGGGGATCCCGCGCATCCTGCGCCGCCGCGCGCGCTGGGTCTCGGTGCGTCTGCGTCACCCGCGCGGCTGAACGCCGGCCGCACGCTCACAGCGCGCAGCTGTCCGTACCCACCTGCTCGTTCGCCGCACGCCCCTGGGCGATGTCGGGCCGGATCTCGTCCGCCGTGAGGGCGTAGCCGGTCTCGGCGTCGTCGAGGGACTTGGCGAACACCACGCCGTACACCCGGCCGTCGGGGGTGAGCAGCGGGCCGCCCGAGTTGCCCTGGCGGACGGTCGTGTACAGCGAGTAGACGTCACGGCGGACGGTGCCGCGGTGGTAGATGTCCGGGCCGTTGGCCGTGATGCGCCCGCGCACACGCGCGGCGCGCACGTCGTACGAGCCGTTCTCCGGGAAACCCGCGACGATCGCGCCGTCGCCGCCGGCCGCGTCCTGGGCGGAGAACCGCAGGGCGGTCGCCTTCAGGTCGGGTACGTCCAGTACGGCGATGTCGCGCTTCCAGTCGTACAGGACGACCTTGGCGTCGTACTTGCGGCCCTCGCCGCCTATCTGCACGGTGGGCGCGTCGACGCCGCCGACGACGTGCGCGTTGGTCATGACCCTGCGGTCGGCGAACACGAAGCCGGTGCCCTCCAGCACCTTGCCGCAGCTCTGCGCGGTGCCGGTGACCTTGACGATGGAGCGCTGGGCGCGCACGGCGACCTGGCTGTTCGCGAGCGCCGGGTCGGGCGGCCGGACGTCCTTGATCGGCTCGTTGGCGAACGGGCTGAAGACCTGCGGGAAGCCGTTCTGCGCGAGGACGGAGGAGAAGTCCGCGAACCAGGTGTCGGCCTGTGCGGGCAGCGCCCGGGAGACGCCGAGCAGCACCTTGGAGCCGCGGACCTCCCGGCCGAGCGTCGGCAGGGTGGTGCCGGCGAGGGCGGAGCCGATCAGCCAGGCCACCAGCAGCATGGCGACGACGTTGACCAGGGCGCCGCCGGTGGCGTCCAGGGCGCGGGCCGGGGACCAGGTGATGTACCGGCGCAGCTTGTTGCCGAGATGGGTGGTCAGGGCCTGGCCGACGGAGGCGCAGACGATGACGACGACCACGGCGACCACGGCGGCGGTGGTGCCGACGTCCGCGTTGTCGGTCACGGCGTCCCAGATCACGGGCAGCACGTACACGGCGACGAGACCGCCGCCCAGGAACCCGATCACCGACAGGATGCCCACGACGAAGCCCTGGCGGTAGCCGACGACCGCGAACCACACGGCCGCGACCAGCAACAGGATGTCCAGCACATTCACGGAGGACACCCTGTCATGCGTGCCAGTCCAGCGGGACCTGCTTCTCCCTGTCCCAGGGGCGCTCCCAGCCCGCGTAGTGCAGCAGGCGGTCGATCACACCGGCCGTGAAACCCCAGACGAGAGCCGATTCGACCAGGAATGCCGGGCCCCGGTGGCCCCTGGGGTGGACGGCGGTGGCGCGGTTGGCGGGGTCCGTGAGATCCGCCACGGGGACCGTGAACACCCGCGCCGTCTCGTTGGGATCGACGACGCCGACCGGGCTGGGCTCGCGCCACCAGCCGAGCACGGGCGTGACGACGAAACCGCTGACCGGGATGTACAGCGCGGGCAGCACACCGAAGAGCTGGACGCCGGACGGATCGAGGCCGGTCTCCTCCCGGGCCTCGCGCAGCGCGGCTCTGAGCGGGCCGTCGGTGTGCGGATCGCCGTCCTCGGGGTCGAGCGCGCCGCCCGGGAAGGACGGCTGCCCCGCGTGCGAGCGCAGCGAGCCGGCGCGCTCGATCAGCAGCAGCTCCGGGCCGCGCTCGCCCTCGCCGAACAGGATCAGCACGGCCGACTTGCGGCCCGAGCCGTTCTCCGGCGGCAGGAAGCGGCTCAGCTGCAGCGGCTCGACCGTCTCGGCGGCCCGCACCACCGGGTCCAGCCAGTCCGGCAGCCCCTCCTTGCTCAGCGTCACCCGACCGCGCGCCGCCGCACCGCGCGTCACCGCACCGCCCCGCGTCTCACCGGTCCTCGCCATCGCCACCCCCCTCGCTCCGCCTGTCCAACGTCCGAGGACCCCGAGATCGTTCCGTCACGCGGCCCCCAGAGGCGGGGCCGGCCTGCCGCCCGCGTCCAGGTAGGCCTGCGGGGGCTTCAGCCGCTGGCCGGGGAAGCCGCCCTTCTCGTACTTCAGCAGCTTCTTCGCCTTCTCCGGGTCGGTCTCGCCCTCGCCGTAGGCCGGGCAGAGCGGGGCGATCGGGCAGGCGCCGCAGGCGGGCTTGCGGGCGTGGCAGATGCGGCGCCCGTGCCAGATCACGTGGTGGGACAGGTCGGTCCACTCGCTCTTCGGGAACAGCGCGCCGACGGCGGCCTCGATCTTGTCCGGGTCGGTCTCGTCGGTCCACCGCCAGCGCCTGACCAGCCGCTGGAAGTGGGTGTCCACGGTGATCCCGGGCCGCCCGAAGGCGTTGCCGAGCACGACGAACGCGGTCTTGCGGCCGACGCCGGGCAGCTTGACCAGGTCCTCGAGCCTGCCGGGCACCTCGCCGCCGAAGTCCTCCACGAGGGCCTTGGAGAGCCCTATGACCGACTTGGTCTTGGCCCGGAAGAACCCGCAGGGGCGCAGGATCTCCTCGACCTCCTCCGGGTTGGCGGCGGCCAGGTCCTCGGGGACCGGGTACTTCGCGAAGAGCGCCGGGGTCGTCTGGTTCACGCGCAGGTCGGTGGTCTGGGCCGACAGCACGGTGGCGACGAGCAGCTGGAAGGGGTTGTCGAAGTCCAGCTCCGGGTGGGCGTACGGGTACACCTCGGCAAGCTCGCGGTTGATACGGCGGGCGCGGCGGACCAGGGCGGTACGGGACTCACCGCCCGGCGGCTGAACGGCGACCTTCTTGACGGGCGCCGCCTTCTGCACGGCGACGGGCTTCCCGGTCGCCACGACCTTCTCGACCGGGGAGACCTTCCTGGCGGAGGCCTTCTTGGCGGAGGCCTTCTTGACGGGCGCCTTCTTGGCGGGGGCCGTCTTCGTGGCTGCCTTCTTGGCGGGGGCGGCCTTCTTGCCCTGAGCGGACCTGGCCGGGGCGGTCTTCTTGGCGGCGGTCTTCTTGGCCGCCGTGGTCCTGCCACCCGCCGTCTTCTTGGCCGCCGGGGCCGTCCCCGCCGCCGCCTCTCCGGCCCCCGTCTCCTTGCCCGCCCCCGTCTCCTTGCCCGCCGCCGTCTTCCCGGCGGAGCCCCGAGTTACCTTTTTTGCCGTTTTTCCGGTTTTCCTATCACCGCCGGGGCTCTGTTCGCCCACAGCGGAATCGCGACGTACAACCACCCGCTAAGCCCCCTTGGCCTGTGCTCTCACCGGCGATTTGGACACCCGGCCAGCCTAGGGCCCGGCACCGACATCCGCCCCGGACCCCGAGGACCGGCCCCCGATTGGACCCCTGACGCTTACCTCGGGACACCTGTGCGGCATCCTTGTGACAGATCACACTGTTTGGACCGTCCGGCAAAATGGGGAACACGGTCCCCTGGCACTCGGGGGAGCAAGATCCCCTGAGCAGGTCGACAAGGAGAGAACTCAGTGGACGACGTTCTGCGGCGCAACCCGCTCTTCGCGGCTCTCGACGACGAGCAGGCCGCGGAGCTTCGCGCCTCCATGAGCGAGGTGACCCTCGCACGCGGCGACTCCCTCTTCCACGAGGGCGATCCCGGCGACCGGCTGTACGTCGTCACCGAGGGCAAGGTCAAGCTGCACCGCACCTCCCCCGACGGCCGCGAGAACATGCTCGCCGTCGTCGGCCCCGGCGAGCTGATCGGCGAGCTGTCGCTGTTCGACCCGGGCCCGCGTACGGCGACCGCCACCGCGCTGACCGAGGTCAAGCTGCTCGGCCTCGGCCACGGCGACCTCCAGCCCTGGCTGAACGCCCGGCCCGAGGTGGCCGGCGCCCTGCTGCGCGCCGTCGCCCGCCGTCTGCGCAAGACCAACGACGCCATGTCCGACCTGGTCTTCTCCGACGTCCCCGGCCGCGTGGCGCGCGCCCTGCTGGACCTGTCGCGCCGCTTCGGCGTGCAGTCCGAGGAGGGCATCCACGTCGTCCACGACCTCACCCAGGAGGAGCTGGCCCAGCTGGTCGGCGCCTCGCGCGAGACCGTGAACAAGGCGCTGGCGGACTTCGCCCAGCGCGGTTGGCTCCGCCTGGAGGCGCGGGCCGTCATCCTGCTGGACGTGGAAAGGCTGGCCAAGCGGTCCCGCTGACGCCCGCCGCTGCCGTACGACGCCGTACGATCCGGGGTCCGCTCCTCGCGAGCGGGCCCCGTCGTCGTCACCGGGCCGCTCCGCGGCCACGGGGCGCGCCGTGAACGCGCCGCGCGTCCGCCTCGCAGCGGTCAGAGTGGCCCCATGGCTGAAACGATCCTCCGGCCCGGGCTGGACGAGCAGGGCTTCATCGCACGCGAAGGCTCCCTCGCGCGCGTGCCCGGCGTCTTCCGTCCCGTCGTGGCCGCGGCGCGCGACCGGCTGACGGCTGTCTTCGGACCGCGGCTGCACAGCGCCTACCTCTACGGCTCGATCCCGCGCGGCACCGCGCGCGTGGGCCGCAGCGACCTGGACCTGCTGGTCGCGCTCCGGGACGAGCCGGCCGACGCCGACCGGAACGCCGTACGGGCGCTCGGCGAGGCCGTCGACGGGGAGTTCCCGCAGATCGACGGCGTGGGCACGCTGCTGTACGGCCGGGACCGGCTGCTGAGCGAGCGGGAGCGGTACGACCTGGGGTGGTTCGTGGCCTGCCTGTGCACCCCGCTGCTCGGCGAGGACCTCGCCGAGCACCTGCCGCGCTACCGCCCGGACTCCCTGCTCGCCCGCGAGACCAACGGCGACCTGGCGCTGTGCTGCCCCGCTGGCGGCAGCGGATCGCGGACGCCGAGGACACCGATCAGGCCCGGCGGCCCCTCGTGCGCTTCATGTCCCGGCATCTCGTCCGCACCGGCTTCACGCTCGTCATGCCCCGCTGGAACGGCTGGACGAGCGATCTGCGCGAGATGGCCGAGGTGTGCGGGGCGTACTACCCCGAGCGGGCCGCCCAGTTGCGGACGGCGGCGCGGTACGGCCACGAGCCCGTCGGCGACGCCGGGGTCCTGCGGTCGTACGTGGACGACCTGGGGCCCTGGCTCGCCGGCGAGTACGCGCGCGTGCACGGCGTGAAGGCGCCCCGGCCGGACGGCCCCTAGGCAGTTTCGTTTGGATCAGTCGGTCGTTGGTCCGGGTGTGCCGTTAACAGATGCGCAGTGGGCGCGGATCGAGCCGTTACTCCCGGACCG
>NZ_JBIDAL010000023.1:0-134586 GCF_043202415.1 Streptomyces sp. NPDC048192
TCCCTCCGGGCTGCGCCCGGAGCCAGCGAACCCCCGCGCGCAGCGCGGGGGTTGCGCTCCCGCTCCGCGTGAGCGCGAGCGGCCCGCTTCGCTCCCCGCCTCAACGAGCCTGCTCCGCAGTCTCGTTGAGGCTCCTTGCGCTGCGCTCCAGGAGCCGAGCGGCCCGCGCTGCGGGCCGCGGCCGGCCTTCCGGCCGTCCTGGTGGCTTCCGCTGCGCTCCAGCCACAGTGACGCTCCGCGTCACACGGCGTGCCACGCTTCGCGCGGCACGCCAACGGGCCTGCGGCCCGTAGCGGCAGCGAGAGGTGGGGTATGGCAGCCCGTCAGGCGGGTGGAGGGGGCAAGGGCGGGGAGACGTCCCGTACATATGGGAGCGTGACGGGTCGTCAGATGGAGGTGGGGAGCGGTACGCGGGATGGATGGCCCTGGGAGTGCTTCAAAATGAAGTCCTGGATCGATACTGGAATCAGCACGTCCCGCCGCTCGCCGATGACATCCGCGCCGCGTCACCGGAACGTCACCGCGCTGCGGTCACCTACGACAGTACGCGGTTCGGCGTGGCCGGCCGTATGCGTGGCGCCCCGTCACAGGCGGCGCGGAGGGAACGCCACGAACTGTCGCCAGGCTACCCCCCCAGCAGCTGGGCCGCGAACCACAGGACAGGCTGTGCGGGGCCACGGTGGTGGCCAACGCTCGGTCAGCAGGGTTGCTGCGCGCGCCATGAACGGCGCAGCTTGGTGAACTCCTGCTGGCGGGCGGCAGGAGGCCCTGGGGCGCTGCAGGTGGAAGTCGAGGACGTGGACGCCGTCCTGGAAGGGCTCGAATACGTGTCAAGTACCGCCTGCCGGGCGGAGAGAGCGACCACCGCCGCCCGGTAGCCGCTTGAACTCATAGTGAGGCATGTCAGCGTTTGATGCGTCCGCGGATAGCGAGGACGCCGAGGGCGAGAAGGGTGGGTTCGAGGAGGCGGGAGGTCATCTCGATGTAGGTGCCGGGTGTGGTGAGGTTCTGGCCGCTGGAGCGGAAGACGACGGAGTTGATGGCGACGCGAGTCGCCTTCTCCGCGCGGTCCCAGGTCATGCGCTGTGTCCAGCCGCCGTGCAGGGTGGGGTCGGGCGTGCTGGTGTGGAGGCTGATCTTGCTGCCGGTCAGGGTGCCGGTGGTGGCGGGATCGGGGTCGTGGGTGGGCAGTCCGAAACCCACAAGGAGCAGCACGGTCAGGGACATGGCGGCAAGCAGCCAGGTGAAGGCGCGCGAGGCGCGCAGGCCATAGCCGGACAGCAGCCAGTACCCCCACAGCAGGCGGCGTTCGCCCTTGGTGGTGCCGGTCAGGTCGTGGCGGCGCATTTCGCATTCGCCGTAGTAGAAGTCGGCGGCGCCGGGCTCGTTCTTGCCGTCCTCGAACGCTTTGCGCAGCTGTCGGTACAGCGCGGCAACGTCTTCCGGGTCGGGCGTGCGGGCGGGGTCGGGGTGGTGCGGTCCGGGGTGCCACAGACGGGGATCCGGTGCCGCGCCTGCGGGAGGAACGGGCTGGCCGGCCGTGTGGGCGCGCCAGTGGTGCTCCTCGGCAAGGACACGCCGGGGGGAGAAACGGACCGGCCGGATGCCGCGGCGGTGCCAGCCGGTGGGAGCATCGGCGAAGGTGGTGCGGCCTTCCAGGCGGATCTGGTCGAGGTGGAAGGCCCCGGAGAACAGGCAGTCGGTTAGATCGGTGTCGGTCAGCACCAGATGCGCGGCATCCACGCCCTGCACCGAGACCACCCTCACCCTTTCCGTGACGCTGGGTTGCACGCCTGGTGTGGCCAGATGGTCTTCACTCACAACCAAGTCGTTGTGGGTGAAGGGGGTGGGGTGGGTGATGACCGCCGCAGGGGCGGTCAGGACCGCGTGACTCAGGTCCACGGTCGCGTACCGCACTCGCAAGGTTGCCGTCGACTCCCACCGTGTCCGCTTACACATCACCGCCCGCGCCGCTACCTCTAACGTCACCGGCAGCATGAAAACCGCTCCGGACAACCTCACCATTCGCGCGCACACAAACGGCCCCAGCACCGACTCACCCTCGAAGCGCGCTTCGCCGAACGTGACGGTGGCGGAGAATCGCCCTCCGCCGAACCCGGCGGTGCCGGAAAACCGCGCCCGATCGAACGTGGCAGGGCCGGAGAACTGCGCCCCGTCGAACTGGGCGGTGCCAGAGAACCGCGCCTGCTCGAACGTGGCGGTGTCGGAGAATTGGGCCTGCTCGAACGTGGCAGGGCCGGAGAACTGCGCCCCGTCGAACTGGGCAGGGCCGGAGAACCGCGCCCACTTAAACCAGGCGGTACCAGAGAACTGGGCCCGCAGGAACCGGGCAGGGCCGGAGAATTGGGCCTGCTCGAACTCGGCAGGGCCGGAGAACTGCGCCTGCCCGAACCCGGCGATGTCGGAGAACTGCGTCCGCTCGAACATAGCGCTGTCGAAGAACCGCGCCTTGCCGAACCGAGCGGCACTGAAGAAGTGCGCCTGCTCGAACGTGGCGGTGTCGGAGAAGTGCGCCTGCTCGAAGCTGGCGGGGCCGGAGAACTGCGCTAGATCGAACGCGGCGGTGTCGGAGAACTGCGCCCCGTCGAATGTGGCGAATCCGGAGAACAGCGTCCTGGCGAACCAAGCGACGCCTAAGAACCGGGCTTGTTCGAAGTTAGCCGTGCCGATGTGGGGCGCGTTGGTTGTGGGGTCCTGGAGGGCGTTGAGGAGGGCTTCCAATAGATCGTGGGTGAAGGGGGTGCCGCGGTGGTCGATGTCGGCGCCGGGGGCCAGGCCGGTCAGGTAGGCGGTGCGGTCGGTGTCGGCGAGGTGGGCCAGGCAGGCGGTGTGGCCGGGAACGTGGATGCCCGTGCAGCCGACCGGATCGGTGGCCGGGTCCGCACCGTGCCCGCAGTACAGCCAGGAAGGCGGTGAGGGTGTGCTCATGGTCAGGCGGCTCCACAGAAGTGTGTCGTGACTCCGGAAAGGACGCTCTGCAGGCCGGGGCCGGTTCAGGGCCGGCCGGCACTCGGCAGCATCGCCGTCGAGTCCCAGCACGACCGGGCACGGCAGCTCATTCTGTATGTGCCTGACGGCCGGCACTCCCATGGCGGAGAGCGGGGCGGGCGGTATCGGCGTCATGCGAGGCGGCTGAAGGCCCAGCGCAGCAGGTCCTGGTCGACGCGGGCACGTCCCGTACGGGCCAGGGCGGTACGAGCGTGAGCGGTCAGCTGTGCCCACGCGCGGAAGTTGCCGTGCGCGGCATGCTGGTCGGCGAACGTGATGTCATCGGGGTCGGCGGCGGCCCAGACCGGATGGAACAGCGGGATCACCTCCAGTACCTCCTGCGGAGTGAGGCGGGTGAACTGCTGCCAGATGAAGACCCGGGAGGACAGCATCGGTTCACGGCGCAGCACGGTGTGGCAGCCCGCGCCGCCGACAAAGATGATCGCGAGCTGGGTTGCGGGTTCATCCCACAGGTAGCGGAAGTACTCGAACGCCTCCCCGTTGAGCCACTGGGCTTCGTCCACGAGGAACGTGCGGGGCCGCTCGGCCAGGGCGGTCTTCAGCAGACGGTCGAACTCGCTGGGATGGCGCGGTGGTTCGCCCGCCAGGTCGAGCGCGGTGAACAGTTCGTAGCGCACCGCGCGGGCCGTGGGCCGGGCCCGGAAGGTGATCTTGCGGACGTCCTCGTGCGGTTCGAGCTCGCGCAGGCAGATGTTGACGGCGAGGGTCTTGCCGAAGCCGGCGCCGCCGTGGATGCACATCATGGCGCGGGCGGCGACGGTGTCGGTGATGTTCTCCCGAGCGGTGAGCAGGGCTCGGGTGGTGACCACGGAGGCATCGGGCAGGTCGACGTACTGGTAGGTGGCCGCGGTCACGAGGCGCCTTGGTCTTCAGCAGGGTCTGTGGCGCGTCCGGGCGGACCGTCGGGAACGGGTTCGGGCTGGAGCAGAACAGGACGGTCCGGCGTGGTTCGGGTGGCGAGGGAGGGCGGGGTGCGCCAGTCGGCCGGGGGCGCGGCGGGCGGGATGAGGTCCGGCAGCGCCAGATCCGACAGGTCGGTGTCGGCGGCCTGGGCGAGTTCGGCCTGGGCCTGCACGGTGGTCAGCGCCCCAAGCCGCTGGGGCGCCTCGGGCTGGTTCACAGCGGCGTAGCGCTCACGCTGGGAAGCCTCCAGGTCCTTCTTCAGACGACGGGCGCGAGCGGCCCGTGCCCGCCGTACGGCGCTGACCTGTTCCTCGGTCGCCTGGTCGGCCAGGTCCGCGGGACCGAGGTAGCGGCCGGTGGCCGCGTGGTAGACCTCGATGCGGTGGTCGTGATGGGGCATGAAGCGGATGCGGACCTGGATGCCGGCCTGGCCGGTCATCCACGGGCCCACGTAGTCGCGTTTCCTGAAGCGGATGCCGCGGGTGGTCAGCGTGCGGGTGCCGGCATCCTCCAGGGTGAACGTCCACAGATCCGTCGCAGGCACGTCCCGCAGCGGGGTGGGATCGTCCTGCCACGCCTCAAGCGGGGTCCTGCCTCGCAACGGCGCTGGGCGGTGCTCGGTGTTCCACCACGAAGTCCAGGCCAGCAGCCGGGCGGTGAAGTCCTCGAAGCCGAGCAGCACTTCGTCCTTCGGGCGGGAAGCCCGCTTGCCGGGGCGCGGCTGGCGGGCATAGCCGGGCAGCGCGGCCAGGAACATGCTCTCCACCGCCCGGTTCAGGCCCTCCACGGTGCCCTTGAGGTGGGGGGTGTAGGCGGGCAGGTCCTCCACGGTTACGTCCAACAGATCGAACGCGGCGGTCACCGTTCTGGACAGGAAGTCCTTGCCGCGGTCGACACGTACCTTCTCGGGCAGGCCGCCGAACGGGCCGTAGGGGTCCTCGCGCAGGACCGCGGAGCGCAGTGCGGCCAGCACGGACTCCCGCGATGGATCGCCCGGCGTGACGGCCATCCCCGTGATCGCGTTCGTCGCGCAGTCGGTGAACCAGGTGATCCACGGCCTGCGGGCCTTGCCGTCGACATCGACCAGCACCGGCGCCTGCATGTGGTCGCTCTCCCACACTTGGTTACGCCAGGGACGCGGCCGGGCGAGGAACACATCATGCTTGCGCGCCGCCCGCTCCCCACCCGCGAGCCCGGCCCGCTCCCCCGGCGTCAGATCACGGCGGATCGCCCGGTGCAGCGTCGTCAGCGACGGCGCGTCTGTCGGCGAAGACTGCCTGGCAGCGCGGAGGACCAGCTGGCGATGAACCGCCCGCCCGTTCCCCTTCCACAGCGCCAACAGCCCACGGACTTCAGGCGTGATCGTGAATCTCGTCTTGGCCGGGGCCCGTGCGCCGGGCTCATCCGCCGCCCGTTCGTCGCGGCTGGCTTCAGCCAGCCACCGCCACACGGTGCGCTCCGACACTCCCAGCGCATCCGCCGCCACCCGGACATGGCCGGTCGCCAGTTCGCCCCGCACCCGCAGAGCGAGCAGCCGGCGCACCGCCACACCGCGCAGCGCGACACGCGACGCCTCCGGAAGCCCTCCCCGCGCGGCACCGGCCGCACCACCGTCTTTCATCTGCCCCTCCTCTGCGCCCATCCACTCAGGCCGGAGGGCTCAGACGCCTAAACAGACGCCGCAGCAGCGCCCGGTCCACCGTCGCGTCCGGCACGGTCAGCAGCGCGTTCTGCAGATGCGTCGTCAAGGCAGCCCAGGTACGGAAGACACCGTGCGTGCACGACTGGTCGATCCACGCCACCTCCCCGTCAGTTACGCCGGCCCACAGCGGATGAAAGGCCGACACCGTCGCGCCCACCTCGCCCGCGGCAAGACGCCCCACCTCCTGCCACGCGCAGATCCGCGACGCCAGCTGCGGCAGACGCGCCACCGCGCGCTCGCTGCCCGCCCCGCACAGCACCAGCGCCATCCGCGCCTGCGGGTGGTCCCACAACGACTGCAGATACTCCAGGCACGGCACCGGCAATCGCTGCGCCTCATCCACCACCAGCACCCGAGCCTGGCCCAGGGCGCCGATGATCCGCTCATCGGCCTCGGCCGAACGGTGCGGAAACCGGCCCGCCAACGTCAGAGCCTCGAACACCGCCCGCCGCAGTTCCGACACCGACGGGCGCACCGGCACCCGCACCCACGACACGCTCCAGCCCACCGGCGGATCCGACAGCGCCATCCGCAGCGCCACCGTCTTGCCCCGCCCCGCATCCCCGAACACACACGCAGCGCCCTCAGCCGCCATCGCCTGCCCCACCGCCTCGGCCACCGCACGCACCGACGCCGTATGCACCGCCTGAGCACCCGCCGGCAACACCACGCCCGGCGCCTGCGCCACCGGCGCTGCCTCCCGCGAGGACATCAGCTCAGCCGGACCAGCCCCGCCACCAGCAGACAGCGCGCCGGCGCCGGCACCCGCGACCACGAGATCCGCCAGAGCCTGCCGGGTCTCCCGCTCAACCCGCTCCCGGCGCACCACGGCACGCTCCGGCAACACCCGTCCCGCGGCCAGCTCCCGCTGCACGGCCCGGTACACAGAAGCCAGCGACACCCCCGCATCCCCGTCCCCGCAATCCTTCAAATACCGGTACAGGACAGACACATTGCCGCCCGCCTGCGCCAGCACCTCCCACGCCTCCTCCGCAACTCGAACCGGGCACGCCTGCGACGCTCCACCCGGCCCTCACTGCGCGCCGCCTGAACCCACCGCCACACAGTCCTCGAATGCACCCCCGCCAACCGCGCCCCCGCCCGCACATGCGCGGACGTCAAACCACCAGCCGCATCCAGCTGAAGCAACCGCCCCACCAACACCGGCCGGGAAACCGATACCAGTCCCTCAAGCTCCCACTCCCCCACCCAGTCCTCCCCGGCCGCACCCACCGACAGAAGACCACCGTGAACCCACCCGCCCCGCAAAAAGATCAGAAGTACCGTTCCCGTGACAGCGGCACGAAGCAGGGTGTAACGCCCCATGGCAGTCGCTACGGCACCGGACACCACCCCACGTCAACGACCCCAGCCATCCTCAGCACCCCACCAGCGAAAACCCCCCGACCTGACACCCTGTCACTGACACCCACCCGCTGACACCAAACCGGCACATCGCAGTCCGACGGCCTCAGCACCGCTTCTGACTCGGATATCAGCAGCGAGGCCCCTGCGACGGCGTCGGGGACGGGGGACGTGACCGACAGCGAGGTGTTCCCGGCCCTGCTGGCCGCATCCGCCGATCCGAGCGGGCTGCGCCTGCTGCCTCCCGCGCCACATCACGAGCAGGAGGATCCCCGGAGAGGACCTCGCCACAGACCCGCCACACGAAGAACCGCATCTTCCGGCCTCTGCGGTCCCAGGAGCGGACAACGCCGGGGGCACGGCGGCCGACGAAGCACACGACCTGCATGCACCGGAGATCCGCGTCCTGGGACCAGTCGAGGTGGACGGCGTGGCCAGCACCGGACACGGCCCACGCATCGCCCAGCTCGCGGCGTTGATCTATTTCCGTCCCGGCCGCAACGCCGATGCGCTGTGCTCCGACATGGACCCGCTCAACCCCTGGTCACCGGCCACCCTGAACGCACGGCTGCGGGGCCTGCGCCGCGCCCTGGGCAACGACCCGGCCGGCAGCCCTTACGTGCCACGCCGCCGCACCGGCGACGACCCCTACCGCCTCTCCCCCGCCCTCCGCTGCGACTGGACCAGGTTCCTCCAGCTCGCCGAGCGCGCACTGCCCCACGGACCGGCCGGCCTCCCGGACTTGGAGAAGGCCCTCGGCCTGGTACGAGGCCGGCCGTTCGGCTCCAGGCCCCTGCCCTGGGCCGAACCCCTCCAGCAAGAAATGATCACCAGGATCATCGACATCGCACACACCATCGCCACCTACCGCACCCCGGCCGGCCCCCACCACAACCTCAACGCAGCACGCCCAGCCATCGCAATCGGCCTCGACGCCGACTTTAGTTCCGAGCTGCTCTACAGGGCGTGGTTGAGGGTAGAGCACGCCGCCGGGAACCGCTCCGGCCTGCACACCGCCATCGCCCGCATCCAACAGGTCAACAGGTCACTGGATGCATCCCTGGAACCAGAGACGGAACAGCTGATCAACGAACTCCTGCATCACCATGACCCGGCCATGCGCCTTGTAGGATCCGCGACTTCGTTAGCAACGAAGGCGACTCATTAGCAGTGGATTAGCAAAATCCACGACTGCCTTAGCAACGACTACGGTCAGTAGCAGTCCACTGACGGCACTTCCGGTCTTTGCCCCGTCGGGGCCTCCCCGGACCCTACGGTCCACGTATGGCGGTACAAAGCGCGGACAAGGCCCGCCGTGTACGCGAGGTGTCCACGGTGTCGATCCGGTACGAGGACAAGTCGGTGCGCGACGTCCCCTTCGCTCAGCTGCGGTTGGCGGACTTTGAAGGGTCGGTACCGTGGCGACGGGTCCGTTCGGTACACGGGCAGGCCCACTACTCAGGCAGTTACGCGTCGGCGACGACGGGCGGTCACGTGGTCTATGAGAGCCGTCTGGAGCTGGCCCGTTTGCTGTTGGCAGACTTCGATCCAGCGGTACGGGGGATTTTTGCCCAGCCGTGCCGGCTGGTGGCGCGGATCGGTAACCGAGCGCGGTGTCACGTCCCGGACTTTCTGCTGGTCATGGGATCGGGCACGGTGCGGGTGGTCAAGGTCAGGTCGACGGACCGCGTGCAGGATCCGAAGATTGCGGAGGCTCTGGCCTGGCCGGGCGAGCTGGTCGAGGGACACGGCTGGGTGTACGAGATTTGGTCCGGTGCCGATCGGGTGCTGCTGGAGAACGTGCGGTTCTTGGCCGCCTACCGGCGCCGCGGTGTGGTGCCCGAGGCCGAGGTGGAGCGGGCCTGGCAGCACGTCGCGGACGGCGATCAGATGGCGGTTGTCGAGCAGCGGCTGGCTGGCGACCGGCCTGCTCACGAGGCCCGTCCGGCGTTGATGGCGTTGTTGTGGTCCGGGCGCCTGACCACGGACCTGTCCCGCCCGCTGTCGGGGAATTCGGTGCTGTGGAGGTGCTCGTGACTGGGTGGACGACGACGCTGCGGCCGGGGCTAGCGGTCAGCTTCGACGGCGAGTACTTCACCGTCGCAGAGATCGACGGGCGCCGGATCATGCTTCAGCAGGCTGCGGTCGCCGGAGTGCCGAAGTGGCGGCAGGTCGACGTCTCCGTCCTGCTCTCGCATCCCACTACGCAGATCCTGGTCGAGGCGCCGGAGGAGGAGACGGCGGCTGCGGCGGTGCTGGGCGGCCTGGAGGCGGACGAGGACGACGCGCTGACGGCGAAGTACCGGCACGTTCAGGAAGTCCTCACCGGCTACCGGCTCGGGCACGCGGAGCTCGCTTTGGAAGGTGAGCCACGTCCGGACTACGCGCCGGGAGTGCCGATGATGCACCGCCATGCGGCCAAGGCCGCCGAGCTCGGTGTCTGCGAGAGCACAGTCCGGAACTGGGTGAGGCAGGTCAAACGCTCCGGCCCGGCCGGACTAGTGAGTGAGCGCCCCGTGCGGAACGTGCTGGATCGGGCAGATCCGCGCTGGGTGGATGCTGCGCGGGCGGTGCTGAAGGAGCATGTGAAGTCCAGCCGGCCGGTCCGGAATCTGATCCTGCTCGAGATCGAGGAGCGTCTCGCCGAGGCCCACGGCCGTGGCGCGGTCCCGATCCCGGCCCGCACGACGGGCTACGAACTGCTGCGGGAGCTGAGCAAGGGCACGAACGCGTTCGAGGGCAGCACGAAGGGCAAGCGGTCCATCGCGAACCGCCCGCAAGGGGTCTACGGCAGGCTGCGGGCCACAAGGCCGGGCGAGTACGTGGTACTGGACACCAACCGGCTGGACGTGTTCGCGATGGAGCCAGTGACCTGCCGCTGGGTGCAGTGCGAACTCACCGTTGCGATGGACCTCTACAGCAAGGTCATCACCGGGCTGCGGCTCACCCCGGTGTCGACGAAGTCGGTGGACGTGGCCGGGGTGCTGTTCGAGACGGTCCGCCCGCGCGGGACGCCAGCGAGCGTGGGTGAGGTACTGCCGTACTGCGGGGTGCCGTCCACGGTGGTGGTGGACGCGGAGAAGCTGGTCGACCGGGGCGGCCGGCCGCTGCTGCCTGCTGTTGCCGCGGAGACGATCATCTTCGATCACGGCAAGGTCTACCTGTCGAACCACATCCAGAGCGTGTGCGCGAAGCTGGACATCTCGCTGCAACCGGCCCGCCCATACACGCCGACCGACAAGCCGGTGGAACGCTGGTTCAAGACCCTGAGCGAGGGCCTGCTTGCGGCCCTGCCCGGCTACAAGGGCTCCGACGTGCACAGCCGCGGCGAGAAGGTCGAGGAGGAGGCGTTCTTCTTCCTGGACGAACTCGAGGCGATCATCCGCGAGTGGATCAGCCGGATCTACCACCGACGCCACCACCGCGGACTCACCATCCCGGAGGTCCCGGGGCTGCAGCTGAGCCCGCTGGAAATGTTCGAGCACGGCGTCACCCGGGCCGGCCCGCTGCGGATTCCGGCCCGGCCGCATCTGGCATTGGAGTTCCTTGAGGAGGTCCGCACGACCATCCAGCACTACGGGGTGCAGATCGACGGACTGCGCTACAACGGGGAGGCCCTCAACAACTACCGCAACCGGCCCAGTTCGTATGCCGGGGCAGACGCGGGCAAGTGGCCGATCGCGGTGGACCGCGGCGACATCACCAGGGTCTACTTCCAAGACCCCAAGGACCGCCGATGGCATCTGCTGGTCTGGGAGCACGCCGCCGCGCTGAACGGCCCGGTCAGCCGTGAGGCGATGGTCTACGCCCGCCGGCTCGCGGCCAGGACTCACCGGTTCCCCGACACCAAGCGCGCGCTGGTCGAGCTCCTTGAGCGGTGGGGAGCAGGGCTGACCGCGAACCGCGCCGAGCGGCGCATGGCAGTGCGGCTGTCGCAGGAACGGCTGCGGCTGGTCGGCGACGATGACGCGCCGCAGGACGAGGTCGCATCGCTACCCTCGGTCCGCCGCCTGGCGGCCTTGAGTACCCCGCCCGGTGACGGCACCGACCGGGATGCCGGGGCCGAGCTTCACGTGGTCCCGTCTGTGGAGGCGGATCTGGGCGGGGACGACGACGAGGATGCCGAGTGCGAGGCCCCCTTCCCCGGCGACGGCGAGGCGCCCTGCGACGAGGACGACTTCTACGCCGACGCCATGGACAGCCGGTGAGCACGCTGAGCGGGCAGGACGTCTTCGAAGGTGACGACCGGCAGTACTCCCCCACTCGCCTGGACGGCTGGCTGGAGTTCGTTAGCGGGCCTGATCGCGTCCAGCCGGAGAAACTCTCGGCAACGGAGCTGGCCGCCCTGTCTTCGAGGGCTCAGCTGCGTTACAACGACTTGCGGGCCGTTTGGCACGCCAACATCGGCCCGATCAAGACCCCGCAGCTGCTGCAGCTGTATGACGAGCTCGCCGAGATCGTCGAGTCCAACCGGCAGGACGGGGACAAGGCCAAACCCGCTGCCCTGGTGGACGCCTATCCCGGTCTGGGCAAGAGCACGGCAGTGCGGGAATATGGCCGCGATTTCCACCGCAAGCAGATCGCCCTGCGCGGCGAGACCACGCCGGACGGACACCGCCGCGTGCCGGTGATCTACATCGCCCTGAGTGGGAACACCCGCATCCGCGGGCTGAACGCGACGATCTGCCGGTTCTACGGGCTACCCACCCGCGGGGACGCCGACTCCCTCGCCGAGCGGGCCAAGGACGCGGTACTGAGCCTGAGGACGGCCGTCTTCGTGGTCGACGACATCCACTTCCTGGATGCCTCCTCCCGCGCCACCACGACGATGGCGAACCACCTGAAGTTCCTGGCCAACACCTTCCCGGTCACGATGATCTATATCGGTGTCGGCGTCCGCGAGCGAGGCATCCTCACCGAGGGCCTCTCTCCTGAGCAGGCACTCCACGCCCAGTTCGGACGCCGCACTACCGCCCTGACACTGCGACCCTTCCAGATCGAAGACGAAGCAGGACGGCACGAATGGCGGCGGCTTCTGCTGACGATCGAGCAGAAGCTGGTGCTGGCCAATAAGCATCCCGGAATGCTGGCCGATGACCTCTGCGACTATCTCCTGGCCCGCTCCAGCGGCCACTTCGCCTCGCTCATGGCGCTGATCAACCGCGGCTGCCTTCGGGCGATCCGCACCGGCCAGGAACGGCTCGACGCCGAGCTGATGGACCAGGTGAACAACGACGCCGCAGCCGAGGAGGCTCGCTTGGAACTGGTCGCCGCGATGGAGGCCGGACTGCTGACCTCCCGCCCCCGATCCCGCCTGGGCCAGAAGCGACCAGCCTGATGATCTGGACCGCCGACCGTCTTCCGATCGCGGTGATGCCGCTGCCCGGGGAAGCACTCGAGAGCTGGATCGGCGCCTATGCCCGGCGCCTCCACACCACCAACAGCGGCTTCCTGGAGACCGTCGGGCTAGTGGGGGCCCGCACCAACCAGATGGGCCTGCGGCTCACTGGTACCGAGGCCATCGCACTCCAGCGGGCCACCGGCATCCCGCTGCCGGTCCTCACCGCGATGACGCTCGAGCCCTACGACGGGCTGGCCGTGACGATCCATCCCAACCGGCGCCGACTGACCCGGCCTCCCGCCTGGAGATTCAGCGCAGCCCGCACCCGCTACTGCCCGGCGTGTCTGGATGAAAACACCGGCCGGGGCCCGGTGTTCTGGCGCCTTCCCTGGGCCTTCGCCTGCCTCACCCACCACACGCTGCTGCTCGACTTCTGCCCGGACTGCCACCGGCCGCCGCACCCGTGGAAAGCGCGCCGCCTCGGCCCACGCGGCACCGGCGCATGCACCCGCGACAGCCTGACCGGACCCCAAGGCCTCACCGGCCGCCGGCCCTGCGCAGCCGACCTGTCGCAGGCCCCGATCCTCCCCCTGTCCGAAACTGGTCTGGTGCTGCCCGCACAACAGCGCATCACCACCCTTCTCGCCAGTGAGGCTTCCGGACGGCCGGCCGCGCTGACCGAGCTCAAGCAGCTCTATGCCCTGGCCTGGCGGGCCCTGAAGGGCCTGCACACCGTCGCCGACCGGGCACCGGACATCGTACGCACCGCGCTGACCGAGTGCGGCGGAGTACTACCGCAACTGACCGACGAGGATGTTGGACACGACGCCCACAACGCGGCCCTCGGCACCACCCTGGCCCACGTGGCTCTCCACCCCGGACACCGCGACCACGGCGCGCTCTTCGACTGGATCCTCGAGGCCGACCAGTCACTCCACAAGGGCCCACGAGCCAACATCGGCACACGAGCGGGCAGATGGTCCTGGAGCGGTCCCGCACTGGTGGAACGGTCCCTGGCCAGGCTCGACCCCCAGGCCACCCTGCAGGCCCGGCTGCGCTACGCGAGCGCCAGCCCCAGGCCGCGCTGGCCCACACTGCAGGCCGACACCATCCTCCAGCGGGCGGCACTGATCCCCTCCATGCTCTGGCCGGGCTGGACCATGCGCCTGCTGCCGCGGCTGAAAGACAGGGCCAACCTGCGCGTCGGCGCCTTCCGGCGCGGCTGCAGCAGCTTCCTCCTCCTGCCCGGCGGACCGCCGGAGCTGAACTACGAACGCGTCGGCCCGCTGCTGGAAAACCACCAGATCCACACCGACCGTGACAGCGTCGAGCGACGCATCTACCGCCAGCGCGACCTGACCCCGCTGGCCTCGGCCCTCGCCCAACTCGCTTACGCCCTGGACACCCACGGCGCCCCGATCGACTACGCACGGCGCCGGGCCACCTTCACCTACGCCTCCGTCGATTTCGATCACCACGCCTTCAAACGGCTCTGCGCCCAGCACGGCTGGAGAACCGGCCAACAGCACCGCACTTCCCTGCTGCGCTGGTACCTGCTGATGCTGCTGACCGGTGAAATCCACCCCCCACCCAGCAACGCCAACACCCGATTCGCCTGGAACTGCACCGAGTTCCGTTTCCGCGCGCCTCAATCGCTTCGCTCGTTCCTACGCCAGCAGGCCGAAGACAACCTCGCACGCCACGGCATCAACGAACCCCTGACCTGGGAACCCCCAGAGCCCTGGGTGACGGGAGTGACATGGCCCGGAATCAGCCCAACAATCCTTGCCCCAAACGATGTCCGTGACCTCCTGAGCACGGTCACCTCCGTCCACGAAGCCGGCGACGCCCTCGGCCTGACCGCCGAGCACATCCGCCTCTACTGCGACCTCGTGGACATCAGCACGACCACCCCCAGTGCCGCAATCGGCAACCACTCCAACCAGCTCACGCCCGAGGCTGCCGAGGTCCGACAGGGCATTCTTGCCCCAGAAGAACTCCGTGACCTCTACGAAAACCAACTACTGGAACTCGCACACATCGCCCGGCTGGCGTTCTGCAACCCCGACACCGTCCGAGCACTGCTGATCCACGACGAAGTCCCGCTCCGCCCGCAGGCCAACCGGCTGCCACCACGTCCCGACATCACCCGCACATGGCTCCGCCGTGAGTACGTCGAAAAGCGGCGCAACATGGCCGAACTCGCCCGCGAACGCGGCGTCAGCCACTACCACCTCACCCACCTGGCCAGAGGATGGGACCTTGCGATCCGCAGCACCGAACGCCGCTACAACGCCATCGGCCACCTCGACCTGACCTGGACCCCGTCCCCAGCCATCCAGGCCGTGACCGCATCCCCCACCGCACTCGACCGACTGCAAACCATCGTCCAGGTCCCCGGCCACCCCAGCATCGCCACCGCCGCCCGGGCCATCTACGACGGACGCGACAGCGCCCTCAGACAACGCATCACAAAGATCGAAAAGGCTGCCGGATTCCAGATCATCGACCGCTCCGCCACTCCCCTCGCACCCACCCCACGCGGACACGACTTCCTCCGCGAGGCCACTGAGATCCTCCGCATCGCCGACAAGACCCGTCCGAAATCCCAGTAAGCCCCGAAACAGGGGCACCGGGAGAGGGAAACCTGACCGCTTTCGCTGCGTGACGCACGCGCAGTCTGGATCATGGGAGCGTGGAGGATTGGTCCGACTGCCTCGATCCTGACGAGTTGCGCATCCGTCTCGACGTGGCGCTGGAGGAGAACGCAGAGCTACACGAGGAGATCGCCCGGCTGAGAGCGGACAACGCCCGTCTATGCAGCCTCCTTGGCCGCGACATCCAGACCGTACCTGTCGGCATGCCGCCTGTTTCCGAGCCCATCCCGGCAGCGCCACGAGCCGAGGCCGGTGGGCTGCCCTATGCGGACGCCTCCTCCAGCGCCGAGGCGAAGATCGCCCTGTTCAGGGCCCTGTTCGCAGGCCGCGAGGACGTCTACGCCAAGCGGTGGACAAGCGCCAAGTCCGGCAGGACCGGCTGGAGCCCGGCCGAGGACAACCCGTTCGACAAGAACAAGGCCGACGAGGACCGGGTCTTCTGGCCGCTGACCGACGAAGCCGTCTACCGCCATCTGGACCCGACCCGTCAGGGCCGCAGCGAGCTGCACATCGGGCTGTATCCGCTGCTGGCCGACGACACCTGCCGCCTGCTGGCGTGCGACTTCGACGGCAAGGACGGCAGCGACTGGCGCGCCGACGCGAGCGCGTACGTCACGGCCTGCCACGAGACGGGCGTCCCCGCCCTCCTCGAGATCTCCCGGTCCGGGAAGGGCGCGCATGTGTGGACGTTCTTCACCGCCCCCGTCGCGGCGGCCACCGCCCGCGCCCTGGGGATGGCGCTGCTGCGCCAGGCGATCGACGCCCGCGGGCAGATGGCGCTGTCCAGCTACGACCGGCTCTTTCCCGCCCAGGACTTCCTGCCGACCAAGGCCAAGGGCAGCTTCCGGTTCGGCAGCCTGATCGCACTGCCGCTGCACGGCATCTCCCGCGCCAAGGGCACCACCGTCTTCGTAGACCCCGACACCTGGCAGCCCTACCCCGACCAGTTCGCCCACCTCGCAGGCACCGAGAGACTGTCCCCGGCCGACGTCGACGTGCTCGTCGACAAGCTCGGCCCGGTCAAGGCCGGCCCGTCCCCGACCGCCCCGGAGCTGGGGCCCAAGCCCCGCCGCAAGGCCCTCGGCAAAGCGCCCGCGCGCGTTCAGGCCCGGCTCTCGGCGATGCTGGCGATCTCCACGACCGGGCTGCCGCCGCAACTACTGGCCGCGCTCAAGCACGCGGCGTCGTTCCACAACCCGGAGTTCTACCGCAAACAGAACCAGCGCTTCTCCACCTGGGCCACCCCGCGTCTCGTCTGCTGTTTCGACGCATCCGACCCCGACTGGCTGGGGCTGCCCCGCGGCCTGGTCGACGAAGCCGCCCAGCTCATCGCCGCCGCCGGCGGTACCCTCGACGTCACCAGCGAACTGCCCGAACCCCCCGCGATCACCGCCCACTTCACAGGCCAGCTGACCACCACCCAGCGCACCGCCGTCGAGGCGATGGGCGGCCACCCGGCGGGCATCCTGGTCGCGCCGCCCGGCTCCGGCAAGACCGTCATGGCCTGCGCCCTGATCGCCCACCACCACACCCCCACCGCAGTGATCGTCAACCGGGCAGAACTGCTGACTCAGTGGCATGAGCGTCTGGCCGCCTTCCTCGACCTCGACGACGGCCGCGTCGGCTCGCTCGGCGGAGGCAAGGACCGCCGCGGCCACACCGTCGACTTGATCATGCTGCAAACCCTGTCCCACCGCGACGCCCCCGACGACCTACTCGACGGCTACGGACTGGTCATCGTGGATGAGTGCCATGCCGTCGGCGCACCCGGCGCCGAGGCGGCGATCCGCCGAGCGAAGGCACCGCGCTTCATCGGGCTGTCCGCCACCCCCTACCGGGCGGACCAGATGGACCCGGTGATCACGATGCAGTGCGGCCCGATCCGCCACGAAATCGACGACACCACCACCTTCGCCAAGCACCTCATCGTGCACCCCACGACCTTCACCACCGACGAGCCAGGCACCGACGGCGCCTCCATCCAAGCCATCTACAACGAACTCGCCCACCACGACGCCCGCAACCAGCTGATCGCCGCAGACATCGCCGACGCCGCCCGACGCGGCCGCTGCAGCCTAGCCCTGACCAACCGCGTCGAACACCTCCACCAGCTCACCGAAGCCCTCCAACCGCACGGCATCACCCCGCTGATCCTGCACGGCGGCGTGCCGCCGGCCGAACGCGCCCGAGTCCGCTCTGCCCTGTCCCAGGAGCACGACGAACCGCTGGTACTCCTGGCGATCGACAAACTCGCCGGCGAAGGCTTCGACGCACCACGCCTCGACACCCTCTTCCTGACCAGCCCCATCTCGTTCAAGGGACGCGTCATCCAGCAGGTCGGCCGAATCATGCGCAACACCGAAGCCAAAAAATCCCACGTCGAGGCCCACGACTACCTCGACACCGACGTCCCCCTCCTGGAACGCATGCACCACAAACGCCGCCGCATCCTCCAACGCCGCGGCTTCACCACCACCACTCCACAGAACCTGCCACCCACGCCGCCCCAGACGCCTGTCCCCACCGCCCGACGGCCCCGGTCCGTGGCCCCGGCGCCGAACGTAGCCGAGGTACGGGCCTGGGCCCGCGACCAAGGCATGGACGTACCACCACGCGGCAGACTCCGCGCACAGATCTGGAACGCCTGGCACGCCACCCACCCCGCCACCAGCGGACAGGACACCCGCCCCACCACATAGCCGCCGACGATCACCAAGCCAACCGATACCTCACTCGCTGTCACCGCCTCGGCCGAGGAGGAGCCACCGATTGCTCACCATCTACCAACACCGCCGCTGCTCACCACGCCCGGATTCCCGCATATCCGCACGACCCAGTGCCAACGAAGCCGCGGACCCTACAGCAATGCAAGATCCGCAACTCCGTGAGTCCGTGAGTCCGTGAGTCCGTGAGTCCGTTGATCGTAAGCACGGTCCGAACAAATCCGGACGGTCAGCAGTGTGACGGTCCGCAACGGCATCTTACGGTCCTGGTGCTCTGCCGAGCCCGGGGCCCAGCCGACGGCGTCTTGGGCCCACACCGCAGTGAAGGCCCGGCGGATGCCGGGCCTTCACGTTTGAGTAGCGGGGACAGGATTTGAACCTGCGACCTCTGGGTTATGAGCCCAGCGAGCTACCGAGCTGCTCCACCCCGCGACGGTACGGTGAACTGTACGGCACCGACCCGCATCGGCCCAATCGACTTTCACCGGCACTCGGACCGAGCCCGATTGCTCATCACCGACCTGCATGGCGCAGCTCAGCCAGTCCGGATCCTACATCCCAGACGGCGTAGGCGAGCAGTTCACGCAGGGCCGCCACGTCGGAGGCGGGCAGCCGGCTGCGCCACTCGGTGCCAGTCATTCACGCACGGTTGGCAGCCGGGGCCTGCCAACGGCCACCAGGATGGACTGCAGCCATCACAGGTGTGGCTGTCCATCGCTGCCGCCAGGCCGCGAGCCGCCGCCCGCACCGCGGGATCCCCATCGCCGGCCGCTACACCCACCATGCCGCTGCCACCAAGCAGGGCTTGGTCAGCTGCGTACTGCAACTGACCTGCGCAGAATTGCCGTGTCCCAGGATCGCCTGCAACAGTGCGATCACTGCGGGCCGGGCCGTGACCGAATCGGTCACAGCCAGATCCCACAGGAACGGAACCGCCGCCACGGTCGCGTCGAAGACCGCCAGCTCACCCAGCCACAAACCGAGATCACTCAGCGCGTCAGCGCTCGCCCTGGCGTCGCCCCACGCCACCCTCGACAGCCGGCCCGGAACGTCCTGCGCGGGTCCGTAGGCATGCGTCAGCTCGCCCCACCGCACCCGGTTCGTCCCCTTCAAAAGCGTCCCCACCAAACACCCCCGTCCCCCGCCCCGACGCCCGCCCCAAGCAAGCCTCTCCCGCCGACCGCGCGGCTAGCCCGACACGCAGGGCGGCACGCCGAGCAGCTGTTCACGGCCGCCGGCACCGAGGATGCCGGCCTGTGTCCCGCCGGCCGCGGCATCGCTGCGTGGCGCTGTTTGTCGATTGGTCCCGCTCCTCACTCTGCCAGGCCGCAGAGGGCCTGCCCGTGGGACGGCGCGAAGGCGCGGATCTTGGTGGTCTCCGCGTCCGCACGCCACCAGGGTGCCGTTGGCTGGTGGCAGGCCGGTGAGCGGACGGTGGACGACTCCGGGGCGGGTGGAGGCCTGGACGAGGCCCTCGTGGGTGGCCCACACCTGTTCCCCGGCGGTGCCCCCATGCAGCGCTTCCTGGTAGGTGCAGCCGCCCGCTCCGCGGCGCAACGGCCGGCCCTGCGGGGTGAGCGGCGGGCAGAAGGCGTGCCGCTGGGCTTGGGGCAGTTCGAGGGGAGCGTCGAGCAGCACCCGGTGCGCCAGGGTTTCGATGTCGGCCGAGTCCGGCTCTCGCGGGCGGGTGGTCGCGGGCCACGGCCCGTACCCGGCTGCGCGATGCCCCGTGCCGATGCGAATCGGCCCCGGGGCCCGACCACGGCCCCGCTCCCCCGCATCCCTACCCGCGTCACGCGAGGCAACCGCGGCCACCAGTACGGCGGGCAGACATGCCCGGCTTCGACCCGGCGCCAGCCCGGCACCGTTGTCACGGACCCCGAGCCTGCGTCGCCGGACACCCCGCAGATCAGTTACAACCACGCTCGGCGCCCCCGGGCGGGTGAACCACACGAAGGGCCCACCACGCCCCGCAGCACAGCGTAGGGATCAGTCAAGACCCGACCACCTGGGCAAGGTTGTCCATCTCGTTCGCCCGCCCGGCGGCCAGCCGGCCGGTCCATTCCTCGTCGTGCATGGTGTCGGCCGTCATGGTCACGTGCGTTGCACCGTCGGCGGTCGCACGCAGCTCGACTTCGGTGAGGAACTCGTATGGCTCGACGCCGGGGATGAAGTCGGCGAGTGTGGTGTAGGCCAGACGCCGGGTGGGCTCGACTTCGGTGAAGGTCTTGTGCGAGGTCGAACTCAGCGGCAGGCCCGCGTTCTGCATGAACGCCACCTGCTCGGGGCCGGTCGCGGTCATCGTGTAGGTCAGGGTGCCGCCTGCGCGCAGGTCCAGGGCGGTGACGTGCACAGTGAACCCCTGCGGCGCCCACCAGGCCTCGATGCCGGCCTCGGTGGTCCACAGCTCCCAGATCTTCTCCGGCGCGGCGGCGTAGGTACGCTCGAGCTGGATCTTCTGCATGGTCATGATCTCTCCTGGTTTCCCGCATCGGATGGACAACTTCGAAGAGTTGGACGTCGGCCGGAGCGATCTGTCATCGGTACCGGTCGGCGGCGCGTTCGGCCGGCAGCCTGAGCGGCAGACCGAACGCGGCGACCAGGTGGGCCTCGAACGTGGTGATCTCCGCAATGCGTCCGGCCTCGATACGCAGCACGTCGACCATCTGCGCCCGGTACACCGAGGTCCCCGGCCGTTGCACGTACCCGGCGACGGCCGGCTGTCCATTCGCCCGGAGGGGCAGGTGCCGCCAGCGGCCGAAGTACCCCGGCGAGTCCGCGTCGAATACCCGTCCGAGCTGTTGCAGCAGCGCATCCCGGCCGGCGAACCAGACCGGATTGGGCGGCATGGTCACCACCACGTCGACGCTGAGCAGGTCGGCCATCATCGACACGTCCGCGCGTTCGGCCGCGGCCATGTAGCGGCGCACGATGTCGTGCTCCTGCCGACTGTGCGGCCCGGCCGCCCAGTGGGTCCGCCGCTCAGGCAGCCGCTCGCGCAGCGTCTGCCGGGCCCGCTGCAAGGCGCTGTTGGACGCGGCGACGCTCATGTCCATCAGCGCCGCCACCTCCTTTGCGGGGCGGCCCAGCACATCACGGAAGATCAACACCGCGCGCTGGCGGGGCGGCAGATGCTGCAGCGCGGCAAGGAAGACCAGTTCCATGGTCTCCCGCGACACAGCGGCGGTCTCCGGCTGCTCACCGTCGGCCGACAGCTCCTCGAGCAGGTGGTCCGGATAGGGCTGCAACCAGGGCAGACGGTCAGGCGGGGTGCTGCTACCGGACTCGATGCCGGGGACCGGCTCGTAGCGCCGGGGACGGCGGCCCGTGCGGCGCAGGTGGTCGATGCAGGCGTTGGTGGCGATCCGGTACAACCACGTCCTAGGCGCCGCCCGGCCCTCGAAACCGGACCGCTCCCGCCAAGCCTTGAGCAGGGTCTCCTGCACCAGGTCCTCCGCGTCGTCATAAGAGCCGACCATGCGGTAGCAGTGCAGGTGCAGCCATTTGCGGTGAGGCTCGACCAGTGCGGCGAAGCCGGCCTCGTCGCCGGAGTCCGGCGCCCGCTGCGCAGTTTTCGTCACGGCGACGTCCGTGACGTTATAGGCCAGCCGCCGCAGCCTGCGTACCGCCACGGCCAGGGCCTCAGCGTCCGAGCGGAAAGCATCGGCAGGCTCCAGGACCAGGGACTTCACCCGCCGCTCGATATCCGCAAGGACATCGGCCGCCGGCTGGTCGACCGCGGTGCGCCGATGACGGTAGGCGCGTTGACGGCACGACGCCGAACAGTAAACGCGAGTCCGGCCACGGCCGCGATCCGGCAACGGGACGCCGCAGACCCGGCAACTCCGTCCACTCACAAACGACTCCAGTCATTCATCACGGGGGTGCGGCGTTACGAAAGAGCTTAGATACCACACGCCGTCGCCCATCCGGCTTCGACAACGATTGATCACATCAGACCCGAGGTTCCCAAGGGTGGAAGGCTCCCGCGGCCCGATGGCCTCCCGCCCCCTCGCACTGCGTGCCCCCGGCCGGGATCCGCCCGCGTCGGCCGGCCAAGGCAGCCGCGGTGGCCCAGCACGGCCGAAGGGACGGCCTCCCACCCGAGGAGCGGCTGCCCGCCGAGTAGCCGACGGCGAGGACCAACCGACCCGGTTCCGGCTGCCCGACCTCCCGACGACACCCCGATCACCGGCCTGGTCCGCCCGGCAAAAGGCCCCTGGCGCATCGAGCACGACCACCACGAACCCAAAACACGGCCTGCGCCCAGACCACTTCGAAGGCCGCTCCCGCAACGGCCCGCACCACCACACCACCCTGGTCACCGCCACCCACACCCCGGCTGACTCGCACCGGCGAAGGCACCCGACATCCGGGCGCCGCCCCGTGCCCAAAGCTCGAGACCGACCGAGACCAACGCCGATCACAGCCTTTTTGTCCGCCGACCGAACCGTCGCGTGAGCACGGGCACCTGCTCGACAAACGTCTTGCGCGGGCAGGACGCCTGGGAACTGACGAACCGGCGCACCCGTAACGGAGAAATAGTCACGTCGTATGGATCGGCGTGTCATGCGACTTGTTGGTCGTGTCCTGTTCCCTGAGCGGTTCCTTCGGCGGGTTTTGTCGATGAGAATGGGCTGGTGAAGCCTCAGTCCTAGAATCGGGCCATGGGTAGGACAGATCGGGCCAGCCGGCTGATCGCGGCACCGCCAGCGGCCGTCTACGGCGCCCTCCTCGACCGGGAGTCCCTTGAGGCCTGGCTGCCGCCGGACGGCATGCGCGGGCGAGTCGAGCGGTGGGATCCCCGCCCTGGTGGCGGTTTCCGGATGCTCCTCACCTATCTCGAGCCCGCCGACAGCCCCGGGAAGACGTCAGATACGACGGATGTCGTTGACGTCGAGTTCGCCGCCCTGGTGCCACCGGAGCGCGTGGTGCAGCGGGCGGTGTTCGAGTCTGACGATCCGTCGTACGCGGGCACCATGACGATGACCTGGCACCTCACTGCCAGCGGCGACGGAACCGAGGTGACCGTCATCGCCATGGACGTGCCACCCGGCATCAACCAAGCGGACCACGAGGCCGGGATCGCCTCCTCGCTGGCCAACCTGGCGTCGTACGTCGAAGCGGCCGACTGACTCAGTTCCGCTGTTGCGCAGGCCCGGTCACGTCGTCAAGGAAGCGGTCGAGCACTCACACCCGTCATCGCGCGCAACCCATCAGATGACGATAACGACGAGCCACAGTCACGCTCGTACACGACCACAAGAAGCGGACCAGAACCCGATCTTCACCTACGTATCCAGCGCGGCCTTTCACTGCTGCGGCCGCGCGTGGTGGCGGGTCAGCGCCTGCCAGCGCCGCTCGAAGTCGACGCCCTGCCCGCCGACGTAGTCGGCCGCAAGGGGCCGATTGTGCTGCGCAGTGATCCCACGAGCCGCGCACTCCCGCGCAACCGCATCAAGCAACGGGCTTTCGTTGCGCACCCGGTGTTCCGCCCACACGTCGTAGACCCGGAACGGCAGCAGGTAGCGACGCAAAGTCGACGCACTGACCGGCTTCCCGCCGCGGCCCGTCATGCCCTTCGTCTGTGCAAGGTAGGCGGAGAGCTGCTCGGCCCTGGGTTCCTCGCCGTGCTCGGCCTGGTACTCCCTCCACGCCAGGTAGTAGCGGTCGACGGTGGTGAGCGCAGCGGGCTCCCCGCGCGCGTCACCCTCGCCCGGCGGGTCGTCGACAGCAGCGCTCACCCGGGGCCCACGCTGCTCCTTGGCGGGGTGCGCACCCGCGCCGGCCGGTATCTCCTCAGACTCGTCGCTCGGCAGCGCCTCCCCGCTGGGCGTCCACCCGACAGACTCGACGGCGGGCGGCCGGCTTCCGTCGAACTCGCGCTGGCGGAAGGCGGCGACGAAGCGCTCCACGTCTGCGCCCGTAATGGGCCGGCCAGTGCCGCCGGTGATCCGATCCCGCTCGAAGACGTACCGCGCGAGGGCATCCGCATCGGGGCACGCCCCATGCTCCCGCGCGTACGTCAGCCAGGCGTTGTAGAAGTAGTCAGCCCATCCCTCACCCGCGTCGTGCAGGTTTCGGGGTTCGCTGCCGTTCTCGGCTGCAGGCGTGTGGCGCTGCTTGAGGAGCCGCAGCAGAGGGTCGAGCTGCTCGTCGGGCAGCGGTCCGCCGGCCGCGGTGGCGATGCCGTACCCGTCTTGCAGCCAGCCAGCGAACTGCGCGCTCGTCGGCTCGACTCCGAAAGCAGCCGTCCAGTCCTGGTAGGCGCCGGCGAGGTGGTGGGTGTTGTCTTCGTCCGCCAGGCCGTGCGCCGGCTCCGGGGGTGCGGTGCGCGGCTGCCCCACCGGCCGCCCCTGCGCGCCGGACACCGGCGCCCCCTCCACCTCCCTCCCGACGCCGGCCTCGAATCCGGCACCTGGCCGCTGGGCCGCAACCGGCCCGCTCCCGACGGTGAACCGAACCGGCAGCTCGTCGATGCCCGCAGCCGCCAGCCCGGCCGGAGCCGTCTCGGCCAGGGGAACGCCGTAGCGGGCCAGGCGCAGCGGGATCAGCGACTCCACCGGAGCCTTACGACGCCAGGCACGGCCGAACCGGGAGCGAAGACCAGCCCGGTAGACCAGACGCTCCTGCTCCAGCTTGACAACCTGGCCGTAGGAGCGCAGCTCCCACACCTTCATCCGCCGCCACAGCAGAAACGTCGGGACCGGCGCAAGGAGCCAGCGGATAAGGCGGACGCCTTCCATGTACTGGTCGGCGGTGATGTCGGCGATCCGGCCGATCGTGTGCCGGGCGGCCTCCACCGTCACGACGAACAACACCGGGATCACCGCATGCATACCCACGCCGAGCGGGTCGGGCCAGACCGCCGCCCCGTTGAACGCGATGGTGGCGGCCGTCAGCAACCAGGCCGCCTGCCGCAACAGCGGGAACGGGATGCGGATCCAGGTCAGCAGCAGATCCAGGGCCAGAAGGACACAGATACCGGCATCGAGACCGACCGGGAAAACATAGGAGAAGCCTCCGAAGCCCTTCCGCACCGCCAGTTCACGGACCGCCGCATACGAGCCAGCGAAGCCGATACCAGCAATGACCACAGCACCCGACACCACCACACCAACCAGAACACGCTGCAACCTGGTCAACTGCCCTAACGCAGCCACCCCTCCACTCCCCTACCGAAACAGCAATCACCACCCCCAACCCTGACACACACCACCCGCCACACCCGACCCCCACCACAACCCTGACCGAAACACGCCGCACACCATGCAAGGCGTGGCCATCCACTCACACAACACCCCTCCCCCAACCCACCGGCACCACACCGAACCCGCACCCCCTCACGCCACCGCACCACCAAGCCACCCCCGAGCGCAGAAGCCAGGCATCGGCTCGACCGAAACCATCCACAAACGGGTACGACAGGACCAGACCAACTCGGGCCGGCGGCCGGAGACGACGACGGAGGAGACAGCCGAGCCGAAGGCCATGAACAGGAGAATGCCGAACTCCGTGCCGAGGGATCGCCGCAGTTCTCGGCGTCCCAATTCCTCCCGGCGGAGCCGTCGAGTATGTAAGACGCCTTCGCCGCTCACCTACCGGCAGGATTGACGACGTACACCTCCCAGGGCTCCTGGCCGGGAGGTGTATGTCGACCTAGACCTGTGTACTGAAGGGCACAGCAGCAGGTGGTGTCCACTTCCCTCGCTGGTGGTCAGGCCGGCCTCGCCCAGGGCGGGTGGCGGCGTGGACGGGCTCGGTCGACTCGACCTCGACACTGAGGTGATCCAGGCGGGTGGTGGGGTCACCTCCGGGTGATCGACGAGGGCAGCTGGGGGTCACGCGGCGGCGTGCTGTCCGTCCTTTCCCTCCTGGACAGCGCGTGTTCACCGAGGAGCAGGCCAAGGCATTCCGGGCCGCGCTCGGAGCATGACCCGGGTCCGTGCGACTCCGCCGCCCCTCCGAGCCGCGGGCGTCAGCGCTTGATCGCGCCGGCGATGAGCGCGTGAAGCTGCTCGGCGGTGCGGTCGAGCGGCTCGGTGCTGCGTTGGGCCCGGCACAGGGCCACCGTGCCCTCGACAGCTGCCACGATGAGCGTCGCGAGCTGCGCGGCCCGTTCCGCATCGGCGCCGTGCTCGCGCAGCGAGGCGGCCAGCAGGTTCTCCCACTGGTCGAAGACCTCGGCAGCGGCAGCGAGGGCGGGCGGGATGCCGCTGTCGGCCGGGGGCTCCTCGATGGCCACGGCCAGGACCGGGCAGCCGGCACGGAAGTCACTCTCCACGACGATGCCGCGCCACAGGGCGAGGAACGCCCGCAACCCCTCGATCGGCCCCGCGTCCAGCTGCTCGCGCAGGCTCCGGGCCACCCACTCACCGGCGTACCGGACGGCCTCGGTGGCCAGTTGCTGCTTGCCCTCGGGGAAGTAGTGGTACGTCGAGCCGAGTGGGGCCTTGGCGTGCTTGGCCATCTCCCGGATGCTCGTGGCGCTCAGGCCACGCCGGCTGATCATGTCGGCGGCTCCGGCCACGATCCGCTCGCGTGACGGCGTACTGCTCTTGGCCACCTGTGCACATCCCTTCTGGCTATAACGACCGTCATAGTCTAGCGTGGCCCCTCGCTATAACGATCGTCATAGACGGTTGCCGCGACGAACCGAGGAGCCCCGCCGTGCCTATGATCGGGCTGACCATCCCGACCGGAGCCCTCACCGCAGAGGGCCGCACCACCGTCCAGCGCGACCTCGCCGCCGTACTGCTGCGCTGGGAGGGCGCCCCCGACACCGCCTTCTTCCGCGCCCAGGCGTGGAGCTACCTCGTCGAACTGCCCGAGGGTGCCCAGACCACGGCCGAGGACGACGCGCCACGATTCCTGGTGGAGGTCACCGTCCCGCAGGGGGCCTTGTCCGAGCGCCGCAAGGCGGGTCTGGTCGAAGAGGCGACGAAGACCGTCCTGTCCGCCGCCGGCCTCACCCCGGACGACGCCCTGCGGGTGTGGGTGCTGGTGAACGAGCAGCCCGACGGCACTTGGGGCGCGGGCGGCTCAGTCATCCGCTACGCCGGCCTCGTGGCCATGGCGAAGGAGCAGCGCACCGATGCGTGAACTGACCTACGTCGCCCGGCGCACCGTCGAATGGCGAGAAGCGCCCGACCCCAAAGTCCAGTCGAGCGATGAGGCGATCGTCACTCCGGTGGCCGCCACTGCCTGCGATGTCGATTCCGCCATCCTCGCCGGTCACGGCTTCATCGACCCGCCCTTCGCCCTCGGCCACGAGTGCGTCGCCCGGGTCGTGGAGACCGGCGACGCGGTCACCGCCGTCGCCCCCGGTGACATCGTGGTCGTCCCCTGGTCCATCAGCTGCGGCAGCTGCGACCGCTGCCGCGCCGGGCTCACCGCGCACTGCACCACCGTGCCCTACATGGCCATGTACGGCGCGCCCATCGGCGGGAACTGGGGTGGCCTCTTCTCCGACCTGGTCCGCGTCCCGTACGCCGACGCCATGCTCGTCCCTCTGCCCGCCGGCCTGGACCCGGTCGCCATGGCGTCCGCCAGCGACAACTGGTCCCTGGCCTGGCGCCTGATCGCCCCGCACCTCAAGGGACGCCCCGGAGCCAGGGTCCTGGTCGTCACCCGCGGCAGCATCGGCCTCTACGTCTGCGACATCGCCCGCGCGCTCGGCGCCTCCGACGTTCTCTACGTCGACCCCGATCCCGAACACCGGAAACTGGCCCGCGGTTTCGGTGCCGACACCGCCGAGACACTGGAACCCGTCCCGCAGAGATTCGACATCGCCGTGGAAGCCACCGGACGGGTCGACCAGCTTGCCCTGGCTGTCAAGTGCCTGAGTCCGGAAGGGATCTGCGAGTCGGCGGGCAACCACTTCCGCCCCGGCGAGCTGCCCCTGCTCGACATGTACCTCACGGGCGTCACCCTGCGCGTCGCCCGCGACAACGTACGCGCCCACATCCCCGACGCCCTCGCCCTCGCCGCCTCCGGCAAGGTCACCCCCGGAAAGGTGGTCTCGCACGTCATCGACTGGGACGACCTGCCGAGCGCCCTGCCGGAAAGGCATCTGAAGCCCGTCTTCGTCCGAGCAGACGGCTGATCACCCCGGATGCCGCCTCACCGCCCCAGCACACCGGGAAACCCGATGCATACCTCCCTCACCGACCCGCCGGCCACCGGCACACCGGAGCTCGAACGCCAGAAGGCGGCCATCACCCGCCTCGGCGACGAACTGCGTGCCTTGGTGGAAGCCACCGCCCGCACCGCCGCCTCCCCTGCAACCCTCCACCGCATGGCGGACGGCGTCCGCACCCTCACCGGACAGCTCACGGGGCGCCGACGCGCCAGGGGCGAGATTTCCGAAGTCGATGAGTTCCCCACCGGCACACGGATCTACAGCCCGGTCACCGGTGCCGGCAGCCCGCTCGCCCCACCGATGCAGGTCATGCCCGCCGACGACGGCCTAATCGGCGAGTGCACCCTCGGCATCGCTCACGAAGGCCCGCCCGGCTACGGCCACGGCGGCATGAGCGCGATGCTCCTGGACGAACTCATGGCCCGCGCCTGCGCGGCAGCTGGGATGCCCGGCCTGACCGTCTCCCTCCAGATGCGCTATCACCGCCCGGTCCCGCTGGAAACACCCCTGCGCATTCTCACACGTGTCACCGGCACGGACGCGCGCAAGATCTTGGTGAGCGGTTCGATCACCAGCCGGACGGATCCTGGCACGAACCTCGTCACGGCTGACGGGATCTTCGTCACCCCCGACCCGCTCCGCGTCCATGCCCTGTTCCCAGGCCTGCAGTCGTCCTGAGCAGTACCCACTTGTTCGGGCGGCCCCGTCTACGCTCAGCCATCTTCGATGAGGTGGTCTGCAGCAAAGTGCTGCAGGAGTTCCTCGGCCTGCCTGGGACCGGTACCGGTGAGGTGGGCGGCGGTGTCGGTGGACAGGTCGGGGCCGGGGTTGAGGGGCAGCAGCCTGAACAAGCGGGCCTGGTCCGGCGTGAGCTGCTGATAGGACAGGTCGAGGGCACGCCGCCGGCCCGGGCATGTCCCGAGCGGGCGCGTGCGGCGCACGCCGGGCCGGAGCAGGCTTCGTCGTCGCCCTCCTCGCCCGCCTGCAGAACAGCGGCCAGCGGGAGCGGGAGGTGACGGCCCGTCTGCTGGTGCCGGGTGAGCCGTAAGGGCAACCGGGCCGCAACAGCACCCGGTGCAGGACACGTCCGCTCGGCCACTGGCACCGGTGTCTTCTCGAGCGGCCAGGTGGTGAGAGGCTGGTCGCATGTGCGGTCGATACGTCTCCACCCGGCGCCCCCAGGACCTGGCGCAGCTCTTCCACTCCGAGACCTGGCCCGTCACACAGGCGCTCGCACCGAGCTGGAACGTCGCCCCGACCGACGACGTGTGGGCCGTCCTGGAGCGCAGTCCGTACCGCGACGGCGGTGCCGCAGCACCGCGCAGACAGTTGCGGCCGCTGCGGTGGGGCCTGGTGCCGCCCTGGGCGAAGGAACCGAAGACCGGCGCGCGGATGATCAACGCCCGGGTCGAGACCGTGCACGAGAAACCGGCCTTCCGCCGCGCGTTCGTCAAACGCCACTGCCTGCTCCCGGCGGACGGCTTCTACGAGTGGCAGCCCGGCACAGACCCGGCCACCGGCAAGGTCCGCAAGCAGCCGTACTTCATCCACCCCGAAGACGATCAGGTGATGGCGCTCGCCGGGTTGTACGAGTACTGGCGCGACCCTGCCGTCCCCCAGGACGACGACCCGGCCGCCTGGCTGACGACCTGCACCATCATCACCACCGAGGCCACCGACGCAGCCGGCCGCGTGCACCCGCGCATGCCGCTCGCGCTCACCGAGGACCACTACGAAGCCTGGCTCGACCCCACACACCAAGACCCCGACCACCTGCACGCTCTTCTCGGCCAGCCCGCCGACGGCCACCTCGACGCCCGCCCGGTCTCCACGGCCGTCAACAACGTCCGCAACAACGGCCCCCACCTCCTCGACCCGGTCAGCCCGTAGCGGCAACCCGGCCCGCGCAGGCGCACGCCACCGGCCGCTGCGCGGCGGGGACGGGTAACTCCACACACGCGCACTGGGGGCCACCTCGGCGACGGGCACCGCAGGAAGCGGCAGTGCCAACGCGGCTGGAGCGAACACCGCCGCGTCGTAGACCCGATACCTGCCGGGCATGCCCCGCGTCGGATGGCGGTGCCGCGGTCGGCTCGGGGACCGGCCACGGCACCACTTGCAACCAGACCACCACCGGCAGACGGATCCTGCCCGGCGCACCGCTGTCGGTCACCGAATCGCCGCACCCCCTGCGCACACCTGGCCGGCGCCCGGCGGCTGGACGAGGGCCGACAGAGCCGGGCTCAAGGCAGCCGGACCACCCGCACGCTGCCCGCCGACCGGTCCGGGCGGAAGGCGACGCCGTACTCGCGGGCGAACCGGTTCGCCTCCGCGGCCGAACCGCCCATCCCACGCAGATACAAGGCGTAAGCCACCGAGGTGATCTGTCCCTCGGTCAGATACAGAACCCATATGCTGCCGAGCTGGCGCGCGGCGCGCACCCTGTCGGCCAGGCCCTCGGCCGGCGGCACATGCAGCCGGTCACCCAGGTGCACGTACAGGCGCAGCGCGTCCATCTGCAAGCGGCGCAGCTCCACCAGCCGCTCCCCCGGCCCCGGCCCATCGGGGCGGAGGTCGGACGCGGGGCCGGCCTCGGCGTAGGCCAGCACCTCCCGACCGTTGCAGGCTTTTCGGTCGCCCGAGAAGGTGGCGAGCTGGCACGCTGCCTGCATGGATCACGCTGAGGTACTGCTCATCGGTGGACGCGCCGGCGTCGGCAAGTCGACTGTGGCCTGGGAGGTGTCAGCGCGTCTGCGTGCCACAGCGATCCCTCACGCGATCATTGAGGGCGATTTCATGGGGCAGGTGCACCCGGCGCCCGAGGGGGACCCAGATCGGTCGGAGATCACCGAACGCAACCTTACGGCGGTGTGGGCGAACTATGCCCGGCTCGGCTACCGGCGCCTCGTCTACACGAACACCGTCAGTGTGCTGCCCGAGGCCGCGGCCATGTTCAAGCGCGCCATGGGAGCGGACCTGCGAATCGTCCGGGTCCTGCTCACCGCATCCGATGCCACGGCCGCACAGCGGCTGACGGCCCGTGAACTCGGGTCGGAACTGGAGCACGAGGTGCGCAGCAGCCTCCGCAAAGCCCGACTGTTGGAAGATCAGGCACCGGCGGACGTCGTGCGCGTGGCCACCGACGGCAGGACGGTCGTGGACATCGCCCGCGAGGTGGTCGCCGCCACCGGCTGGGACCTCGATCTGTCAACAATCCACGGATCAGCAGAGCCATCGTGGCCGGAATAGTCATTCCCGACTCGTGAATCCCCGGACAGTGCAGCATGAGCCCGACCCAGGCCACCGCACTCCTGGCGGCTCCACAACAAGAAAGGACCCCGTCGAAGAGGGGCTGCACACCGCGGTCTGCTCGGGCAAGGTGGCACTCGCCGCGGCACAGAAGACGATCGCGATCGACTGGACCACCGCCCTGCACAAGCTCGGAGTGAGCTGACAGCCCCGCCAGCGCCCGGTCGTCTGTCAGTTGTTCGGTGCTCAGAATCCCAGTGGCTGTCCGGCCGCAGGGTCCGTATGCGGGTCAGGGGGTGTCACTGGTCCAGTCGAAACGGCCCGGGTCTCCGGGGCGCAGGTCACATACGGCCTTCCCGCCGGCACCGAACTGCCCCAGCTCGGTGGACAGCGCGACACCGGTGCCGGCCTCCTGGCGCGTGAGGCCGGTGATGTCGAGCAACAGGCCGTCCAGCGGACCGCCGACCAGTTCGGCGTAGCGCCGGCCGGGCCGCGGGCCCGGGTCGTCGTGGTCGGCACCGTAGACCCGGCCGCGCAGCAACTGCTCCTCATCACGGTCCATCCACTCAGCCTGACAGCCACCACTGACAACCGGACCAACCTGCAGACCGTGCAAGGCGGTACCCAGCCGCTCGAGCAGGGCCCGGGCCTTGGCCTCCTCGCTCGGCACCCTGCCGAGTGCGCAGGCGAGCGCGGCACAGGCCAGCTCGGCGTACGTCCTGCTCCTGACGCTCGTGCTCGGCACCGCGCCCCACGGCGGCGCGCGGCGCGGCGGCTGCCCGCCGCCCTGCCCGGGCCGGAGTGTTCCCCGGTCTTGGGCACCGCCCCGGCCGAGGACGCCGCCTGGCGCCGTCGGCCAACACCGGCGAGCGCGGCCTGCTCAGCGGTTACTCAAGTACATGCGGACGGATGTCCGTGAGAACCGATGACGCTCGGATGCCGTCCGGACCCGCCATGAGGTGCCACGCGCGCACCTTTCGGCACTGCGGCTGGCAGGCGCTCCCCGGCGGTGACGTGGCGGTGCGCGTCGATTCTCGAACCAACTGATGCACGGCGCGTCGCCAGCCCCGAACGCGCCGACCAGAGAGTTCGGGCAGGCTGGCCGTCATGAGCGAGACCTCTCCTTTGGTGAAGCAGCTGGGACTGGAGCCGCACCCCGAGGGCGGCTGGTTCCGGCGCACCTGGCAGACCGACGCGCAGACCCTCGCGGACGGCCGCCGCGCCGTACGCCCCTGCGCGACCGGAATCTACTACCTGCTCCATCCCGGTGAGGTCTCACGCTGGCACCGGGTCCGGTCGGACGAGATGTGGCTGTGGCACCGCGGCCACACCCTGACTCTCCGGCTCGGCGGCCACGGCCCCGACCCCGACCCGGGGGAGACGGTGATCCTGGGGCCCGGTGTCGAACGCGGGCAGCGGCCCCAGTACCTCGTCCCGGCCGGCGTATGGCAGACCGCCCAGTGCGAAGGCGACGAGCCGGTGCTGGTGTCGTGCATCGTCGCACCCGGCTTCCACTACGACGACTTCGAGATGCGCTGACCCCACCTACTCCAGCAGCCCGACTGCCACGTCGACACGTGGCCCTCCACCGAGGCGCTCGCACCGAACTGGAACGTCGCCCCCGCCGACTCGTCCGTGCTGGAGCGCACCCCGCACGGCGATGACGGTGCCGCAGTACCCGTGAGGGAGTTGCGGCCGCTGCGCTGGGGCCTGGTGCTGGCCCGGACGAAAGAGCCGAAGATCGACGCCCGGATAATCAACGCCCGGGTCGAGACCGTGCACGAGAAACCAGCCTTCCGCCGCGCATTCGTCAAACGCCGCTGCCTGCTCCCGGCGGACGGCTTCTACGAGTGGCAGCCCAGCAGCGGCGGCGCTTTCACCGGCGGGCTCGTTAAACAAGTGGTGGGCATCATCGAGCCACAGCACCGTCTGGCTGGACACGGTCTGTGAGTCGACAAGCGCGAGCACGGCTTCTGCAGTCTTCGGGTGGATCAGCCGCCAGCGGGGCAGGACGGCGCGGACGGCTTCGTAGGCGGTTCGGGTCTTGCCGGTGCAAGATGATCCGCGCACGACCAAGAGCTCGAACTGGTCGCCACTAGCGAACCTTTGGAGCCGTCGCCGAATCTCTGCGTCGTGTGGACGAGGCACGAAGGTCGGCAGCACGAACCCCGGGGCTGGGAGGCGCTCGCCGGGGCTCGGCGCTGCGGGGATGCACTCCCAGGCGCTGCGCGTCCCAGTCAGCTGTGGCCTTGCCTGTATCAGGCAATCGAGCGGTTGAGATCCGCTGGTGGGCGCTGGGCGGGTGACGGCAGAAGAGGGTTGCCCATGACGGGCCGAAGAACTCCTCGACGATCTCGGGGAGGTCTCTCAGGCGTTCGGAGACCGATTCCAGGCCCCAGGGGATGAAGGTGATGCCTGCTTCATTCAGCCGGTCGGCCTGTCTGAGGACCTCCTCGGCGAGCTGGGTCGGTTTCAGAGACTGGGTGGTGGCGTAGATGAAGGTCGCACTGCGCGCGGCCCATGTGCCGGCCAGGAAGTCATCGACCGCGGCCCGTATCTTCGCGGGTGTCAGATCCTTGACCCTGCGAGACTGGAGGGTCAGGTACCGGCGGCTGCCACTGAGCGCGTCGGAAGCGGCGGGGCGTACGTAGAGGTCGATACCGTCCTGCCTCCGACCGGGGGTTCCGTACTGCTGCGCGTACTCGGCGGAGCCTGAACGCTCTGCCAGTCACAGGAACAGCCGCTCCGTGTTTTGCCAGGTCACCTCGGCCAGCGGCAGAACTTCCGGAGATGTCTCAACCGGAGGTGGCACTGCTGCCCCTGTGGGGGCGTCTGTGAGCCACCCTGGGAGGCGGCCGTCGTACCCGGCCTCGTCATCAAGCTCCACGCGCCCATCGTGACACGCGGCTGTGACAGTTGGAGCCGCAGCCAGCCACGAGGCGGTTGGCAGCACGGGGACGACGCTTCCCCCGCCCGGGCAGCGCCCCACCTCGTCGCCCTTGTCCGCGCCGGAGTCCGCTTCGAACCCGGCCACCTCGTCGAACGTCCCGAAGCCCGCGCGGCATGAGCGATCGCAACCGATCCGCAGAACGCCACCCATGGCTCCGGGTCACGGGCGCGGGAAGCGGGCGCGCATGGCGTCGATGCAGGTGTCCCGGGACGTGGGCCCGCCGAAACCGAAGACGGTCGTAGGCCGTGAACGCCGGTTCCAGCGTGTCGAGTTCGTCGACGAGGGCGTGCAGCCGCTCAGACCACTGTGCTGAACCGGCATCCGGCTCGTTCGCTGCGGCGCTGATCGCGGTCGTCAGGTAATCCTTGCGCTGAATGGCGGCCGGGGTCACCGAGTGCAGACACACGTACTGTCCGCTGAGATACGAATTCCACTCCGCCTTCCCGGTGACCGGGTCGACCCAGTGAGCGGTGAACCACGCTTCGAGCAGCTCTACGCCGCCCGCCTCGTCGGCGAGAGCGAACAGGTCAGCCGGCACCATCTCAGCACCGTCGGAGCGCAGATATCCCGGAAGCGGCAGACGGTGCCCCAGCATCAGCTGGCGGACCGCATCGGCATCGCGGCCATGGACTGCGCACAGCTCCTCCAGGGCAACGAACTGCGCGCTGACGTATGCGTCATCGGCATCGGTCATCGGATGGTCGCCGTTGACTTCGCGGAATCGCTCGGCGAGCTGCTGCTTCAGGTCTGTCTCCGACATCGGGTCGCCTCCGGCGTTACCAGCGCGGGCATCTCCCGCACAGGACCCGACACGCTACCGGCCGGACGGTTCGGTACTCACCGAACCATCGATGGAATCACGACAGCACGAGGGCACCTCACCCTCACTCCGCCCACCGACCCACAGCTCTTGACAATTACTCATCGATCCAGACAACGGTCCGAGGGAACCGCTGCCCAAACACCGGCATCGCTCCGCGCGTCGGCCAGGCTTGCACTGGAGCGGGTACTCCACGGATCAGAAATGGCGACGGGATGGGTGGACAGTGCCGACACCGACCAGTGGAGCCAGGAAGTGCAACAGATCCTTCAGGCACGCGAAGCACCCGCTGATCACTAGTCGTGACCACATCACGGAAAGCGAGCCAGAACCCGTTCTCGTGAACAAAGCCACGCGAGCCCGGCGTCACTCTGGAACAGATCGCCGCCCGCTCTCCCGCCGCCGAAGGCCCCCCGGGGCCCTTCCGCAGTTGACATGTCCGCGGGAGCAGGTGTCTGCTTCCTGGGGTCGCTAGCCGGTGATCCGGTTCGGCGCAGTAGCGAGGCACCGGGGGACTCGGAGTGGAGTGGGGTACGCAGATCGCGACGCTCGGCGGCGCGCTGATCGCTATATCGGGCACCGTGCTGGCGGATCGGCTGCGCAGCCGGCAGGAGGTGGACCGTGGCTCGCAGACCCGGCGCCGTGAGCTGTACCTGGAGTTCATCTCCGCCGTCGGCAGTGCGTACACCCGGCTGCGGGAGATCGCTCAGGATCCCGGCGCCGTCGCGGACCTCGAGGCGGACAGCCGGGCCGCATTGACCGAGGCCGAGCTCTACCAGGTGCGCGAGCGGCTGTTCCTGGAGGGAGACGCGACAGTCGCCGCCGCCGGACAGGCGATGTTCGAAAGGCTGCGCGATCTGCGGCGGGCCGTCGCCACCGGCGCCGGGCCGCACTCGGCCACCTTCCACGACGCCTATCACCCGTACATCGCGGCAGCGTGGGGATACCGGGTCGCCGTGCGTGAGGAGTTGGAAGGCACCTCGCTCACCCCAGCGACCTTCGGCCTGTCGGCCTGGGACGGCAGGGAGCGCTGCCGGGACTGCCGTGTGGGCGCATCCGATCCCGGCCGGCCGGCCGGGACACCGTCGTGAAATTGGCTCGTGTTGGGCAGCAGAGAACAGCCGGCTCCGGCCACCCTGGACCTGAGCCGTGGTGGGACTCCTCCGGCTGACCGCGCTGTGCCCGCCGTCGTCACGTCGAGGGCGATCCGCCGGCACGCCCAGCCGGGCGCCCAACGCTGCGCGCTTATCCGACAAGATCCGAAAGAGAGGACCTGGGCCCCAGCCGACCCGGTCGAGGACGGACGCCAGCGCGACGCGCAGCTGTTCGTCGTCGCGGATCGGTACGGCGCGCTCCGGCGTCGCCGTGAATGCGCAGCGACCGCGCCCGCCGCTGCGGGCCTCGTAGCCAGTGACACCACGCCATGGCCGCACCCGGATTCACCGATGACCCTCGCGTTCCCCGAGATCCGGGCGGCGGCCCTGGCGCAGTTGCCAGCGGACACCGGGCTGGACGGCGAGCTGGTGGTGTGGGAGTCCGACCGGCTGGCGTTTGAGCGGCTTCAGCAGCGTCTCGCGCGGCGCAGGTCCGGTGCGGCCGAGGCAGCGTGCCGGTGGCGGGGCGAGCGGGTCAGGACGTCCAGCAGGTGTAGGTGAACCATGTCTGGACCTCGTCGGCGGACAGCACACGAGTCAGCTCGGCCGTCCCCGGGAGCATCGGGAAGAACCGGTCGGCGTTCCAACTGCGCGGGTACATCGGCTCGTCCAGCACGAGTAGGCGGCGTCCCTCCACCACGGGGATGTCGTCGGGCAGCCCCTCGTTCCAGATCCGTTCCCCGTCCGGGGCGAGGAGTTCGAAGGCCCCGGTCGCGACGGCCCCGGTGCGCCCCTGGGCGGGCTCGGGATCTGTAGCCAGGCGGACGCTCTCCGCCGATGGTGCGGTGCCGGGCACGTGGCCGCCGCCGACGAGTACGTGGGCGAGCAGCGTGTGCAACTGGAAGTTGTCCCCGATTCCGCCGATGCGCACTTCAAACCCGGTGCCGGTGGGCCGGTGCAACACCACCAGGGGCTCGTCGTCCAGGATTGCCAGCGCGTAGGCCAGGCACTTGAGGTCGTGCCGTTCCACGGCCGCCAGGTCACGGCAGGCGGGGAGGAGCGCGGAGGCGTGGCGACGGCGCACGTCGGTGCTGCGGCACAGCACGGCCAGCGCGGGAGGCTGCCACTGCTCGACCGAGCACCAGGCCAGCGCCAGCCGCAACGCCTCGTGCGCCTCGCCACCCAGTCGGGCCATCAACGCGTCATTGATGATCTTCTCGTCGGCTTCCGGCAGTTCGTCCCCGGCACCGCCGGCGGCTGCCCAGCGGCGGGCGAACTCCACGGCATCGAGCAGGTCCCCGTGGGTGCCGTCGAGGATCGGCTTCGCACAGGCCGCCGGATCGGCACCGCGTTCCACGCAGAAGCCGGCCATCGTTGCCAGCATCGGGCGCGGGCCGGTGGGTGGAAAGGCGGGGAGTAGCGCGGCCAACCGGGGTCCCACCGCCACGCATTCGATGCCCGTCGCCGACTGCAGACCACTCATCACCGCGTTGAACGCACGCTCGGTGCGGCCACCGTCGCGAGCGGCCACTGCCTGCTCCAACTCGAACATGACGGCGGCCAGGTCCACGGCCTTCTGCTTCCTTCTGAAGATCACCGGCACACCTTAGGCCCGAGACCTGACAGGTGTCATCAGGCCACCGTCGGGCCGAAGATTCCTGCCGCTCCATGCTGTCGGAACCCGTGAACATTTGCTGTCGGTTCTCGGTGAACAGAGCCAGATGCGCCCTGAGCGACCCAGCTGTCAACTGATACGGCACTCGTGCGGTATGCGCTGACGGGAGCGGCTCGGCTGGCGCGGGTGACCAGCACAGGAGCGGCCCGGCACGGGCAAGGTGAGTGGGCGTGGTGCGAGGCGGTGTTCCTCGACCCGGTGGGGCAAGCGGTGCAGCAGCGGTGGGCGGATGCCGCCATGACCGTGGCGTTCGAGGAATTGCCGCCGGTGTCCGCGTTCCTGGTGGTCGCGGGGCGCCGCTGGGGTCCGGGTGGTCGGCGACCACGGGGCGGCACGTGACCGCGAGATCGAACGCGACCCAGTGCCGTGGACAGGTCGCCGGACGCGGCGAGAAGGTGGGCTGCATCTCGGTGCCCACGATGTCGGGGGCGAACGTGCGGTAGGCGTCCAGCTCCGCGGCGATCGCACGCTCGGCGTAGTCCGGCTGGGCCATACCCCGGATCAGGACCGCCTCGGTGCCCCGTCGGTCTCGCCGGTGCCCACCAGCTCTGGGGGCCGTACGGGCGCCGGAGCCGGGAACCGCGGACCGAGCGCCAACTCGTCCACCAAAGGGTAGCCGTCGGGGGCGAGGAAAGCGATCTGATGGCCGCGCATGACGGCGGCTCGTGCCATGGCGAGGCACCGGGTGATGGCTCCGATGCCGAGGGCGCCGCCGAGGGGTTCAAAGAGGATTTTCACAAGTGGCCTTTCTCCGAGGAGTCCGAGGGGGTGTCGACAGGGGCGGGCTGAACGTTCCGAGCCGCGGTCGGCGCCGATTCCGGGCCGGTCCCCCGGGTACGGCGGCCCGTCAGCAGCACGCGGCCCACTACCGCGGCGGTGCCCAGCAGCAGTGGGGACGCTCCCAGACCACCGAGCGCGCCGGCGCCGGCCGCTCCGGCGGCGGCGAAGGTGCTCTTCAGCCCGGCGCCGAGGGTGAAGACCTGGGTGCGGACGGCGGCGGGCGCGTAGCGTTCGCGGCTGGCCAGCAGCGCGCTGAACAGGGGGCCGGTACAGAATCCGGCGGCGGCGAACAGGGCGGTCGCCACCAGGACGTGGCCAGACCAGGGCACGGCCGCCAGGGGGAAGGCCGTACTCAGAAGGCCCCAGAGGACCACGCGCTCGGGCCGTTCCTCGCCCACGGGCCGGTAGGCATAGCTCAGCGAGCCCGCCGGGCGCCCACGGCGAACGCGGTCATCAGGCCGCCCGTTGCCCATGCAGTGTGGTACCGGCGGGCGAGCAACACGCTCACGACGGGCAGCGCCCCGACGCCCAGCTGGCCCACGCTGCTGGCCCAGGTGACCGACCGGAGCGGGCGGTCACGGACAAGTACGGCCGCGCCGCTCAGCAGGTCGGCGGGCCGGAACCGGGTCCCACGCCGCCGCTTCGCGGACCTGGGACGCAGCCGCAGCGAGCACAGCCGCAGGCCGCCGGCCGTCGCTCCGGTTCCCAGGGCGGCCAGGGCGAGGCCGGCGCTCGTCGCCGTACCCAGGGCGGCGGCAGCAGCGGGCCCGCAGATGCCGGCCAGGTTGTAGGAAACGGCATCGGCGCTGAACGCCCGGTGAGCCGGTCCTTGGGCAGCAACTCCCCGAGCAGGCTGGTCAGTCCGCCGGTGAGCAGCGATGCGACGCATCCCGCGGCGGCGGCCAGCGCGAGGACCACGAGGTCGCCGGTCCTGCCCACCAGGGCAGCCAGCGCAGCGAGCGCGCTGCCGTACAGGGCGACCCCGCCGCCGTGGAAGAGTCGGCGCCGTCTCACCGAGTCGGCCAGGGCCCCGGCCACCGGAGCCGCCACGACGTGCGGGACCATCAGCGCGGCCACCAGCGCGCCGCCCAGCGCCGGGCTGTGGGCGCGCTGTGCTGCCAGCATGACGAGCGCGACCCGGGCTCCTTCGTCGGCCGTGCGGGCCAAGGCGGCGGCCGTGAGGTAGACGGGCAGTGCCGTGGGGCCGCCCGTACGCGGTGCGGAGCCGGTGGCGTCGGTCATCGGCGCAGGATGTGCTGCCGGTGGCGGTACAGCACGGTGCGCTCGGTGTCTTCGGTGCGCAGCCAGGTCACGGTGCCGCCACGATCGTGTGGTCGAGGAAAGGGACTGTCTCGCTGACCTCGCACACCGCGCTGAGGGAGGACCGGGTCAGTACGGGGGCTCCGTGGGCGAGGGACCATGTGACGCCCTCGAAGCGTTCGTGCGGTGGGGCGGTGGCGAAGCGCTGGGCGAGGTGCCGGTCGGGCCACGCCAGCACGTTGACGGCGAACGTCCCCGCCTCCGTGACCGCGGCAAGGGTACGGCTGCCGGTGGTCAGCTCCCTGCGTTCGCTCCCCGTTCACACGCCTCGGCGTACCCACGGGCGCGTGTTTGACGCCCTGCGCGCCCCTTTGGTGGCTCCGCCACCCAAAGGGACCACCCCTACGATGCGGGACAGCCTCCAAGGAGATCCTGGTAGGCCCGTATCACCGACGTGGCAGAGGGAGAAATGACGGACGCCGAAGAAGCCGCCCAGTCCGGTGGGCTGTCGGTCGTGTCCATCACCACCGGCTGCATCCACGTGGTCACCCCCGCCGGGGAAATCGACCACCACACCGGCGACACGCTTCGCCAGGCCCTCGATACCTGCGATGCCGCTCAACCGCGCATCGTGGTCGACATGCGGCAGGTCACGTTCATGGACTCCAGCGGCATAAACATCCTCATCGCCGCCCACCGCCACCTGACCGACGCCGGCGGCTGGCTGCGCCTGGCCGCACCCACCGAATCCGTCCTGCGCACCATGCGAATCGTCGGTGTGGACGCCATCATCGACTGCCGGGACACCCTCCGTCACGCACTCGGCATCTGACGCCACTTCGGCCGGCCGCAGAGCAATCCCTGGCGGGTGCCGCCGCGCCTATGGGCCGTACGGATTGCTGCTGTGCTGCCGAGGGCCCGGAGAGAGCGGCTGTCAGTGGGTGCTGAGCAGGCCTTCGCGCAGCCGGGCCAGGCAGCGCGACAGCAGCCGCGAGACGTGCATCTGGGACACCCCGAGACGTTCGCCGATCTGGGCCTGGGTAAGTTCCTCCACGAACCGCATGTGGATGAGCCTGCGGTCCCGTTCGTCGAGTCCGGCAATCAGCGGGGCCAGGGCGTGGAAGTTCTCCACCAGCTCCAGGGCCGGGTCGTCGGTGCCGATGAAGTCGGCCAGGGCGCCTTCGCCATCCTCGCTGGCGTTGATCGCGGCGTCCAGGGAGGAGGAGTTGTAGCCGTTGGAGGCCAGACGGGCCTCGATCACCTCGTCCTCGGGCAGGCTCATCAGCTCCGACAGTTCCTTCACCGTCGGCGTGCGGCCCAGCCGGCTGCGCAGCTCCTCGGTGGCTCGGGCCAGCTGGACGCGGGCCTCCTGCAGACGGCGCGGCACATGCACGGCCCAGGTCGTGTCACGGAAAAAGCGCTTGATCTCGCCGACGATGTAGGGGATCGCGAAGGAGGTGAACTCCACCTCCCTCGACAGCTCGAACCGGTCGATCGCCTTGATCAAGCCGATCATGCCGACCTGGACGATGTCCTCCATCTCCTCCGGCCCCCGGCTGCGGAACCGGCCGGCCGCGAAGCGGACCAGGGACATGTTCATCTCGATCAGCGTGTTGCGCGCGTAGCTGTACTCGGGCGTACCCTCCTCCAGCACCGCCAGCTGCTCGAAGAACAGACGCGTCAACTGCCGGGCATCCTTCGGCGCCACCTGGGAGGGATCTGCAACCTCCGGCAGGCCGTCCACGCTCGTGTCCACCTGCGAGGCAGCCACTGTCGTCATGATGCTTCCCTCCCCTATCGCTGTACGCTGCCGGCCTGCCTCGACCCGACGACCGCGCGTCTACCCAGGCATCTGCAGGCCATGCCACGACGCCAGCGGGCCGGCCCCCTGCCCGGCAGCCGCGGCCAGCTCGTCACGCATTCCAACACCACTGACACCGGCGACGCGGGTGTGTGTGAAACGGCAGGGGGTAGGCGAGCCAGCCGGAACAAATTATTCCGGATCGCTGGACGGCCCGCGCCGCGCGGTGCTCGGGCGGGGCGGGCAGAGCGAGGAGGAGACGATCATGAAGTTGACGCGCCGGGTAGCGAGTGCAGGTGTGTGTGCCGCCATCGCCGCAGGCGTTGTCGTGGCCAGCGGCGGCTCGGCGATGGCGGCGACTCCACAGGCGGGCGAGCACCGGGTTCTCAACACCACGGCCGCCGTTGAAAGCCAGGGCACGGCCCGCCAGCCCATGGATCCGTGGATCGCCGGCCAGCTGGCGACCTTCTACCCCTCTGCCGCCCACCGGCTGGCGGTGTTCGACCCCTGGGTCAAGGATCAGCTGGCCCTGTCGCATCCCGGCCAGTGAGCACCTCTGGATGCCCAAGAAGTCCTCTTAATCCCTGATCACCGGGCTATCCTCGCCGGAGGCAGAGGCGGCTGACCGGTCGATCAGCCAGACGGCTCGCGGCGCATTGGCGGCTGCCGGGCCGGGCAGCTAAAAGTCTCCCGCCCCTTTCGGGAGTAGGCCCGCACAGCCGGCAGGCGCCGACGGGGCCTGACGCCGCCTGCCTGCCGTCGTGTACAGATATGTCCTCTCGGTTTACAGCGTCCATGAGACAAGGAGCACGGCAAGCCGCGCTTGAGCGTCGGAGAGAGGTCAGAGGCTGATGTAGAAGCGGATAGTGGTGCCCGCCTGGCTGGTGTGGATGCGGACCAGGTCGGCGACGTGGTTGACCAGCAGCAGGCCCCGCCCGCCGGGCCGTTCCGGGGCCGGAGGGCGCCGTCCGGCCAGCGGATCGCTCAGCCGGCCCGCGTCGTGCACCTCGCAGACGACCTGCTCGCCCTCGCTCCAGATGCGCAGTATGCCGCCGCCGGCGCCGTGGATGACGCTGTTGGTGCTCAACTCCGCCACCGCCACCTCCAAGTCCTGCAGCCGCTGCCCGTCCAGCCCCAGCCGCTTGGCGCACAGCACGGCGAACTCACGCACCTCCGCCAGTTCACCGCTGCCGCGGAAGGAGGACGCCTCGGCCTGCGGCGGCACAGCAAGCGCCCGATTGTAGCGGGCGACGACTGCCTGCCACTGGAAGGCGGCCGAGGGCTTGCCCCCGTCCTCGTCAATGACCAAGGGATGGGTGGCCCAGGCATCTTCCAGCACCCGCTCGTCGAGCCGGTCGGCGTCGTACGGGCAAAGGATCGTCACCGCACGCCCGGTAAACGCAAAGTTGATCAGCGACTCGTGCTGCACGCACGCCGGGTACTCCACGCTGGTGCGGCCGGGCCAGATCGGCTCACCGATGATCCGCACCCGTCCGGTGGTGTGGGCGTCGGCGAACCGCCGCAGCACCGCGGGAATGATCCGACCGGGGTTGCGGCCGGCCTGGGTCATATCCACGAAGCGCACCTGCCCAGCGTGGTCGCCCAAGCCGTCCTTGATCGCCTCAAGGCGGTCCGGCGGGGCGGCCACCGCCACCGGCTCACCTGCGGCCAGGCCCTCCAGCACGAAGGGGACCGTGCCGGCCAGATACTGGTCCTCGCCGCGGTAGAACAGCGCTGGATGCTCGAACCGCTCGGCCTCGGTAACGGGACCGGTCACTGTGCTACCTCGATCCCGCCCAGGCCGGGCCAGAAAAGCTCCAGTACGCGCGGCACGTGGGGCGGCGGCTGCTGCACCACGATCCGTCTTCCGCCGCGCAGCGACTGCGCGGCCATCGCCAGGTCCGTCACCCCCGCCACGTCGATGAAGGTCACTTGGGACATGTCCAGGTGCACAAGGCCCTCACCCTGCCGCACAAGCTGGTCGAGTATCTCGCTCCACACCGGCCGCGTGGCAGCGTTGACGTCCCCGGCCGCACGCACACCGCAACGTCCCGGCAGTGGGTAGACCTCCAGGCCGTGCGCACCATGTGAGGGCGCGCCGGAGTGGCTCTCGGTATCAACCGGGACATCCACGCTCATCCCCTCCACGCAGCGTCCATCGTGAGCGCCTACCCCGATCGCAGACACCGACCCCTACCTATACCAGCACCAGCGTCCACGCCGCGCACCGAGGGGACGGCCGCACGTCAGAAATCGATGCCGAGCGGCCTGAAGTCGCTCGTCGCAGTCAGCGACCGTCAGTTGCAGAACTGCCTCGTGCCAGCGATTCGATGAATCGGCCGGATCGTCGAAACGCGGCCAACAGCGAGGACCCGCCGCTCGTGGCGCCAGGGGGAGGCGGGGGCAGTCGTGCGGCGTGAACGAGGACTTCCGGTACTGCGGGAGACGGACCTGGTACGCGCCGGGGAATGTGACCTGCTCGTACGCGTTGGTCTTGTCCGTCGGCGAGTCGGACACCGTCCGTGCGGGGATCGCGAAATGCCTCAACGCTCTGCGGAAAGCAGGCTGCCTGGCGGGGCGTCCGCGGCTCCCGACGCTATGGAGGGCGTCAGTGCACGCGGCCGTGGCGTCGGTCAGGGCGTGTCGCCGGTCAAGTCGAAATGGTCCGCATCACCGGGGCGCGGGTCATACACGGCCCGGCCACTGATGCCGAACTGCCCCAGCTCGGTGGCCAGCGCAACGCCGGTTCCGACCTCCTGCCGTGTGAGGCCGGTGATGTCGAGCAGCAGGCCGTCCAGCGGACCTCCGACCAGTTCGGCGTAGCGCCGTCCGGGCCGCGGGCCCGGGGCGTCGTGGTCGGCACCGTAGACCCGGCCCGCAGCAGTTGTTCCTCATCACGGTCCATCCGTTCAGCCTGACAGCCACCGCTGACAACCGGGCCTTCTCGCCTCAGTCAGGCAAAGAGCGAGAGCCAGTTGCCGGCCTTTCGCCCGGGCACTGGCCTGGTTCTGCTTCTGACGCTCGTGCCCGTCCCGGCGCGCAGCCTCGACAGTCGGCTGGCTTCCACGTCTGGTGTGCAGGCCCGTCCGGCTGCCAAGATGACCTTTTGTGATTGGGCGAACACTGTGTGGGGAGCACGATGGTCGCACCCTTGGCGGTACGTAGGGCAAGTCGCTGGCAGGATTCCATTCGGCTGTTGCTGCTGATCGACGCCGCCGCAAAGCCGCCGGCCGAGGACGAGGACGTACCAGCGGCGACGGTGGGCGTGGTCCACACGCAAGTCCGTCTGCAGAAGTTGGATTTCTGGGTCCGCTACCCGGACTATCTGGCCTTCGAGCTGATGAACGAGTACGAGGCGGCTCCCGATGAGAGGGGACTGCTCAGCCTCGCCTCGGACATCCTGGGCTCGGAAGAGCCGGATCTGAGGCGCTTTCCCATGCTGCGCCATAAATTCGGGGCCTTCGAGGAACTGGATGACGCGCTGGCGCCGCTCGTGGAGCGCGGACTGATCCGCAAGACGCAGGTTCTTGGCCGGAGCGGTCAGAAGCGCGTCGTCGAGCACGTCTACTTTCTCCTCGAGCGCGGTCGCGAGGTGACGCGGTCGCTGGTGAAGGACGCCCCCGCGTTGGAGTGGTATATCAAGCGCACCCAGCTGGTCGTGGCGCTGGTCGATGGGCTCGGCGGTACGCAGATCAAGAATCGGCAGTATCTGTTGAGCGACTACGCCGACACCCCGTGGAGGCAGTACATCTCACCTATCACCGAGCAAGCCCGCGCCCGGCTGCGTCAGCTGGAGGCTGCCGCCCCGGTGCCGGTGTCCGACGTCGACCAGGAGGCCTCGTGACCGCGTCGCCCGAGACGACCACCGGGGAGGTCCGCGTTCCGCGGGCCGGCGACATTCTGCAGAGTGTCGCCGCGAAGCTGGGGCTGACCGCGGAGCAGGTGGAGCGGTCGCTCGCGGAGGCCAACATCACGTTGAAGAGCCCGGCAACCGCCGACCGCCGACTGCGCATGCTGCGCCTTCGGGTCAAGGGGGTGAAGCACTCGGGCGATCCCTTCAGTGTGGAGCGGGACTTCTCGTCGGGCGTGTGGGCGATCGTCCACCCCGACAACAGCGCCGGGAAGACGAGCCTGCTGGAATTCCTGGTCTGGCCGCTTCGTGGAGAGCCTCGCGATCTGCCTTTGGACGTCCGTTCCTGGGTGCGGCATCTGAGCATGGACGTCGCGGTAGCCGGACGCCCCATCCGGATTGTCCTGGAGGTCGATCCCGGCGCTCATCCGGCGCTGACCGGGCGGATCCTCACCGCAGACACCATGGAGCAACTGCTGGCCACGGACGACACCGGGGACGGCCTGCGTCTGCTGGAGCAGGCTGCCGGAACCGACGAGGTCGACCGCAGCATCGGCGCCTTCTTCCTCGACGCGCTGCGGATGGGGCACACCAGCCTGTGGCAGGCCGGCGGCGGCGCCGACGGCGAAGGCGCGCCCCAGGTCCACGGGTGGGCCTCGTACTTCGGAGCGTGTTACCTCAACCCAGGGGGCGACGAGATCCTTCTCGGGGATGTCAACGCGGTGGGCCTGTCCGCCCGGCTCATGGAGCTCTTCGTCGACATTCCCTACAGCACGGTGCTCACCCAGCTGTCGGTCGCCGGCAAGCGGGAGCGCAAGACACTCGCGCAAGGAAAGCGCCGTGCGGAAGGAGACGCCGACGCCCGCAAGGCCGAGCGAACCGTATGGCGGGAGCAACTGAAACTGCTTTCCCAGCAGATCGGCGAACTTCGGGACGTGGCGAGCCGGGACGTGTCCCCCTTGCTCCAGGCCGCCGATGATGCCGCGGCACGGCTTCGGGACACACAGGGTGTGCTGCACGACGCCGAACAGAGCCTGACCGAGATGAGCGCGGCGCGGATGCGCGCCGACCAGGCGCTGCTGGATGCCCGTGAGACCTGGCAGGCGCGGCGGGTGCTGGGCCGGCTCGATCCGGTGTGCTGTCCGCGATGCGAGGAGCCCCTCGATCGTGACCGCCGCCAGCAGGAGCGCGAGGACGCTTCCTGCGCAGTGTGCACCCGGCCGCTGCCCGAGGTCGACGAAGAGACTGCCGAAGCGCTGCTGCAGGACTTGGAGCAGCAGCTCGCAAAGGCGCGGGAGGCGGAGGCCGAGGCACGTCGGCAACGTGAGGCCGCGGCAGCCGCGGTGGACGCCGCGCTCGTCGAGCAGCAAACCGCCGCGGCCGCGCTGCAGACGGCGCTGGCGACGTCGCAGAATCATGAGCGCCTTCGTCAGCTGGAGCTTGAGGCAGCTGGTCTGGAAGGACGCCTCGCCGCCACCGGCACCCGCCCGGAAGAGCCCCCCGTTCCCGTGTCGGTCCAGGTCCTGGAGGCCGTGACCGAGGCCGTACGCGAGGCCGTCGATACGGCCGCCAAGCGGCTTTTCCCGGCGATGAATACTCAGATCGTTGAGCTGGCGACCCGTTTCGGGGTACAGAACCTCGACAGCGTCCGCCTCGACCGCTCCGGCCGGGTCAACGCCGTCAAGGCAGGGGTGAAGACCCCGTTCAAGCGCCTCAGCCGCGGCGATCGGCTGCGCATGCGGATCGCCACGGTCATCGCGCTCCTGCGTGTCGGGGCGGACCGCGGCGTGGCCGCCCATCCCGGTCTGCTGCTGATCGACTCCGTCGCCGCCGAGGAGGTCACCGAAGTACCGGCCCGGACCCTGATCGCCGAGCTGCAGGCCATCGCCAAGGACCTCCCGGACCTGCAGGTCGTGCTGACCACCGCCCAGCCCGAACTCGTCGACGATCTGCCTGCCGACCACCTCATCACCCGCGATAGTGAACACCTGTTCTAAGCTGCTCGCTTCCGGCGCGGCCCAGCAGAGAGGAGAGGACAGTGGCTCCGAGCGTGGACCGGGCCCTCCAGGAGTGGGCCGGCCGGGCGAGCGAGGAAGAACTGGACGTCGGCCCCCGCCTGGAGGATCTCGGCGGAGCAGACGCCGTCGCGGCTGAGGCGGACACGCTGGCCGCCGGACCGCAACTGCCCTACCTCCTCAGCGCGCTGACCCACGGCCTTGACACCATCCCGGCCGGCCAGGCCGCTGCGCTACTCGCGGCTGCGGCTCAGGGCCTGCGCCAGCCTCACTCGGCGTGGGTCCTCGCCGACGCGCTCGACGTCGTGTGCACCCAGCCGGAGCTGGCCGCCCGCCTGGGCAACCGGATCGTACGAGATCTTGCCACGCTCGCAGAGGACGCGCTCACCGGCGACTGCGACGCCGCCCTCGCCCACCCGGCGATCGCCGGGCTGCTACGCCTGGCGGTGGCCGGAGGCTCCCCGCACCGTCTGCTCGCGCTGCTCACCGAGATCACCGGCACCGAGCCCGCCGACGCCCTGGAACGTCTGCCGATCCTGATCGGCATCGCCCGCGACCACTTCGCCGACACCGACCACCTCCTCGACGTCCTCGCCGCCCTGGAGAACCAGCCCGCCCTGGCCCCCGCCACCCGAGCCGACGCGAGCTTCGAACTCGCCCTGGCCGACGAGCGAACCGCGCTGGAGGCCGCCGACCGCACCACCGCCGACGAGCAACTGCGGCGAGCCCTGATGCGGTTCACCGAACTCGACCGCACCCACGAGGCCCGCTTGGACGCCCGCGCCCATGCCGCCGCCATCGAAGCCGTCCTCGCCTTCGCCGACCTCGAGCAGAACCCCACGGGTGACAACAGCGCCCGGCAACGGCTCACCGACGCAGCCATCCAGCTGGACACCACCACCGCGCACCTCGCCGCCTGGACCGGCCGCATGCACCAGCTCGACTGGCTCAGCGCCCGCAGCCTGACCCAAAGCGCCTGGTCGAAGCTCGTCACCACCCTCAACGCCGCACAGACACACCTGGACCAGCCCAGCTGGTACACGCCCGCCGACGCCCTGAACGACCTCCTGCAGATCTACCTCGCCAGCCGCAGCATCCACACCCCCAACAACGGCTCCCCGGGGCTCACGGCGCTGATCAGCCCAGCCATAGAGGCACCCTTCGTACGCAGCCAAGGCCTGCTGCACCAACTGGAGCAAGCCCTCGCCCACGACCCCCAGTTCACCGACCACCCGGACGCCAAGACGCTGTACGACGCTGTACGCCAGCGACGCCGGCAGACGGGCAGTCAAACGCCACCGCAGGAGGCGGTGCCGGGAAAAGCCCTGGAAGGCCGACCCGCGCTTGCCGCGCTCTTTCAGTCTGACGCCACCGGCCTACGCGACGACCTCGACCCTCACCATCTCGACCGGCTCGAGCAGCTCGCACACCAACTCACCAAGGGCTACACCCCCACCGGCAACGCCCGCGTGGACACCCACCTGGAGACCCTGCTCGACACCCTGAAGACCAGCCCGGCCTGGAAGCCCAGCGACAGCCACTACTTCACCCCCCTGCTGGAGCACTTCCTGCGGTTCCTCTACGACCGCTTCGACGCCCAGGCCAACCTCTACGGCGAGCGCATCGCCTACCTCGGACCGGCGCGCAAGGACGCCGACGGCACCCTCGTCCCCTGGAATGAGAAGAACCTCCAGGACGACTTCCACCAGCACATCAGTCCTCTCTTCCCACCGGGCACCGTGGAGCGGGAGAAGTGGGACGTCGCCAGCGGCCGCGCCGACGTCATCTACACGCCGGAGCCCGGCAGCCGCTTCGTAGCCGAGATCAAGTGGCGCACAGCGCAGTGGAAGACCCAGCACATTGTCGAGCGCGACTACCTCGCACAGGCCGCGAACTACACCGCCACCGGACCACCATTCGCTCTGCTCCTGGTCGGCGACGCCAGCGACCACACCGCCGGATACCGCGACATCGAAGACAGCATCTGGATCATCAGGCACGCCCGTAGCGCCACCGAAATCCCCCGCCTGATCGTGGCCGGCGTCCTCCCAACCACACGCCCGACCCCGCACTCTCTGCGTCTACGGCGCTCGGCCGGACCAGCAAGCCGGTGAAGACCCGTCTCAGACCAACCAGCCGAGCAGTGCCGACACCCCCGTCCCTCTCTGCGGAGGCGCACGCAAGCGCGTTGCCACCGCCGGTCCGACAGCGGCTGGGAGTGTGGTCGGCGCATGGGCAGGTCAGGTCACCCGTCGGCGCTTCACCGGTTCCGGCCTGCAGGACGCGTCACTCCCCCCCGGGAGGAGCAGCACGGTCGGGCTGTTCGGACCTGAGGCACCTTCTCAGGTCCGGCCCGCAGCGTTCACACGAGATCGGCGCTGCCCACGCGGCGTCCCTGGCCCAGGCGCACTCCCTATCACGGCCGCGCCGCTGGTAGATCGCCGTACGGCTGACGCAGAGCGCGGCGACCAACGCGGGCACGGTGGCGCGAGGCTTGCTCAGCTCCTCCATGAGACAGGCCACCCGCTGGGGAATCAGCCGTATGGGCCTGCTGCGGCCGTAGGGCGCCGAGACGACGCTGACGGCATCGCATGCGGCCGCGAACGCCGGGTCGGCTCATCGCCAGCCGCCCGGGCAGAAGTGTGGCGGGACTGGCCCGTTGTCCGGACCAGTCCCGCCGGTGCAGGCCCGGCGTCAACCGGTCTGCGGTGTCCCTGCTTTGCTTCGGTTTGCGGCCAGTAGCGTGCCAGGGAGGTCCGAGGTCGGGGGGGGGGGGGGGGGGGGGGGGGGGGGGGGGGGGGGGGGGGGGGGGGGGGGGGGGGGGGGGCGGCGCCCCCCCCCCCCCCCCCCCCCCCCCCCCCCCCCCCCCCCCCCCCCCCCCCCCCCCCCCCCCGACGCTCGAACGTGGTTGCATCCAGGTTCCCGTCCCGGCCCGGCCGCGGCAAGGCAACGTGGAACGCCGGTGAGCCCACAGACAGGACGGCCTGCCCGGCGGGCTGGAAAAAGGCAGTGGCCGGGGAGGTGCGAGCCATCCAGACGCTGGCGTTGCGGCCGTAGAGAGTTTTTGGGACGCCTGGAACACGCGTGAGCCGAGGATCCGCGCGGGTACGGCGGGGCGTGGCATCCTGCACTGCACCGGGGCGTGGCAGCGTCAACTGCCATGAGCGCACCGGTTCTTGCGGCCAGTAGCACACCACTCGTGCGGGTCGTCGGCATCAAGCATCGTCGGCGGCCCGCCCGTCTGCCAGGGAGGCAGTCCAGCATGTCCACCACCTCCAACGGCGCCCCCGCGCCCGCCCGCGGCCGTAGCCGCCCGTCCCGGGCGCCGGTCACCGCCGCGCAGGCCTTCGGAATCAGCGTCTTTCCCCTGCTGGGTGCGGGCCTCGCCGGCAACGGCATGCCGGTGCGTGACGTCCTCGTTCTCCTCGCCGGGTGCGGAGCGATCGGCGCCGCCGTCTACGCCGTCGGCGGGAGCGGCCGGCTGCTGCTGCAGGCCTTCGCGGCCGCGCTGCACGCCGCCGCCCGCCGGTAGAAGCGGCGGGTCGACGATGCGCGCGGCGCGAACCGCCCCCGCCGGCTCGCCCGGTGCCGCCCTCGGCCTCATGCTGGAGAACCTGCGGCAGCGAGCCCAGCTGACGTTCGCCGAACTCGCCGAGCGCACCGCTGCGCTCGGCGATCCGGCCCTGGCCGTCTCGGCCGCCACCCTCAAGCGCGCGGCCGGCTGCCACACCCTGCCGAAGGAGGCCACCGTCGTGGCGTACGTGCGCGGCTGCGACGCCACCGCGCAGCAGGAGCGCAGGGCGCTTGAGCTGTGGAGGCGGGCCCGGGCCAAGGACCGCGGGATCCTGGGCCGGCTCCACGCTCCCGGGGTCCACAACATCCGTACTCGTCAGGACTTCACGGCCGCACTCGCGGCCGTCTACGAGGGCGCCGGGGCGCCACCGCTGCGCACCGTCCAGCAGCGCGCCGGCACGGTTCCCCAACCGGCCGGAGCACCCGGCGGGCGTGAAGTGTTCCTTCTTCCTCTCGGAACCCTCTGGCGCATCGTCAACCGGAAGACCAAGCTGCCCGCCTGGAACCACTGCGAGGCCTTCCTGCAGGGCTGCGGTGTCACCGGCAAGCGCACGCTCGCCCAGTGGCACAAGGCCTGGGCGCAGGCCGCTACCGGCACCGCCACGGCGGCTCGCGGCGCACGGCCACCGGTGCGGGCTCAGGCCGCGGAATCGGCGCAGGTTCGCCAGCTCCTGCATGCCTTGGGGGTGTACAAGAGCGCCAACAGCCCGGACGACTTCGACCTACTGGCCGAACAGCTACAGCGCAGCGGCATGCTCAGGGAGCTGTACAGGGAAGTGCGCAGGCGCGACGGCCTCGCCCCGCTGCGCGTGCACGGCATGTCCACGGCGGAGTACGCGCAGTTGATGAGGCGTGACCGCCCCGCCCGGAACGCAAAGATGGGCGGCCCCCTCACCGATGACGGCCCCGTGGAGCTCGTGCCGATGAAGTCCAACGCCGCACCCTCGCATGGGTCGAACAGGCCTGAGGACCGGCGTAAGCGGTCGGGGCCCCTTCGTACTGCGGGCATGAGGCAGGAGCCGCGCAGGGCCGGTCTGCCCGATGCGGTCCACGGCGGGTGACGGCAGAGCCGGTAACCGGGCGTCGCGCGGCAGGGCTGTCGGGGCGCCCCGTACCGGGATGCCCGGCTGGCAGCCGCAGGACGGGTGTCCTCACGCAGGCGCTCACCCCTCTCTTCCACACCGGGCCCCGAGGGCCGCACGGCCGTGCGGTCCCGGTCGCGCTCACCCCCCAGGGGGTTGCCCGAGGTGTGGGGACCGTCCGTGCCCGAGGTGCCGCCATGCCCGCGGGCGGGTGTGCCGGCCGGCCCGTGAAGCCGGGACAAAATTGTCACTCCGCCCCGTGTGAGCTGGGCTTTCTCACACGTCGGGAGCGTACGTAACTTTCGGGGGCGCGCTGGGTTCGGCTGGAAATCCGCCGGGTCCCGCTGCCACGATCCACATGTCCTCACCGCGGTCGGCGCCGCCGCGGCGGGACGAACACCGCGGGACCGCGCAGGTTCTGCGGACCCCACCCGCCAAGCTCTGTGTTCACGAGGGATGTTGCCATGCTCCGTTCTTCTCCGGCGCGCACCGCGACCGCCGTCCCGGTCGGCTTCCACAGGCCGCCTGCGGCCCGGGGTGCTGCCGCGCTCCGTCTCTTCCACAGCGGCTGTACCCGTGTCGGAGGAGGTGCCCGGTGACTCGTACGGCGACGCGTTCGGGTGCCGGCGACTGCGCGGGTGCGGTGGAACTGGCCGCGCTGGTCAACTGGATGAGCAACGCGCGTGGCCGTGTCTCCTACGGGCAGCTCGCTGAAGCGGCCACGGCGGCCGGGCACCCGGTCACGGCCAAGACTCTGCGCCGGGCTGTCGACGGCCGGGTTCCTACCTCGCAGGCGGTGACCGCCTGGGCCGTCGGTGCCGGCGCCGATCCCCGGCCGGGCGAAGCGCTGCTCAGGCGGGTACGCGCGGCGCGCAACCCGCTGGCCCGGATGCAGTACGACGCCTCTCGCATCACCAAGCGCGCCGGGGTGGTACGTGCGATGAAGGTGGTGCTGGCCCGCGCCGGTCTCACGCTGCGGGAGCTGGAGACGGCTCCCGAGGCCGGCTACCGGCTGCGGAGGTCGACGGTGTCCGCCGTGCTGCGCGGCGAGCGGCCGGTGACGGCCGAGCTGCTGACGGCGTTCTTGGAGGTCTGCCACGTGACCGGCGGCGAGGCGCGCCTGCTGATGGCCGCTCGCGACCGGGCCGAGGACCCGCGATCGGGCAGGTGCGGGGAATCGTCCTATCCCTGCGCGGTCGCCGAGCGCGCTGAGGACCAACGCACCTACCAGCGAGACCGGCGCCGCTACCGCGGCCTCCCCAACGATGAGGATGAAGAAGAGGACGGGTACCAGGCCATGCTGCGCGAGCAGCGGGAGGAAGACCTGCTGAGCGACGAGGAGCTCGAGGCGATGCAGGCCGAGGCCGCGCAGGCACCGCCCCCTGACATCAGCCCGGACGAGCTGCGCCGGATGATCGTCCGCTGCCTGCGCGAGGACCGCGACCGGTCGCCGGAGTCCTGAGCGGCCCCCAGCGCGCTGACGAGCCCGCGCGGCGCCCGGTCGCCCATCCGGTGCGCCGACGCCGCGCCGTAAAAAGGAAGCTCCATAGGCGCCGGAATCCAGAATTCCGGACATCAGGAAGATCAAAACTGGACGTGTGACACACATCACAGAAAGCCAATGAGCGTCCGCCAAAAAATCGAACGACTGGGCGGAAAATTCACCCAAAACCCCCTCCGCGTGACAAGGAATGCATGATCAAGAGCGTCACGAATAACATTCGAAAGGGAGCTCCCGGAGCACCCTGCTAGCATTTCTCGCACTGGCACTCATTAACGATGAAACAGGAGGAACAGTCATGGCCGGCAACGAGGAGGAAGAATCCGCCCGGGACCTCCCCGAGAAGTCGGCCGAGCCTGAGGGTCCCGGACGCAGGACCGAGCGGATCGCGCTCATCTCCTACGTCCTGTCGACCTTGTACTACGGCGCCCACATCACCTACGTGGTGTGGCCGTGGTTCACGCACCAGCTGTTCTGGCTGGTCAAAACCTACATGTAGTACGTGCGGGGCCCGCTCCACCTGGCAGTGGCCCGGGCCCCGCACCGGACTTGGCCGCCCCCGGGAGCCCGCATCCGAAGACCCATCTTCAGGACTCCCGGGGAACACTTCTCCAAGACCGCCGCCCGGAGATTCGGCATCGCCGATCTCCGGGCGATTTCATTCTAGCGCTCCAGCGGAGTGAAATCACCACCTCGCACGCCACACTTTCATCCCGGACGACCACAGCTGCCAAATCCCACGAAACGATGTCTCGTGCGAAAAACGAAGCTTGCAGACATGTGTTTTCCACTGTGAGATTTCCACTAGATCTTTCACCGGCCGCGCTTCCCCCCAGGAACCATGTTCACAAATCACTTCCCGAACGATTTGGAACGCGCAGCACGGGAAGTGACACTTTCACTTTCACCGTCGTGCAGTGAAAGTGACACTTTCACTTTCACCGCGGTTTCGTGCAGCAGACCCGTCCGATTGCTGAATCAAACCGCGCCGGGGTGAGATCGGCGCACTGGAGGACGCACTGCGCGTGGCGGGCCGGCAGGCACCCTGCGGAAGGAGCCGCGGTGTGCCCGGCGGCCGGTCCCCGCTGCCGGCCGGGGCCGCGTGCCGCAGGGCGAACACCCCGCACCCACAGAAGGGTTGCCGTCGGCAGCCGACGGACGAGGAGCGCTGGATCCAGCAAATCTCATTGCGATCATCGCTGCAGACTGTGATGATCGCTGTATGCATCCGATTGAAGAACTGGCCGCGCTGCGCCACCCCATGCCCGAACCCGGCACCGTCACCCCCGAGGACTGCTACGCCGACGCCTGCGAACAGGTGGAGGAGCAGCGCAGGAACGACGCCCTCAATCTGGAGGCCGCGGGCCTGGAGCTCGAGACGGACCCGCTGCTGCTGGCACTGGACGACCTGAAGGCGCAGAAGCAGGCCGTGGACGCCCGGATCCGGCAACTGCTGGCCTACGGACGCGAGTTCCACGGCAGCCGCCCCTACCAGTTGGAGGAACTCGCCCGCCACGCCGGATACAGCCCGTCGGGGGTGCGCACCGCCTACGGCGAGACGGAGATCAGGCAGGTCGCCGCGCAGATCGGCCGGGAACCAAACCGGCCCCGCCGCGACACCGCCGGCAGTCGGTGACCACGGCGGCCGACGCCACGCCGCTGCCGACTTCGGTCCCTTGCCTTGCTGCCGCCTGTCAGCGGATCTGCCGCAGGCCTTGAGGCGGCAGATGCTGGCCGGCCGGCTGTGGCCGGTGAACGGCGGCCTGCCGTGCGCAACCTCAAGGAGCAGTGCGCCCTCGCCGGGGGCACCGCTCACGTGGCGCTGCGTGTCCTGCGGGGCGAGGGGGTGGGCCGGCATCGTGCGACGGCAGCGGCAGCCTCGCCGCTGCCCTGCCCAGGGACGCTGAGGCCAGCGACGGGCCACTGGCACCGGGCTTGAGACACCGCGCGCCTGGGGAGGGCGGATGGGGTTCACCGCGGTCCATGCCGACTGGGGGCGGCTGGATGCGTCGTTGGACGATCTCGGGTGCGGCCGTGCCTGGGAGGACGTCCATCGGGTCAAGGGGGTGCAGCTGGCGTGCCCGGAGTGTGGGGGCCGGGTGTTCGCGCGGGTCTCCTCACGCCGTGCCCGGCACTTCTACCACCAGCAGCAGCCCCGTGACTGCGAGCTGGCGAACGAGTCGTACGAACACCACCTGCTGAAGCTGGAGTTGGCCACGGCCGCCCGGGCGGCGGGGTTCACAGCACAGCTGGAGGTGAGCAGCGAGCGGCGCGACTGGCGTGCTGACGTGCTGGTCTTCGATGAGCAGGGCAGGGCGTTCATGGCTCTGGAAGCGCAGCTGTCGCCGTTGACGCCGTCAGAGGCGCGGATGCGTACCGAGCGCTATGCGCGAGATGGTGTGGGGGTGTGCTGGGTCGGGCTGCAGGGCAGGCCCTGGCAGCGTGCCGTGCCCTCGCTGCGGGTGGAGTCGCCCGAAGGCCGCGGGGGCGGCTGGACGGTGCGGCAACGGCATGGCGCGCTACGCCTGGGCTCCGCGCACGCTGGCGGGGACGGCGGGATGGACCCACATCACCTGCCCGCTCGGCGATGCCATCGGGTGGATCCTCCAGGGGCGGGTGCACCCTCATACCGGCCCGGGTGGCACGGTGTGGTGGACGGCCGACGCGTACGTGCAACTGGCGGCCGCCCGCGCCCGGATGGAAGCGGAAGCCGAGGCCGCCGCACGTGCCCGGGCTGCCGAGCAGGCCCGCCGGGCGGCCGCGGCGCGGGCCGCCGCCGCCGAACGGCGCCTTGAAGACGCCCTGCAGCGCGCCCAGGAACGGCAGGCCGAGCAAGAACGTCTGGCCGCCTTCCTCCAACACGCCGGAATAGACCCTCAGCTGTGGCCCACCTTCACGCAACTGGTCCGCACCGCATCCGGCAAACCGGTCGAGTACGGCGTCCAGAGCCCCGCCCACGGCAACGGCCTGCTCCTCTACAGCAGGCCCCGCCCGGGCGCCGCGTTCACCCTGGCCGGTGTGGTGTGCCCCGACCCCCAGGCACTCGCCCAGTGGCCGGCCGAGCTGACCATCCTGGTCCCCGGCCAGACCTGGCTGGCCCGCATCCAGGCCGCCGCCCGCACCCCGCTGAAAGTCGCGGTGCTGAACCCGATCACCAAGCGCTGCGCCTTCCTGCGCATCACCGCCCAGCCCCCGGAACCCGCAACGCCCGGCGGCGGACACACCTTCACCCGCCGCGCCTTGTGCTGAACGGACACCGAGACCGGCCGCAACCGGCCACTTCCCGTCATCCGCGCACGTGGGGTGAAGGAGGCTGGGTAGGCTGCACGTTGCCGTCCCGGTGGTCTCCCCCGTGCCACCGGGACGCTCCCTTGCCGGCAGCCACGCCTGCGGCCTGCAGCGGAACGGCAGCGCCACCGACACGCACCCGCCTTCTCCCCGGTCGCCGCGCACGGACGGCCGGGGCCACGGCGGCAGAGGCCGCAGTTTCTACGCGCGGCCGAGGCCCTGAGGGCGCTGCTGCTCGTGCACGGCGGTCTGCTGCTGAGCACGGTCGTGGGCAGCCAGGCGGCCGGAACCGGGCGCGGGGGCCGGGTAGTCGGCGCTCCGCTGCCTGTGCCGCTCGCGCATCTCTTCGATGCGGGCTCGCAGTTGGTCGGGATCCGTCTTCCGGATCAGGTCGGCCAGCTCCGCGTAGGCTGCCGCGTCCTGTTCGGACATATTCCCCTGCGGGGGGCTACTTGACTTCACCGTAGAAGATGGCGGTGGGCATGCTGCTCATGCCCTCGTCGTGCGGGCTGATCTCGAGCTGCGTCTTAGGAAGTGACGCCAGGCGCGGGCAGCCGGGCGAGGCGGCTGCCGGGACGCGCGTGTCACCGCAAGGCCTGGGACGCTTCGGTGGGCGGGCCGGCCGGCTCCCCGGGCTGCCGCTTCCTGCGGCACCGGTTGACGGCGTCGATCGCCGCCGCGCTGCCCTCGCCGTCCTCGATACGGGCCCGGTAGTCGGCCCAGTCGGCGTCGGTCCAGGCGTCGACCGCGCCGGGGAACGACGCCTCGTCTGCCGTCACGCCGGCTCCTGCGGGACGCCGTACAGGCCCGCGCAGCACTCGCAGGCCCGCAGGTCACCGACCGGGAAGCGGGGGGATGCGGTCCCCGCGCACCAGGCGCACGAGGCACCGCTCTTCTGCCGCTCCGTTAGCCGGTCGCGGTGGATCACCGGGGCGTCCACGAGTCCTGGCATGGGATGCGAGGGTGTGCCGCGCGTCGTCATCTGAAAGCTTGCCTCGCGCTCGCTGTCGTTCTCGGCGCCCCGGCTGCCTCCGACGGGGGAAGCGGCTGCAGCCGGGGCCGTTCACCCACCTAACCGCCGCCGGCGGCACGGGGGTTAGGGGACCGTGCGGGGCAGCACGGTGAACCCCCTAGGGGAAGTTGGTCGCTCCTTTACCTGACGGTCGAAGATCACGGCGCTACGGTGCGTGGATGGCCACCACGCGAAACGAGGCGCTGGTGCGGTGGATGCAAGACCACGGCCACAGTGCCAACAGCCTGTCCCGCGAGCTCAATGCGGCCCTGGAGGAGATCACCGGGCGACCGGGGCGGTTCGACGGCAAAGCGGTGCGTGACTGGCGCGCCGGGCGGGTCCAGTGGCCCAACGCGGCGACCCGCGCCGCTTTCAAGCGGGTGACCGGGCTGGAAGCTCCCGCTTTAGGGTTCGTGCCGCGGGGCCGGACTCCGTCTGCCCCGACCACAGCGCAGCAGGAGGATTCCGACATGAAGCGCCGTACTCTGCTCGGCATCACGGCGGCCGCTGCCGCAGCGGCCGCGCCCGGCGCCGCCGGGCCCCGCCGGATCGGCATGAGCGACGTCGAACGCCTGCAGGCGCGGTTCACCGAGATCATCGCCAGCGACCACCGCCACGGCGGCCGGCTCGGCATCGAGCAGCAAGCGGCCGCCCTCGCCGATGAGGCGCTGAACCTGCAGAGCGCCGGCAGCGCCACCCAGCGGGTCCGCAGCCACCTGTACGCGTGCGCGGCCGCCTTCCGGTCCTCGGCGATGTGGGCCGCCATCGACGGCCGCCGCTACCACGACGCCCTCGCGCACATGCGTGAGGCGCAGGCCCTCGCGGAGCTCTCCGGCGACCAGAGGATCAAGTTCCGTATCTGGTCGCACGCCGGCACTCTGTACCGGCACATGGGCCGCCCGGCCGACGCCTTCGCCGCCAATGACGTCGCCCGCAGCTTGCACATCACCCGCCGCGACCCCCTCTTCGCCTCCCTCGGGCTGGCCCGGCAGATGGCCATCCACGGCGCGGCCCAGGACCGCAGCGGCCTGCGCCGCACGTTCGACCAGGCGCAGGACGCCATGGAACGCGCCGATCCGGACGCCTGCCGGCCGCTGTGGCTGACCGCCTTCTACGACCGGGCGGAACTGCATTCGCTCGCGCTGTCGGCCTACCTGGCGCTCGGCGACCATGTGAGCGCCGAGTACCACGGGCACCGGTGCCTGGCCTTCTTGCGCCCGCACATGCACCGCTCCCGGGCGATCACCACCAGCCGCCTCGCCCACGCCCAGCTCGCCCAGGGCGAGGCCGACGCGGCCACGGCGACCGCGATGCGGGTCCCGGCCGACGCCGCCACCCAGCACGCCCGGGTCTCGCGGATGCTGCGGGAGTTCGGGGCCGCGCTGCGCGCCACCGCGCCGGGCAGTTCTACCGTGCAGGCCTGGAGCGAGCACACGGCCACCTGGAGGACCGCCGTATGATCCCGGCGCCTGCCACCGACCTGCGTACCTTCACCACGCTCGATCCTGTCCGCGGGGATCTGATCGACGTGTACGCCGAAGTGCGCGCCCCGCTGCTGCACCTGCCGAACTACGCCGTCACCGCCTTCGGTGAACGCCTGGACCGGCACGGCATCGAGCCGGGCTTCACCGCGGTCCTCGCCTACGCGGACCACCAGCCGGTCGGCTACGCCTACGGCAATCGCATCGAGCACGGCGACCGGTACTGGCAGCGCACCACCCCGCCCCCGGCGCAGGAGTACACCGCGCGCCCGGCCCTGGCCGTCAAGGAGATCGGGGTAGTACCGGCGTGGCGCAAGACCGGCACCGCGCGGCGCATCCACGACGCCCTGCTCGCCACCCGCGACGAGCCGTACGTGACGCTCATGGTCAACCGGGCGGCCGGCGACGGCAAAGTCCACGCACTGTACCGGTCGTGGGGATATGAAGACATCGGGCACAGCCAGCCCTCAGCCACCTCCCCGCTGCTGACGGTGATGATCCGCCCCACCCGCTTGCCCGGCGCGAAGAGCACCGCGTTCGCAAGCTGAGCGGGCGCCGAGTGCTGCGTGGGCGACGGCCCCGCCGTGTGGGACGCACGTCAGCGTCGGCGGGCCACTGATCCCGGCAGGCGGGACTTTGTGCGCATCCCGGGCTGTGCCGCGGCCGTACCGGGCACTGTGGCCTGTGAGCATCGGGCCGGTGGGCAGCTGACGGGACGGGGGCGCTGCCGGCTGCGGCCCGGCTGATCGGCAAGGCGCCTTCCCGAGGTCAGCATCTGGTTCGCCTCCTGCGGTGAGCCCGGGAACTCGGCGGATGCCGCGAGGAGTTGCGCCGTAAAGACCGTCCGCAGGCAGTGGGAGAGCAGCCGTGAGCATGCCCGAGCAGGCACCGCAGTACACCAAGGTCGAGCTGAGCGGCCCGCCCGAGGCGATCGCACGTCTCATGGCCGCGCTCGGCGAGGCGGGGGAGGTCATCTTCGACCACCGGTCCGCGCCCGACGCCCGGGGCGACGTTACGTGCACGGCCCGTGTGGCCACCCTGGCCACCCAGCAGCAGCCGGCGCAGGTGTCAGGGGCGGCGGACGTCGTCGTCCAAAGCAGGCTGAGCGTCGATGCCGCCCGCTGGCCCGGCCTGGGTCAGGCGGCGGGCGCCCAGCGTCTGGAAACGTCCGTGGCCGCCGCTGTGACGGCGCTGGACGGCGTCGACGCCGCCCGGGCCCGGCTCGTCGCCGTCACCTGGCCTTCCGCCACCGCCCGCTAGCCGTGCCCCCCGGCGGCAAGGACAGCCTGCCCGAGGAAGGGCTGTCGCTGTGGCTGACCGACTGGAAGATCTCTGTCGGGATGTCCTGGGCCGGACGCCGCCTGATCGCCTGCGTCGGGCGGTCCGCCGCCGGTCACCTGGACTTCCATGTCCACCCCGACGGGCAGGCGCGGTGAAGGTGTGGATGCTCAACATCCACCCCGAGTTCCAACGCCGGGGCCTGGCCGGCGTTCTCATGGACGCCCTGTATGCCGCCTACCCGGCCGCGTGGATCAACCACGGGGCCCGCAGCCCGGATGGGGCCCGGTGGTGGAACAGCTACCGCGACCCGGCCCCGCACCGCAACGTGCACAACAGGCCGCCGGCCGAGTGGGCCGCCTACTTCGACGCCGTGGAAGTCGCCTCGGAGAAAGCCCAGATCGCGCACCTGAACCGGTTCTACGGCCTGCACGGCCACCGGGACGCCGTCTACCGCTACGACGAGCGCGTCGATCAGGAGGCGGACCACTACAGCGCGCTCTACCAGGAAGCCCGGGCCGTGCGTCTGGACCCGGCGGCGCAGCCCCTGCACGGAGCCACGCGGCTGTTCCTGCCACCCGGCCTGCACGCCTACGTCCACGACCAGTCCCAGGACGCCCTCGGCCGGGCCACCGCGCTGCTGGACCACCTCGGACACGGCAACCTGCCCCGCGCCGCCTACTGGAACACCACCACCACGGCGGCGTTCGAGGACGCCCACCACGAAGAACTCTTCCAGGACACGCCGCCCGCCCGGCCCGCCACCCATGTGGTGTTCACCGTGCGCCCGCAGGCCGGCACCGCGCTGCCCGCCTACGACGCGCTCGCCACCAGCGTGGACTTCACGGGCACCGGCGACCTCGCGGTCGAGATCACCGGACTGTCCTGGCGCCAGGCCCACCAGCCGCACCTGACCCACACCGCCGGCTTCTCCCCCGCCCTCCAGGCCGCCATCGCCCCCTACTCCTGGCGGCATGCCAGCACCGCCTACCGATCCCGCTACGACGAGGCAGGCTTCCTGCGCACACCCCACCCGTCACCGGCCGCGCGCGAGCCGCCCTACGCCGACCGGGCCGCGGAGATCAGCGCCATGGCCGACCGGCTGCTGCACCAACTGGCCCTGCGCACACCCACCGCCAAGCCCCCACCGACACCGGCACCGAAACCGGGCGGCGCGCAGCAGCAGACGCCTCCCCCGCCGCCCCGGCCGCAGCACGGGCCCGGCCGGTGACACCAGCCACGTACTGCGCGACCGCCTCGTTCATGGGCAGTCGCGGGCGTTGACGAGTTCGGACAGGGCGGGGAGGCTGGCGGGGATCTTGACGTAGGGGACCAGGCTGCGGCCGTACCGGCGTGCGTGTGCGGCGCACTGCCCCTGGTCGGGGACGGTCACGGTGACAGAAGGGTCCGTGTTGAGCAGGGCCAGGGTGGCCAGGAGGGTGCCGACGGTGGCCATCAGCCCCGTGAGGACCGGCTCGAGGCTGTCGGCCAGTACGCCCGGGTGGTGAGGGTCCTCGGGCAGCGCGATCTGTATCGCCGGCCCGTCCGTGCCGTGTTCGCGCTCGTAGCGTCCCTGGCCGTCCAATGCCAGGTGCAGGACGGCGAGGGGCGAGAACAGCTTGCCTCTGCCCCACTCCGTGGCCAGGGCCGCCTTCAGGGCATACCCGTCCCCGCTGCTCTCGCAGGTCACGAACCAGCCGAAGGCGGACAAGGGTCCCATCGAGCGGAGCTTCTGCGCCTCGATGAACACCGCCTCCTGCCGGGGCAGCACGCTGTGGTGGCGCAGCCGCGCGAACAGCACCGGGGCGGGCGTGTGCAGCACGCCGTGGTGGACCGCCTCCGCGGCGACGACGCGCGCGTGCTGGATCGCCTCGACCGACCAGCCGGTGCCACCGGGGCGGACCTGGCGCGCCAGCCGTGCCGCGTCGGGGTTGCTGAGCAGGCGGCGCACCCGGACCACGTTCGGCCTGTCCTCGCCCGAGTGCAGGGCGGTCTGCAGGAAGTCATACAGCGAGGGCGGCTGCGGGTGGAGCAGTTGCCGGTCGAACAGGCGCGACATGGGGGCTCTTCCACGGGGCGGGGACGGTGGGCTCCAGGCGGCGGTGGTGGCCGCTGTGCCCGTCAGCCTGCCGTGCGGGTATGCCGCCGCCCGCGGCGTGGGGAGCCTCTTCCCGACGGGTGGGCGGCGGCCTTGCCCGGCGTCCCGTGTCGCGGGACGCCACACTCTGACCGGCCCGGCGGGCGCCGAAGGCGTGCAGTTCGCCGCCGCGCGGCGAGCGATGGGATGCCTGCACGGGCCCGCTGAAGCCCCGGCGTACCGGCGCATGGCGCTCGCCATCGACCGGGTCGGCGGTCCTCCCGGGCAGCGGGGCGAGAACCTGTGGACGCCACACCACCCAGGGACGTGAGCGAACTGCGAGCCAGGAAGGTGAGCTTGGTGCCCGTCTGCTGCTGGGCTTGTCCCGCCGGCTGCGTCGGCGTCATGCCGTTCCCCCCACGGCGGGATTGCCGCGCGCCGTGAAAGGCATGACCTGGTGGAAAAACAGTATGGGGCCCGGCGTCACGGACGCCGGGCCCCACTTTCGTAGCGGGGACAGGATTTGAACCTGCGACCTCTGGGTTATGAGCCCAGCGAGCTACCGAGCTGCTCCACCCCGCGTCGGTGGTGCCACTCTACACAAGCCTCCAGAGGCCGGCGGGGGACGTCAGCCGCGGACGATGTTCTCGGCCTGGGGACCCTTCTGGCCCTGGGTGATGTCGAACGTGACCTTCTCACCCTCGACCAGCTCGCGGTAGCCGTTGCCGGCGATGTTCGAGTAGTGGGCGAAGACGTCCGGCCCGCCGCCGTCCTGGGCGATGAAGCCGAAGCCCTTCTCGGAGTTGAACCACTTCACGGTGCCGCTGGCCATACTGCGTCCTTCTCGATCTTGCCGGGGGGGTACCGGCCGGGGTGAGTAGCGGGCGACTGCCCCTTGCGGGAAGACACCCGGCATCCCTCCTACCCCGGCCAGGGCTCGGTCATTCGATCATGCGTCCAGGTGACCTGGGCGGCAGCCAGCGACCGACCGCATCCGGACACTTCCCGCGACGCACCGCCCCTGACCGCCCGGGAAGTGCACTTCTGCCGCCTAGGCTGGACCGTGCCGTCCCGGTGGCCCCCTCCGTACCACCGGGACGCTGCATGTCAGCGGTCGCGGATCCGGTGCGCGCCGTCGACCAGCTCGGAGCCGGCGTGTCAGCTCTGCGGCTGGGGAAGCACGCCGGGCTCGACCGGAACCAGGCGCACGTGAGTGTTACCACCGGCCTCGAGTTCTGCCTTGCGCCGCTCGCCGCTGACCTTGTCGTAGGCCACCGCGGAAGCCTGCGCCCGTCCGTCGGTGTCTGTCCAGGTCAGGCCGTAGTTCTGCATCGTCGTCATGCGCTCATCATCGCCGCCGGCACTGACAATGCCTGTGCGGGGTCCGTGGCGGGCCGGCCGCCGCCGATCCGCAGACGATCTGGCGCGGCAGGACCGCGCGAAGCTGCGAGCTGAAGAAGTGGTGTGGGGCCCGGACCGGGCCGGGCCCCACAGGGCCAGGCATGACGCCTGGCGCATCGGCGTGTTCAGCCTACGGCCCCACGCTGGGAGGGCGTTGAGGGCGGTCCCGCGCGGCGTGCGATCGGAGCGCGGGACCGCCGAGCCCGGTCGTCCTGTCAGAGCCGGGCACCAAAACCGTACAAAACCGGATCATCATCCGCACGCACCTCGGTGCGTGACCGCGGTTTCTCCCTTCAATGATCAACGGTGCGCGACGCTACCTTCAGCAGGACTAGCGGTCCGCGGGACAGGCCACCGCGACCTCGTCACGGCGGCAGAGCGCACACCGGCACCGTGCGGTCTCCGTGTGCTCGGCGAGCGCCCGGCACAAGGGGCAGGCACACACGACCGGCGGGGCGTGGTGCGCGGCGGCCGGGGCGGGCCAGGCGCCGGGACGGTGTCCCCGTGCGCGGCCGCCGTCCCACGGCCGCCCCGCGGGGCGCGGGCGGGGGCGGGTGATCCGGGAGCGCAGGAACGCGGGCAGGACTCCTGCGCGCCGCATGGCCGCGACATCGGCTGTGGCGACGTCGCCCGTCGCGTCGGCTGCCGTCATACGCGTGGCCGGTGTGCGGATGCCGGGCGCGCGCGGAGGTCTGCGGCAGCGGGGCAGGTTCGCCCAGTGCGGCGAAGGCCGGGGAGGATCACCGCCTGCTGCCCGCGTCCGCCAGGTCGGCGGGCCGTCTCACCGGCGGACGGGTGCCGGTCGGGGCGGTGTAGGTGCGGGTGGTCGTCCAGGTGGCGCCGTGGGCGGCCTTGTAGGCGCGCTGGCCGTCCTGCGCGGTCGTGCGGCCCAGGTCGAGTGCCGCGTACCCCTGGTGCGTGAGGTCCTCGCACAGCACGTGCAGCAGGGCGTGCCCCGGGGACAGGTCGCGGTGGGCGGGATCCATCGCGGTGATCAGCGAGTAGGCGCGGCCCCGGTGGTGCAGGCACAGCTGCGCGGCCACCGTCCGGCCGTCCAGGGTCAGCGTGGCGATGAACGCAATGTCGGCGCACTCGGTGAGCACTTCGCGCCAGGGCAGGTGAAGGTCCGGCGCGTGGGCGTCGGGAGGCCGCAGGGCGTTGCGCCGGTGGTGCAGCTCTTCCAGGGTGTCGAAGGCGGCGAGGAGGTCCGCGCGGGTGCGGGTGCGGTGGTATCCCACCCGCTCGCCCAGGGCCTGCACGGTGCGGCGGCGGCGTGTGTGCTCGCGTCGTGTCGAGCGGGACAGGGCCGCCAGATCGACGGGCAGAGCGACGGTGGCGTAGAGGGTCTGGGCGGTGGGCTCACCCCACTGGCTGTGTGCCTGGCGGGCCAGGAGGGAGTCCTCCGGCAGGTCGGCAAGGAGCACTTCGTCCCCGAGGCACGGCAGGTGATCGAGGAGGACGCTCACCGCCTCGGCGTTCTCGCCCACGGGCCGGATCTGCTCGGAGGCGGGGCTGGACAGCGCGGTGATGCGGGTGCGGCCGTCGCGGACGAGTTCGCGGACCAGGGCCAGGGCGGCGACAGGCCGGTCGCCGTCCACGGCGGCGAGGATCAACGGCTCGCAGTGGGCGGGCAGGTGCCGGGCCCACGCCAGCAACCAAGCGGGATCCTGGTAGGCGGTGGCGGCAGCGTCCGCGTCGGCCAGGGCAGGCCACATGCGCGCGAGGAAGTCCATCGCCGGCTGCCCGCTGTACTCACGCGCGTGAAGGCGCCCGGCGGCCGTGGGTCTGCCCGAGTGTTGTGGCCTCATGCAGGACAGCACAGCCCGTGAGGGCAGCACGTGGGCACCGGTGGGCCCGGACGTCCCAGGCGGCGGGAGCCGGGGCCGCACCAGTGTCCGCGGCGTTCCGCACCGCGGACACGACCACCACAGTCACAGCCCCCTGGCGGACGCCACCGGTCGCGTACCGGCGCCTTGAGCCGCCCTCTGGCAGGGTGCCTGCCCGTGTCTCAGCTGGCGCGGGGCACTGACCCACCTGTCGGTTGAAGTACCTGCCGCCAGGAGGTGACGTGGGGTCTGCGGCGCAGCAGCGCTCTGCGTTCGCGCTCCGTCATACCGCCCCACACGCCCCATTCCTCGCGTCTGTCGAGGGCGTCGACCAGGCACTCGGTGCGCACCGGGCATCCCGAGCAGACCGCCTTGGCCCGCTTCTGCCGGGCGCTGTCGGCGAACATCTCCTCCGGGTCGGCCACCCGGCAGGCCGCAGCCTCACTCCAGTGAGGCTCCGCCATCGTCATGTCTTTCCTCCCCGTCGCGACACAACTGAGCTTATGGTGCAGGTCATGAGCGCTGCGGTGCAGGCGGTGGTGTGGTCGTCTCCTGCACCGCCAGTACCCACCCACGGTGCTTCATGCGTGCGGGTGCATCACACTCTCCCAGCGGTCGTTCCGCCTGGTGGGGCGCATGGCAGCCTTCAACTCCCTGCCCGACGCACCGTGCGGGATGGGCAGCGCGACACATGACGCTCGGGCAGCCGAAAGGCCCCTGTATTGACCCGACATGCTCGCGGCTTCCTGGTGACATGGCTGCCTGATATCCGCCGGTGATCTGCACGGACACGGTGCCCGGGAGAGTGGCGATCGTGCAGGACCATGACTTTCGCCCCGTTCGTGTGAGTAGCATCCGGCAGACACATCCAGGTAAAAGGAGCTGCTGCCGTGGCCGACGAGCCCGAGAAGACCCCCATCACCAACGTGTACGCCCAGCAATTCGCCAGCGACCTCGCGGCCAACCGCCAAGAGCAGAGCGACATCGCCACGCAGATCACCGCCCTCCAGGAGCGCCTTGAACGACTCAAGGTGGAGGAAGGCCTGTTGCTGAAACTGCAGGGCACCTTGACCGGGTCGACCGGCGCTGCGACCGGCGAGGCATCGCCGGCAGCAGAGGCGCCGCGCAAGGCGCCAGACGCGGACCCGGCATCCGCCGGGGCGGTCACGGCTGAGCCGGGGACCGTTCCTCAGCCGCGGCAGGACAACCAGGGCAAGGGGGCCGCCAAGAAGACGGCCGCCAAGGGCAGGAAGACCGCGCAGAAGGCTGCGGGCAAGGAGGTCCCGGCGAAGAAGGCGGCGGCAAGCAAGACCACCGCGAAGAAGACCACGGCGAAGAAGGCGACGCCAGCCAAGACCACCGCCAAGAGGGTGCCGGCGCAGGCAGCCACGGCCGAGGAAGCTCCGGCCACGAAGGCCGCCGCGGGCAAGGACGCCCCGGCCAAGAAGGCCGCGGACAAGGAGGCTCCCGCGAAGAAGGCCGCGGGCAGGAAGGCGGACGGGCCGACGCTGCAGGAGCTCATCCTGCCCCTTCTGACCACGGCGCAGGGCCACCCGCAGACGGCGCGCGAGGTGTTCGACGCGTTCAAGGCCAAGCACCCCGAGCGGGCGACGTCCGTGCAGGTGGTGCGCAACAACCTGGAGCTGCTCGTCAAGAACAACCGCGCCGAGAAGTCGCAGCAGCAGGGCTCGGTGATGTACACCGCGCTCGCCGAGGCGGACGCCTCTTCGGCGGCAGGCGGCGAGGCCGGGCAGGCTGCGGTGCCAGCGCAGGCCGAGAAGGCTGCGGCGCAGGTCTAGGGTCCGGCGCGGTGCCGGGCGGTTGGCCCTGTCCGTACGCGGTGTTTCCTCCTGGGGCTGCTCAGGGCAGCCCGGTGCCGCGCTGGGGTGCCTGTCCGTGCGGCAGGCGGTGTTCTTCGGCGGTGCGGTCGTCGTGGCGTGGTCGGCCGGCCGCGGTGGTGTGCAGGCGGGTCCGTGCGCGGGATGCGGCGGTGATGTGGATGGCGCGTGCCGCGCTCCCGGTGGCCGGGGTCGGGGTCAGATCGGCCACGCTGTCCAGGGCGTCCAGAGCGCGCAGGGTGTCCAGGCGGCTGGAGCGCAGCTGTGCGAGTTCCCGCTCGGCCTGCTTCAGCCGCCTCTGCGCCTTGAGGACCTCCTCCTCTGCCAGGGGCGGCCGGCCGTGCTGCGGTGTGCCGTTCGTGAACCGTGCCTGAAGGTTCTCGAACTCGGCTTTGGCGGCGAACAGGGCCCGGATGACCTTGAGTTCGGCGTTGCGACTGAGGCCGGAGTTGTCGACGAGCTGGGTGCGCAGCCGGGTCATGGCCCGGCGTCCCACGGTGCGGGGCAGGAGGCGGTGCAGGGCATCGCGGGTCGACTGGCGCTGCTCGGCCAGGACGTGGTCGATGCGCTCCCTCACGGCCTGCAGCTGTGTGTCGAAGGCCTCGAAGGCGTCGTGTTCGGCCAGCACCCCCTCCGTGGTGGTGGGGAGCTGGTCGGCGGGTGACAGTGTGGCCTGCGCGGCGGCCACCGCGCCGACGTGGCGGGCGCGTTGGGCGGCGTGCTGGGCGTCGACCAGGGCTAGCCCGTGCCAGAGCACCGCATGCCGGGCATCGAGGTCTTCCAGCCGGTGGCGGGCGTACTCGCGTGCGCCTCGGGCATCGGCCTCGAGGCCTTGGGCGCGTCTGCGGTGCCGTATCTGCCGGACCCGGCTCAAAGCATCGCCGGGTTCTGCTCCTGCCGGAACGGGACCGTGCCCGGGCTGGGCGGCAGTCCGGGCTTGGAGGAGGCGGGCTTCGGCCCGCACCAGCTCCTCCATGGCCCGCTCGGCTTCCCGGCCGGCAACCGGGCAGAGCACCCGCCATGCGGCGGCGGCTTCCATGTCGCCGAAGCGGAGCGGAAAGTCGCGCATCACGACGCCGGGCAGAAAACCGCCGACCGCAGCCTGCGGCTCTGCCGCCTGGCTTTCCTCTAGACGGCCGGGGCCGCCGGGCGGATGGGCGGTGGGTTCCGTCTGCTCCGCCTGTGGGGTGCTCTCCTCGCCCGGGATGGACCGCACGCGCTGGTCGAGGTGGTGCAGCAGCTGCTCCTGCGTCTGGTGGAGCCGGGCACCGAGGCGGCTGGTCCGCACCCGGGAAGCCAGCCCGTACAGCAGGGCCGCGGCCTTGAGCAGCTCGGGCATCTGAGCGCTGTCGGGTGCCTCTGCGACGGTGAGGGCGTCGACGATCTGGGCGGCTCCGGCCCGCAGCGCATTCAACTCCTCCTCGCCGGGCCGGGCGGTGGGTGAGTGGGCCTGGAGGTGGGTCAGGACGTCGTCGTGCGGCACGGTGCCCATGGCCAGAGCCCAGATCTGGCCCGCCAACTGCCAGGCAGTCTCGCCGCCCGCGTGGTGCCTGAGGTGGTGGTCGAGCCAGGTGGCCGCCTCGGCGGCCAGCGCGTCCCACAGCAGTGCGGTGTCGTCCCTCCCGCCGGAGGCGGCCAGTTCGGCTTCGGCTTCCGCTTCGGTGAGGAGTTCCCGCACGGGCAGCGGCTGCCATGTCCTGCCGCCGTCCCGGCTGCGGCGCACGGATACCACGGCGTCGTCCTGCTCGTGGGTCAGGTACCAGCGCATCGCCACGACCGGGTCGTTGATCAGCAGCGAAGGACCCGGCTCGCCGCTTTCCGAGGAAGTGACGGCGGCGGACAGGATGAACAGGCGGTCACTGCCTAACACGCGCACCCCCTCCCTCCCAGGAGCCAACGGCCTTAACGGACGCGGCAGTTCACCCTGCCGGTGGTTCGGCCCGCGGTGGCCGGGGCGGCGCGGAAGTTCCCCCACGGCGGGAGGAAACCGTGCCGGGCGCTCCGCCCAGCGGGCCTCTGCGGCGCCTACCCGCCCCCGCTCCTGTGATCAATCAGGGCAGGCGGATCCCGGGCGTGGGCTGTGTCTGGGGGCTGTGGGCCTGCTGGTGCCGGTCGACAGGCGGTAGGCCGTGTGCCGCCGTCTCGGGCTGCTGTGCGCGCTTGAGGGATTGCTGTGTGATCCGGGCGGCGCGCTGGGCGATGGAGTCGGACGGGGACGGCTCCAGGCCCGCCGCACCGTCCAGGGCCTTGACCGCGCGCAGGGTCAGCGCGCGGCTGCGTTTGAGGTCGCCGAAGTAGGGTCTGGCGTCCTCGGCCGCGGTGCGGGCCTGTTCGACCTGCTCGGCGGTCACGGGCGGGCGGCCGAATTCGACCGTGTTGCTGCGGTAGGCAGCTTCCAGGCTTTCCAGGGTGCGTGCGGTGTCGCCGATCGCGTTCCAGGCGGCGTTGTAGGCGGCGAAGCCGAGTCCGGCCCGGTCGATCAGCTGGGTGCGCAGGTGGTGCACGCCGCTGTGGCCGGTGTGCTGGGGGAAGAGCCGGTGCAGGGCGTCGCGGGTGATCTGTCGCTGGGTACCGAGGGTGTGGGCGATGCGGTCCTCGGCGGCGTTGACACTAGCCATGAACGCCTCGTGGCCGGCCACGATCTCGGCGCTGGTCCGCGGGGCCGGCATCTGTTCGCTGGCTTGTGCGGCGGCGACGATGGCGTCGTGGCGGGCCGCCACCGCGGCGGTCTCGGCATCGGCCATGACATGGGCGTGCATCAGCAGCGCGTGCTGGGCGGTCAGTTCCTCCAGCTCCTGGTGCCGGTCGGTGTGCAGGCGCATCGCCCGGCTCTCCTCGAGCCCGGCGGGCCGCTCGGGGTCGGCTGCGGCACTTGCCTCGGCCAGGGCGGTGGCGGCGCTGACCACGTGGGCCATCGCGCGGTCGGCATCGCGCCGGGCCGCAGGAGAGATGACACGCCACGCAGCGGCCGCCTGCAGATCCCCTTCCAGTAGCCGGGGGTAGCCGGGAATCGGCTCGGGCGCCGGTTCGGCGCTGCCGGCATCCGGGACTGCGGAATCCGCGGCTGCGGTGGCCGGTGGCCGGGCGACGTCGGCGGCTTCGGCGGCCTGGAGCGCCTCGGTGAAGTCGTGGGCCGCGTCCACCAGCAGGCGCTCTTCTGCCTCCGGGCCGAGAAGGGACAGACGGTGCAGGTAGGCGCGGGCCGCCCGCTGCGCGGGGTGCCGGGGGTCGGGATGGGTCCGGGCCACCGCGGCGGTCCTCGGGTGGCGGGTGATCAGCTGGCTGAGGATCTTGTGCTGTGCCTGCTCGGCCCGGGCCTTGAGCTGGCCGGTCTCGAAGCCGAAGGTGAGCCGGTTGAAGAGGCGCAGGGCGCCAAGGAGTGCCGTCACGTCCGCGTCGGCCGGGTCGTCGGCCAGAGCGAGGGCGTGCAGGGTGTCCCGGGCGCCGGTGCGCAGCCGTTCGGGGCCTTCGGGCTGCGCAGCGGCGTACTGGCCGGCGAGGTGGGTGAGGACCCGCTCCCCGGGAACGCTGTCCAGCGCCAGAGCCCATATCTCACCGCCGCGCCGCCAGGCGGCCAGGCCGGGCGTTGCGGGCCGGTACTGGACCGGGTCGTCGGGCTGCACGTAGCGGATGCGATGGTCCAGCCAGTCGGCTGCCTCCGCCGCCATCGCCTCACGCAGCACCGCCGCGGCCCGCCGGCCCTCCTGCCCCGATGCCTGTGCCTGCTCGGTGAGGGCGCGTTCGGCGTCCGCGTACAGCTCGCCGGGGGTGAGGGCCTGCCAGGTGGCGCCGCCGTCGTCGCTGACCTGCCCCGCAACGGCGAGGTTCTCCTCCCGCTCGTGGGTCAGGTACCAGCGCATGGCCACGACCGCGTCGTGGATCAGCAGCCCGGGCCCGTCCACATCGGACAGCCAGGGATGGTTGTAGGTGCTGGACAGGGCGTAGAGGCGGTCGGTGTCGGGCACGCGGCAACTCCCTGATCCCGGCGGCATCTGCCGTTGGACGTGGCTGACGGGTTCAGGCTGCCGGGCACACCGCCACGCGGGGGCTGTGGCCTGCGGCCGCTCCCGCCCGGCGGGAGCACGGGACACACCACCGCCCCCGGCGGCCCGCAGGGCGGTCCCCGTGCGGCGGGCCTTGCGGCACGCAGCCGGGCGGGAGGCGAACGGCACGCGGGGGGTGTGTCTTGTGCGGTGGTTGGTCACCGGGGCCGGGCGTGCCCTCCGTTGCGGTGACGAGGTGCCGCGACGGCGAGGTGGGGCCTGGTGCATGAAGAGGTCTGAGCGCCCTGGGTCGGGCGGCGCCGTGGGGGGTCGTGGACATGGCTGCGCCCGCCCGGGATGGGATGAGGGGCCCCGGGCGGGCGCATGGGCGGGAGAGGGTGTCGGCGCTACGGACGCGCCGCGGCGGAGGCGAACGGGCGGGCGGCGAGGTCCTCGTCGGGGCGGGCGCACGGCCGGGCGGCGGCGAACGGGCGGAGGGCGCAGACCGGGCGGGAGGCGGACGGGCGCTGGTTCATCGAAGGCTCCTCGAAGGAAGGGTCGGGCATCGGTCGGACAGGGGTGATCTCAGCAGGCAGCCACCCCCGGTGGCCAGGGACAAAGACGGTCGAAATGCTCGTATCCCTTGGGGTGGGAGGCGAGTTGGCGCAGCGGTCTGGGATGCGGGAGAAATCCGCGTCCACGCCGTCGGCCCGGTCCGCCGAGCGAACCGTCCAGCAGAGGGCAGGGTCGTCGCTTCCGGGGCGAGCACCGATGCCTCTGGTTGTCAGGGGCATCCGGTTGGATGGGCACGTGACTGTCTATGACGTAGCTCGTCGGCTCCCTTCCATCGCTGGCCTGCGGAACCTGTGCCGCTCACTGGCGATGCTCGACGCGATCTTGAGCCCGGACTGGGAAGGCCGGTATCACTCCTTCAATGCCGGCTGGGCCGACGGCGAGGAGATGGCGTCGATGCGCAACGGGTCGGGGGACGAATATTCCATCGTGTTCTCGGCGGCCGGGGCCTACGTCCGTGGATTCGGCCACGAAGCACCGATGAGCCCGTATGGCAACGATGGCGAGCCCTGGCCGGGAGTGATCGACGAGGTTCCGGAGGTCTTCAAGCCCTTCGTGGAAGAGCCGGCGTTCACCGACGAAGACGGCGTCCCCGTCGTGACGGCCTGCCTGTGGCGGGAGGCGGCGGATGGTCGGTGGCGGCACGGCGTGATCGACTTCCCCGCCGAGTGGTCCGACCCCGACGGGGCAACGGGCCTGTTCGGGCTCCTGGTCGACCGCTCGCCGGAGGCGTTCCAGCGCTTCGCCGAGGACTACTACGAGGTTCCCGTGGACCTGGAAGCGGTGCGCGAGGTGTATGCCTTGCGACCGCTGAGCCAGAAGCTCGTGTCATCGCTGAACGCCGAGGTCACCCTCGCAGACCTGGCCGAGGATCTCGCCGAGATCGGCTACCCGCAGCCGGCCCGAGACGAGATATGAGCTTCAGCCGTCGGTGACTCATTGGGGAGCCCAGCCGGACGGTGACCGTAGGGGGTCGTCTGCGGCGTACCGACTCCACGTTCCGCCGCTCTCCCTGAGGAGACGGCTGGTGGTCTTGTCGTGGTAGCCGAGCGCGTCCGCGACGACGGGGCGGGCAGTTCGAGGAGTTGTTGCCGGATGACGGCGCCGCGGGCGGCTGCGGTCGGGCGGCCGAAGATGCGCAGCCATCCGTCGTAGATCAGGACTGCGCAGCCCGGAACACGAGATACCGGCTGAAGGCTTCGTGGCTGTCGGGCGTGAAGCGCCACTCCAACAGGGCCGAGTGAAGCTCCGGCTCGGTCAGCCAGCCATGCCAGGCGACCTCATCGGGATCGGGGATCACAGCGTCCGGAACCACGCTCTCATGTACGCCGAGCCAGTGAGGGCTCAAGCCGCTGCGATTGATGAACGTGAACAGCAAGCGCGGCAGGCCACGGATGCCCAGCTCTTCGGCCAGCTCCCGCGCGGCGGCCTGCTCGTAGGATTCGCCGACATCCACGGCGCCACCGACCATGACCTCATAGAGCCCGGGGAAGCGCGACAGCTGCTCCGAGCGCCGATGGACGAGGATCCGGCCACGCTCATCACGACACACCGTCGAGGCGATTCGATGCAGCCAACCCTCCCGGACGGCCTGCCGACGGGTGACCACCCCCAGGACACGATCCCGACAGTCGACACGCTCCACCAGTTCATCCACGCAGAACACCCTGGCAGAACCCACTGACAACGCCGTTTCTCGGCGAGCCGCTCTGGGAACTCGACATGACGGCTGCTTGGGGCCTTGGTGTCCTGCAGCGCGGGTGAGGGTTTGCGTCTCCTTGATCGCTGGCCGCCGCGGGGCCGCTTAGGGTGCGGTCATGTCTCGAAGATGGTGGATACGGCAAGCGTGGATGTCGGCCGGTCTCCTTGCTTTCACGGTGCTGTCGAACGTGGTCGCGCACCGCAGTTGGCAGGTGACGGCTGCTTGGGCCCTCGGTGTCCTGCTCCTGCTGGGCCTGTCGGTGCTGAACGTGCTGTGGCATCAGCGCTACCGGCCGGAGAAGTTCGAGAAGTACCGCGCCAAGGCCGAGGCGCGATTGAAGCGGTAGTCCCCTCCAGCCCCCCAGGAGCCATGGACACTGCCCTGCCGTGTCCCTACCCCTGCGGACAGCCGTGCGCCGCTGTATGCGACGTGGCCGACAGAGGCGGCTGCGACGGCTCTGGCGGTGTTCAAGCGGGCCGGCAGGAGATGCCGAACAGCCGTCGGCGCCGACGGGGCGCTGTTGAGAGCGCAACGGGCCCGCGCCTCGGCATACGGGCTGCAGGCCGAGGAGCGGGCCTTCGCGGGGCGGACGACGCTGGTCGTTAGTCGGTCTGCATCGGCACGGCGATGTAGTCGCGGCTGACCCAGCCGTACTGGCCCTTGTGCGCGCCGTAGTAGGGCTTCACGTAGCCCCAGTTGCCCCGGTAGCAGGCCCAGTAGACGCCCTGGCCCTTCATGAGCAGTCCCGTGCTGGTGTAGCCGGTGCCCGGGCCGGTGCGAAAGTTGACGGTGGCGGTGACCCGGGTGTCGAGCCGGACCTGGTGGGTGCAAGCCGAGGAGGTGACCGCCGACGCGGGCGCGGCGCCCGCGACCGTGAGTCCGAGGACGGACGAGGCGACGACCGCGGTGGCGACGGCGGCGCCGCGCAGGCGTCGCCCGGTGAAGGGTCGGCTCAGTCCGGATGCGAGTGTCACTGCAATCTCCCTGCTTCGGTGGTGATGCCGACAGGGAGCCTGAAAGCCGCACCGGTCCCGTGGACGTCATGCCGCCGAGGTGTGCCACGGCCCGGCACGGTGATCACAGGGGCCGTCCCGGGAGATGGGAGCAGGCAGTCATGTGCCCTGCGCTCCCGCTCCTGTTTCACGCGGCGGCCGGGGTGGAGGCGGGTGCGGTGCGGGGCGCCAGCAGCAGGGTGCACACGGCGGCGGCCGTCAGGGGCAGGGTGAAGCGCCCGCCGAGCGGGCCGGCCAGGGCGGTGCCGCCGGCCACGCCCAGGCGCATCGCGCTGGACATCCAGCCAACCGCCTCAGTGGAGGTGCCCGGCGGGGCGAGCCTCGTCACGGTCAGGCTGGCCACGGTCAGCAGGGGGACGAACATCGCGCCCGGCAGCAGTGCCAGGGCGAGGACGGCCGGGGCCGGGAGCGGGACGAGCAGCGGGAGCCATCCGGCCGTGAACACCGCCGCCAGCCGCAGTAGATGCTGCCGCACGGGGGCGGTGGTGGGCTTCAAGCGGGCGAAGAGCACGCCGCCGATCAGCCCGGCCGCGGAGAACGCGGCGGGCAGTGCGCCCGCCAGCCAGGAGGCGCCTTGTCGTGTCGCCACCGCGATCGCGGCGACGTCGAGGGCACCGACCGTGCTGCCGAGAAAGACCAGCGCGATCAGCAGCGGGCGCATCGCGGGCGGGCGCAGCACGCCCAGCCGGTCCCGCTGGCGGGGCGCGGCGCGCCAGGTGCGGGCGGGGCGGGCGGTGGCGAAGGCGAGGGATCCTGCCAGGGTGAGGGCGGCGGCCAGGGCGAGGGCCGCCGCCGGGGACAGGGTGGTGGCGGTGGCGATGGCGAGGGCGGGCCCGGCGACGTAGACGATCTCCTGCGTGGAGGAGTCCAGGGTGTAGGCGGTGCGCACGTACGCGTCATCGGGCAGCACCGTCGGCCACAGCGATCGCAGTGCGCCTTCCAGCGGCGGGCACCCGGCTCCGGCCAGCACCACACACACGACGGCCAGCGGCAGGTGCGAGGTGCCCGCGAGAGCGAGCGTGCCGAGCGCCGTGGTGACCAGGGCCGCACCCGCATAACAGGGCAGGGGCAGGCCGCGCAGGTCGGCGAGCCTTCCGAGCAGGGGCAGACCGACGGCCGGGCACAGGCCGTACAGCGCGGCCAGCGCGCTGGCGGTGGCCAGGTTGTGGCCATCCCTTTGCGCGGTGAGGATCAGCGCGACCGGCACCATGCCCAAAGCCATCCGCCCGGTCACCGACGCGATCAGCAGGCGGCTGCAGGAGCGCTGGCGCAGCACCGCGCGGAAGCCGGGCGCAGTGTTCTGCACCCGGGCGGGGCGGGCCGGAAGGGGGTGTGTGGGCGGCCGGGGTGCGGAGCCCGGCGCGCAGGTGGTGCGGGCAACGTCGCGGACTGGGGCATGGGCCATCGCCTGCCTGCCTCTGCAAAAAGGGGGAGGGGGGTCGGTCGGGGGGTGCGCGAGTGGGCCGCCCGCACGGCGGTCTCGTCAAGGGGATGCACGCCGTGCGGGCGGTGGTGGTAGCGGCACAAGGGGGTAGGGCCGCTGACGGCACAGCCCAACAGGCCGCCCAGCAACGCCTCAACGCCGCTTCCCCGGCAGCGGTCGGCGCCGCAGCCCCGGATGCAGCCTCTGGTGCGGCCTTCCCCCTTGCTGGTCCGCCTCACGGCCCCGGTGTCAGGCGGACCAGCAAGGGGGAACACCGCGACGCCGGGAGTGGCTTTGTTCACGAGAACGGGCTCTGTCCCACTTGTTGTGGTGCCGTAACGCTCAGTCACGCCAACAGGACCCGCTTGCGTAGGAGTTCGAATCCTGCGCGGCCGAACATCTGACGTTTGAGCATCTTGATCCGGTTGACATGGCCTTCGACGACCCCCGAGTTCCACGGTTGCGTGAGGCCGGCGATGACCGCGTCGAGGTCGCGTTCGAGGTGCTGGGCGAACCGACTGAGGCTGGGCAGGTCGGTGGTCGCTCGGGCGGACTGGATCCACTGTGGCAGCCGGTCGCCCTCCAGCTCAGTGACCATGCAGGCGAAGGAGCGCACGTGCTCGGCGAGTGTCGTGAGGTCAGGGCAGTGGGCCAGGACGACCTTGAGCTGTAGCCGGTCGTGTTCGGCCAGGGCGTCGGGATGGGTGAGGATCCACCGGGCGACGGCGCGGGCTGACGGTGGTCGGGGCCCGATGGGCTGGGGCCTGCCCCGCAGGGTCCTCCTGACGTAGTCGCGGACGCTGCTGTAGCCGTCCGGGTAGCCCTGCTCGCTGATCTCCTCCCAGAGCTTCCAGGCGTTGGTGCAACCGTCCTGCCAGCGTTGGTCGAGGTAGGGCTTGAAGGCATCGAGCCTGGTCGCGCGGTTCTGCCACTGGCCGGTGAACAGTTCCTCCGGGGTGGCGGCGCGGGAGAAACGCATGATGGTGTTGAGGCCCATACCGAGCTGTCGGGCCACGGACCGCTTGCTGTGTCCGGCGGCCAGGAGCGCGTGGACGGTCGCGTGCTTGGCACGGGTTCGTTCGGCGAACCGGTGGCCCGTCGGCCAGGGCGACGACGTCGTCGTCTCCGCTTTCTCCTGCGGTTCGTCCGGCGGTGCAGGCATGGGGCGCAGGCAGCCGCGGTGCCGGTAGACGCACTTCTCGGCGGCTTCGCCCAGGTTGTGCCAGAGGTGCCACCGGTCGGCCACTTGGAGTGCTTGCGGGGCACCACGGGTGGCCCCGTCCGCGAAGAAGGATGCCCGGTCGCGGCAAATGATCTCGATGCCGGGTCGCTCGGCCAGCCAGGCCGCGAGCGTGTCCGCCTCCCGGTCCGGCAAGAGGTCGATGGGTCGGCGTGTTTCGACGTCGACGAGCACGGTTCCGTAGATTCGGCCTTTGCGCTGGGCGTACTCGTCCACACCGACCACGCGAGGCGTGACGGCGGGTGGTTCCGGGAGCGAAGTGATCAGTCTCAGCAGGGTGTTGCGGCTGACCGGTGTTCCGAAGGCGTCCGCGATTTGGGCCCCAGCCCGGCCCGCGAGCGCGAGACCGACCGAGATGAGTGTCGATCGCAGCCGTTCCGTTCGCCGGCCGAACCGGCGGGTGAGCCCCGGCACCTGCTCGACGAAGGTCCTGCGCGGACAGGACTCTTCCGTGCAGACGAACCGCCGCACTCTCAACGCCACCACGACGAACTTCCCAGCCGCTGGCAGATCACGGGGAAACCGCAGATATGAACCGTGTACTCGCCCTGACCGAAACCCGCACACCGGGCAGGCCGACTGCCGGACCGCACTCCGGGCCTCAACCCGGACGACCATGTCGGTCACCTTTACCGACTCCACCAACACGTCCTCCACCGAGGAGAACAGCAGCTCTGCGAGCTGCGACCGTACTTCGTCCACGGCGCAGCACTGTCGGCCACGCTGTCCACCGGCCGGGCGATTTTCAGGCGACCTCAGCCACCATCACGAGAAGATCAACAGTCACTCAACGTACGCGGCCACAACAAGTGGGCCAGAGCCCGAGAACGAACAGCAGATGTTCACCAATTCGGGAGGCAGTTCAGGGCGTTCAGTAATCGAACACTGAGCTGCGGGAGGCTCCCACGAACAGGGGCGCGGGGGATCGGCATCAGGTCGTGCGCCTGGGCTCGAAAGACTCCCGCCAGGCGGCCGCTACGGCGGCTGACCCTGCTGGCCGCTGCTGTGCCATGCGCGACAGACGGAGATCACCGACTCGCTGATGGACCTGTTCATCCAGCTCGTACGACTCCGTGTGCGAGCCGGCGTCCGGCAGGCGCGGACGGTGTCGGGGGCCTCCTCAAGGTGCCGTCCTGAACGCTGCAGCTTGCGCCGCAAGAACGCACCCCCTGCTCTGGGCTGTCGAGGCGAATCACGGCCCGTCCATCCGAGTGGCGCAGCGCGGTTCGCCCCACGTCGTTCCAGGTGAACCGGTACGCGTTGACCACGTGAACACCAACACGCACACCCCCGCCCCCCGCCCGGCACCGCCCCGCTGGCGCCGACTGTGCCGGACCGCCGCCGTCGTCCTGGGCGTGACCCTCGCCGCCGTCCCGTACGCCAGCGCGTCACCGGCCACATCCCGCCCCGCGATCCAGGAAGCGACGACCGGGGCGACGCAGCAGGCAGGCACCGAAGCTCCCGCCGCACGTGCCAGGGGGGCGGTGATCGAGGTGACCAGCGCCGAGCAGTTCTACGAGCTGCTCCGCTCGGAGCCGAGAGTCATCGCAATGTTCACGGCAAACTGGTGCGCACCTTGCCGGGTCATGGAGCCCAAATTCGAGTACCTCTCGACGCAGCACGGGACCGTCACGTTCCTGTCCATCGACGTCGACGACAACGCCGAGCTGGCCTTCGAGAACCACATCGGCAGCATGCCCACGTTCATCGCCTTCCGGGACGCTCAGCGTGTGGGCGCATTCACGGGGGCCGACGAGGAGGCGCTCCGTCGGCTGGTGCGGGGATTGGCCGCGTCCTAAGCCCGCACCTGTCACCGGCCCTCGCCGAACTCGACGACCGGCATCGATCAGGAGGATTCCTCCCGTAGGGAGACCGCCTTCTCATGGCCCCGCCGCTCCCCCAAGCGGCGGGGCCGCATGGCTTCCAGGGCTGACAGAGCATGCGCCGCAGGACGACGTTCGATTCCGCTGCGGCTTCGGTGCCTCCCAAACTGGCGAATAAACGCTGCTCAAGCTCATGAGCAAAGCCACGGGAGCACTGGCGTCGCCGGTCCGCCGCAGCAGCTGCCAGCTGACCGGCGCGCTGGTGGTGCCGGCACTGCCCCGGCCGAAGCGGCAGATGGTCCGCTCCCGCACCGCACTCGAGGCGGGCTTGACCGCCTCGAGTGCCGAAGGGCCCGGCGATCCCGGGCCAAGCGGTGGTCCGGCCGTCCGGCCCGCGGCCTCTCAGCCGCCCAGGCTGGCCAGACCGTCGTCCCGCACCCAGCCCCGGGTTCCCTTGGGGATGCCGGACTTCGAGCGCTGGGAGAGCTGGCCGTAGTCCCAGCTGCCGCGGCTGCACAGCACGGTGAGCTTGTCGCCGCGGAAGAGGTAGCCGCGGCTGGTGTAGGAGGTGGACGGGCCGGTGCGCAGGTTCCATCCGTTCCGGCTCACCATGGCCTGGAAGTTGGGCCAGTTCACGGTGCACTTGGGGTTTTCACCGACGGCGTGCGCGGCCGGTGCGGTGGTCACGGTCAGTGCGGCTGCGGCTGCCATCGCCAGTGCGGCGGGGCCGATCGAGCGCAGGGCGAGACGGCGGTTCATCACGAAAGCCTTTCGACGGGTGAGTGGCGGGGGCGGGGCGAGGTCCCGGCCCCGCGCTTGTGAGGTCAGCCGATGCTGCGTGCCGGGCCGCCGCCGGCACGGCGCCGCGTGCTGCCGCCTCCCAAGCCCCAAACCAGCGACCTGGCCGTCTGTTCCACCGGGCGGGAAGGGGCGGGACACTCCACGACGGCACCGGCCGGCATACCGGCATACGGCCCGGGCACGCTCAGGGCTTCCGCCGGGTGGTGAGGAACAGCGGCCCGTGCGCTGCGCTCCCGTCCGGCGGGAGGCGTGGCGCACTCGTGCGCCGCTTCTTCCCGCCCCGCGAGGCCCTGCACGCCGTGGCGGCCCACACGGGCTTGGTCGTGCGGGTAGATGGCATGGCACCTGCTGGCCGATGCGATCGGGGAGGGAGCCGCTGCCGTGAGCCCGCTTTCCGCCCCGCCTTGCGGTGAGGGCCTGGCCATCGGGGACCAGCCCTCGCAGCCCGCGGCCGACACCGCTCGACTGCAGGAGCTGACCGGCTCCGTGTGCCATCACGAGCGGCGGTTCCTGGGCTTCCCCGACCACCTGCGTCTGGTGGCGGCCGAACTCGCCCCCTTGCTCGCGGCGTTCACCGACCACCGCGCGGACCCCTACTCCCCCGACGCTGTCCACGTCGCCACCCGGGCGTATGAGGAGGCGGTCCTCGAGTACTTCGCCGCCGTGGCCGGTGTGCCGGCCGCCGACGTCCACGGCCATGTGGCGTCCTCGCCGTACGAGGCGCTGCTGCATGGGCTGGCCACGGCCCGCAGCCGGCTGCCCGCCGCCCCGGTGTACGTCGGAGAGCAAGCCCACGCGGAGGTGTGGCGTGCGTGCCAGCTGCTGGGGCTGGACCGGGTGAGGGTGCGGTCACGGCCGGACGGCACGACGGATGCAGCGGACTTGCGGCTGCAGACAAGGCTGCGGCGCGGCGTAGGCGCGGTGGTGGTGGCCACCTGCGGCACTCCCCTGCACGGCGCGATCGACAACGTGGCCGAGCTGCGCCATGCGGCAGCCGGATCCGGCCGGGTGCACGTCCACGTCGACGCCGCCGCAGGCGGGCTGGTGGCCGCGCACAGCGACCAGGTGCCGCCGTGGTCGCTCGCGCACGGCGCCCACACCATCACGCTGTCCGGGCACGGCCTGCTCGGGCTGCCCGTACCCGCGGGGATCTCACTGGTGCGCCGTTCGCACGCATCTGCTGCCGGCGGAGGAATCACGGTGGGCGACCCGGCGGTGGCGGGCGGCGGGCTGCCGGCACTGCTGCTGTGGACGCGGCTGCGGTCCTTGGGGCGGGCCGGAGTGGCCGCCATGATCGGCCGCTGTCAGGACCTCGCCGCCCACGCCGTCCACCGGCTCGAGGGCGCCGGGGCCCGCCCGCAACGTGTTCCCGGCTCCCTGGCCGTCACCTTCGACCGGCCACCCGCCTGGGTCGTCGACAAGTGGCGCCTGGCGCACGCCGGAACCCGGGCAGGGATCGTCGCCATGGGCCCGCTCTCCTACACCGCGATCAACGAGCTCGCCATCGATCTCGCCGACGCAGCGTGCAAGGACGTCGCCTGATCCGCGCCGTACCTTTGGCCGCCGGATAAGACGAGTCCGGAGTGCTCGATCAGGGCTGTCGGTGCCCTTTGACACGATGCCCGGGCCTATCCGAGCGATCAGGAGACACCATGGGCACCTGGGACACCGGCCACTTCGACAACGACGCTGCCGCGGACTTCTCCCACAGACTGGATCAGGCCGCTGCGGCGGAGCGGGAGAGCATCGTGCGCCGCGCCCTTGTCCTCACCATCGACGCCCAGGGCTATCTGGACAGCGACGTCGCGGCCGAGGCTGTTGCGGCCGCTGCCCTCGTCGGGGGCCTCGGTTCCGTCGAACTGCCTCCACGTGGGTCATTGCCATCGGGGCGTCGGCGTACCGTCCGGGTCCAGGCCGTACGGCCACAGCTTTGTGAGGATCCACCCTGACCAGCGGAAGACCTGCCGGGCGCTGCCGTGCTCGGCGGCCTGCCGGGCCAGGTTCTCGGCGCCCTTCCGATCCCCGGCCGCCGCCCGTATCCGGGCCAGGTCGACCAGGGCGGCGGTGCTGCCGTGGTCGGCCAGGTTCTCGGCGCCCTCCCGATCCCCAGCCCTCTCCCGCGCCAGGGGTATGCGGACCAGGTCGCCGGTGCTGCCGTGGTCGGTGGCTTGCCGGTAGAGAGTCTCGGCGCCCTTCCGATCCCCGGCCGCCTCCCGCATCTGGGCCATGAGGATCAGGGCGGTGGTGCTGCCGTGGTCGGCGGCCTGCCGGGCCAGGTTCTCGGCCTCCTCCCGATCCCCGGCCTCATCCCGTATCCGGGCCAGGTCGACCAGGGCGCCGGCGTCGCCGTGGTCGGCGGCCTGCCGGGCCAGGTTCTCGGCGCCCTCCCGATCCCCAGCCGTCTCCCGCATCAGTGCCAGTTGGACCAGGGCGCGGGTGCTGCCGTGGTCGGCTGCCTGCCGGGCCAGGTTCTCGGCTCCCTCCCGATCCCCGGCCGCCTTCCGCATCTGGGCCAGTTGGACCAGGGCGCGGGTGCTGCCGTGGTCGGCGGCCTGCCGGTAGAGAGTCTCGGCCCCCTCCCGATCCCCGCCCCTCTCCCGCATCCAGGCCAGCTGGGCCAGAGCGCTGGCGTCGCCGTGGTCGGCGGCCTGCCGGGCCAGGTTCTCGGCGCCCTCCCGATCCCCGGCCCTCTCCCGCATCTGGGCCAGTTGGATCAGGGCGGCGGTGCTGCCGTGGTCGGCGGCCTGCCGGTAGAGAGTCTCGGCCCCCTCCCGATCCCCGGCCGCCTCCCGCATCCGGGCCAGCTGGGCCAGGGCGCCGGGGCTGCCGTGGTCGGCGGCCTGCCGGGCCAGGTTCTCGGCGCCCTCCCGATCCCCGGCCCTCTCCCGCATCAGGGCCATGAGGAACAGGGCTTCGGTGCTGCCGTGGTCGGCTGCCTGCCGGGCCAGGTTCTCGGCTCCCTCCCGGTCCCCGGCCTCATCCTGCATGTTGGCCAGCTGGACCAGGGCGCCGGCGTCGCCGTGGTCGGCGGCCTGCCGGGCCAGGTTCTCGGCGCCCTCCCGATCCCCGGCCGCCTCCCGCATCAGCGCCAGTTGGATCAGGGCGAGCGTGCTGCCGTGGTCGGCGGCGCGGAGTCGGAGGTGGTGGGCCCATTGCAGGCGGTGCCGGTTTTCGGCCTCCACGGCGAGGTTGTACAGATCGTCGGGGTCGGTGAGGTGGGTGTGGGCGGCGTGCCAGAAGGAGGCGGGCGGACAGAGGTGGCGGCGGGCGGTGCGGCCGTGCTGTTCGAGGTAGTCGGCGAGCCGGAACAGCGGCCCCGACGGGCGCGGTGAGGCGGCGGCATCGGTGGAGGGGCCGGGTGGGCGCCGCCGCGGTCGGGGGGTGACCCGGCTGAGGGGGGCCTGCTTGCCGTGAACCTGCTCGGCGAGCTCGGCGTAGGCCTTCTCTGCCCAGTCGTCGGTGAGCTGGTTCCAGTCGCTGTCGTGGAGATAGTCGGGGGCGGCATCGGTGAGGAAGGCCTGCGGCAGGTGCAGGCCGACGCCGAGGCGGCGGGCGTCCATCGCCGCCTCCAGGAGTGCTCTGGCGGCCGGGCTGCCCGTGCGGTAGCGCTCCAGCAGAGCGGGGCCACCGGCGAGGTCCTGCGTGAGGCGTCCGTCGGCGCGGGCGCGGGTAAGGGCGTCGGCCAGCAACCGGTCACCGCCCTCGGCCAATGCGGTTGCCGCGGCCAGGGCGCGAGCGTCGAAGGCGTCGGGGACCCGCACGGTGCGGCCGGCGAGCAGCTCCCGCACCCGGCTGTGCGGATCGGGCTCGCCCACTGCGGGCAGGGCGGTGTACTGCTGGACGTATTGGGGCCAGAGTGTGCCCAGCACGAGGACCGGCCCGCGCTGCGGGCTGGTCAGCAGGTGGTGGACGGCCGCAGCGATCCGCTCACCGGCCGTCAGGTCGCCGAGGTAGTGGTGCGCCTCGTTCAGCCATACCACCGTGCGCGGGCCGACACGGTGCAGGTCCTCCAGCGCGGCCTCCGCCCGGGTGGGATCGAAGGGATGCCACAGCCACCACCCCAGCTCGGCCAACGGCTGCACGGCCTCCCAACACGCCCGCGTCTTGCCCGTCGACGAGCCGCCCACCAGGACCAGCATCCGGCTATGGCCCTGCCCAGCCTCCCGGACCGCCTCCGCCAGAATCCGGTCATGCTCGCGCGGCACGTACGTGGGCAGTTCCCGCTGCACCGGCAAACCGGAACCGCCCTGAGCGGTACCGGCCGGGTGGACCTCCAGCGCGTGCGGATCCCACAGCCCGATCGGCCGGCCCGGTCCCGGCCGTTCGCTGTCCCCGCCACCGGCCGCGACCCGCTGCAACGCCAGCAGCTCCCCCACCGGCAGTCTCAGCGCGCCGGCCAGCGCCGTCACCGTATGCGCCGACGGCACCGGCCCGTCGGCCTGGAACGCCTGCTGCACGGTCGTACGACTCAGCCCTGTACGAGCGACGAGCTGAATCTTCGTAACCCCGGCCCGGGCCAGCCCGCTCCCCAGCATCCTGCGCAGTTCGGCCAGCGCCGAATCCGCAGTGTGACCGGTCCGTTCGTTGTGCACGTCCTCGCCCCCGCGGTGGTGATGTGTTCGCCGGTGTTCATCTTCGTCCCGGCGCACCATGACGCACACGGATTCCGCGACCTTCGTTTCGTCAACACCCCACCTCCTGACGGGAGCTGCCGTGAACGTCGCCGTCGCCCTCCTCACCACCGCACTGGTGATCGTCGTCGCCCTGATGGCCGCCGCCGGGGCGGGCAAGCTCGCCCGCATGGACGGCGCCACCTACCCTGCCGCTCTCACCCGCGCCGCCGTCACCTTCGCCGGTGTCATCACCCTCGCCGCCACCGTGGCTGCCGCCTTCGCCACCCTGCTGACCTGACCACCACGCGCTGGCCGGCCACCTACTCGACCACCCGCCTGGCTCAACTACTTGCCAGACACGCCGGAAAACCGCAGACCACGCTCGCCTGCCCTCGGGACCAGAAGCACTAGACAGTCATCGAGCCGAATGCAGAGACGTTCAGTTTGTGCGGCCGTTGTGGATGCCGGGCGCCTGCTCCCGGCCCTGGAGCCTGTGTCCTCGCATCGTGCCGGCCACCGAGCAACGAGCTGTGCCGCCGCCCGCAACCTGGGCCGTGGTCCCCCGTGCGGGGAGACGGCCCGGGACGGCCGCGGTGGCCGCCGCCAGCTGCCGCGGGGCGCGCTGGATGCGCGACGGTCAGCCGCAGCAGCAGGCCCATCGTCGTGCACAGCGTCCAGGTCACCGCTGCACTCCCGGCGTGGTGTTGCCCGCTGCCAGGGCCTGGGCCTGTTCGTGTGCGGTGGGTACGGCACGGCCGGTGCCGTCCGGGCGGAGCGTGGCCTGCCGGGCCATCGCGTATTCCAGGCGGGCCCGGAAGTGCTCCGCCCGCGCCCGGATGTCCTCAGCGTCCAGGGGCGTGCCGGCGCCGGGGACTTCTTCAAGCGCCTCGCGCACTCGCATCAGCAGGTCGGCTTCGGCTTGGGTGGCGGTGTGCCGGTGGGTATGGGGCGGCTGCTGCTGGAGCTGGTAGTTGATCTGTCCCTCCAGCATCTGGCGGGCGCGGTCGGTGGTGCCGAAGGCCTCGATGAGGCGGCGCTGCATCTGGGCGGCTGCGACCGCGGCGAGCTCGGCGGGCAGGTGGCGGGGGATCTCGGCGGGGTGGGCGAGGCGTCCCAGCGCGTCGTGCATGAGGTGCAGTTGGGCTTCGCGCACGGCCAGATAGTGGGTGCGGGCGTTAAGGAGTTCGGGGTCGGCGACATAATCGCCGCCCTCCTCGGCGGTGGTCGCCGCGCGCTGCTCTGCCAGAGCGTCGACCGCGTGGCGGGCGGTGGCCGACTCCTGGCGCCAGGCGGCGGCCGGACCGCTGGATGCGAGCGAGCGGGCGGGGACAGGGAAGGCCTCGAGGATCTGCCGGGCCTCCTGCTCGCGGCCGGAGTGGACGGCGGCGGTGTAGGCGCGCACCGCGCTACGGGCCTGGGCCAGGTGCGCGGTGCGCTCCTCGTCCAGCCGGGGAGCCGCGGTGCCGGGCTCGTGCCCGGCGACCCGCTGGTCGCGTTCGTAGTCGGTGAGGTCCGGTTCGAGGACGGCCCGCAGTTGCTGCGCGCCGGCATCGCGCAGGGCGATCTGGTCCAGCAGCCAGTCGGCCGCCGCGCGCAGGGCCGGGCCGTCGGCGGCCAGGTTCTCGGCGGCGTGCCAGTCCTCGACGAGCTCGGCGCGGGAGCGAAAGGGGTACTCCATGCGGTTTAGGAGTTCGCTCGTTTGCTGCCCGGCGCTGACGAGCAGCGCCTCGGTGTCCTCCTCCAGATCGCCGGCCAGCTCGAGGCTGCGGGCGCGGACGGAAGCGGGCGGGTAGCCGGCAAGGTCGCGCAGGTGGCAGGTCCAGGCGGTGGCCGCGGCGATCCACCCCAGTTCGAGCCCCTGGTCCGCGTCGATGTTGCGGCGGTAGAGCCAGTCGGCGAGGTGCTGCGTGAGCTGAGCGTGGTCGGTGTCCGGGTCGTGCATCAGCTGCACGGCGAGTTCGCCCGGCGTGTGTTCGTGCAATCCGTCGGCGTCGGCGGTGACGATCGCCAGCTGCCGTCGGCCGTCGTCCAGCTGGAGCCAGCGGCGCAGCGTCTCGGACCGCCTGTGGGTGACCTCGTGCACGGTGATGCGGGTGAGGTCGGCGCCGGTGCGGGCGATCCCGGTGCGTCCCACGGTGGGCCTGTCGGCGCCCACCGCTTCGGTGGTGTCGTCGCGGTCGGCCACCCAGGCCAGGGCGTAGGCGTCCGGTCCCCGCTCGGTCAGCCAGGTGCGGAAGTCTTCGGGGGCGGCCAGCTCTTCGCTCACGGCAAGGACCCTTGGGCTCGGCAGTAGGGGCGCCGCGCAGCCACTTCGCGGGCGGCGGCTGGCGGCAGCATGCCCGTGCCGGGACGTGCCGGTGGCCGGCCGCCCGGGGCTGGTCCGTCGTGCGGGACGACACGAACGGCCCTCACCCGGCGCGTCCCGCCCCGCGGAACGCAGGCGGGCGCAGGCGGGGGCCCGTAGGTCAGCGCTTGCCGGTCGGGCGGTGGCGGCGTGGCCGCTGCGAGGCGCGGCCGCGCCTGCGGCCGGGAGCAGCCGGGGTGTCGGTGGGTCCGGCCGCGGGCGAGGAGAACCCGCCGGGAACCTCCGGCCGGGCGACCGGCCCCTGGGCGGCAGGGGCTACGTCGGTGCGGTTCGGCCTGCCGGCCGCGCCGGCGACGACCGTGGCGTGCGGCAGCAGCCGGGCGCAGGCCCCGCAGACCTGCTGAACGTTCCAGACCTGCCCTACCGTGGCGTCGTGCCGCAGCACCAGGACCGTGGCCGTGCCCGCGCACTGCGCCTTGGCCTGGGGGTGGGAGGCGCACCCGTGGGCGCCGCAGTGGCAGCGAGCGCCGGGATGGATGGTGGCGGCTTTGGCGTGGGCGGCGGCGTGCCGGGCGGCGAATTGGCGCAGGGCTGCCAGGTCCTTGGAGGGGGGTGGCATCCGGCAGTTGGTGTTGCTGCAGGAGACCGTGGCGGAGCGGTCGCTGCGTCCGGTGAGCCGGACCGTCCACGCCCGTGCGGGCACGCGTTCGGTGGAAGTGGGGGTGTGCGCCGTCGTCACGCGGGGGTTGTCCGTTCGTTTCAGGGAAGCGTTGCCGGTCCACTATCTGCTACCCGCGGGGCCATGGGGACACCCGGTTGCTGGCGCCGTGTGCGCCGGGCCGCGCGTCGTTCCTCGAGCACACGTGCCCCGCCAAGGGGCCGGCTGAGGGGTGCTGAAGTAACCAGTCCCGTCCAACAGCCGTAGACTCACTGGCCGTTTGTGCACTCGGGGAAGGGACACGGCAGGTGAATCAGCAGGACGGCATCCGGCATGCTTGGGGGGATGCGCCCATCTACGACAAGCTCGTTGCGGAACGCGGTGACGTACCGGCTCAGGTGAAAGCCGCGGCCCCCCGGATCCTCTCCGAGGCGGAGCGCGACACTCACTTCAGGGCGCAGCTGCCGCTCACGAGAGGCTGAATGCCTCCCCCACGACGTCCGCCCTGCTGGGGCACAGGCAGCGGTCCCACAGAGGCGGATTCGGCGGTGACAGTCCCAAGCCGTCTCAACGCACGGCGGTCGCGGCCTCATCTGCTGCCGCAGACCCGTCCCAGCAGACGGCTTTTAGGATGCGTCGGCGTAGGCGAGGTGGGTGCCGCAGACGGTGCAGCAAAACAGCATGGCGCTGGCTCCCTCGCCCAGGTGGGTCAGGAAGTGCTCAAGCTGGCTGTCGTCGTGCCAGCCGTTGAGGCGCATGTCGGCCCGGAGTTGGTCGAGGGCTTCGGGATATGCCGCCAGCTCGCTGTAGCCGACTTCGCCTACGAAGGCGGCGGCGTCCTGACAGTGGACGAGCCAGTGCGGATCCTGCCAGGCGTGGAAGCCAGGGGTGCGGCGGGTGACCTCGTGCAGGACGTCCTCGCTGACACCGTCGAGCCTGTAGGAGTCGGTGAATTCCCCCGCGAAGCGTTCGGCCGCGCTGCCGTCTGCGATGCACCAGGGGCAGATACGTCCGCTGACGTCCTGGGCGGTGTAGAAGGTGGCCGTGTAGATCCAGGCTGTGTTGCGCTTGCAGCAGGCGCACGTCTCGCAGGCCGCGCGGATGGCCCCGCTTGCCAAGGGGTCTGGGTGATAGCGGAAGACGGGCAGGCGGTCAGTCATCGCCGGTTCCCGATCTGCGCGCCCGGCGGTCGTGTCTGCTGATCCCATGCTGCGCAGTCTGTCCGCGCGCAGGTTCGGTGATCAAGGGCGGTGTCGGAGTCCTTGTAGCGCGCCGATGTGAGAGTTGGCTGCAGGCGGCTGGCTCCCACGTCAACGTCCTCATCTGCTGCCTGCGCTGCATCCGGATCTGTTTGGGATCATGCCTGTATGGACTTCGACCTCGTCCCGCCGAGCGGTGTCGGCCCGTTGCGGATCGGTATGACGCGGCAGGCCGCCGGCGCGGCGCTTAACTCGCTGCGCGATCTGTCTGCGGTCTCGGCGTCTGACCGGCCGGGGCAGCACGTCTTCCGTCCGAGCGGGCTGATGATCAGCATCCACTGTGTGCGCGACAAGCTGGAAGCCGTCGAGCTGGGACGGCCGTCGCTACAGACGGATCGGGTGCTGTTCCGGGGCGTGGACGTGTTCGCGCTTGCTGCGCGCGGGGTTGTCCAGCGCGTCGGTGAATTCACCGCGATCGTAGAAGATGCCGACGATGCTGCTTCGTTCGTCGCCCCTGACTTGCTGCTGAGTTTCTGGCGTCCGTTCGCAGCCGACGATGAGCCGGATGAGGAGCAGGGCTATTACTTCAGCTCGGTCCTGCTGGCTCGGCCTGGCTACTACGACACCCCGGCTCAGGCCGCGGAGCGACGTCAGCACAGCTCGTGACGGGCCGGTTCAAAAGGGGCGGCAGGGTTTCTCGGTCTCTCACCGGGTGGGGATGCGCCGGCCTGGGCTGTCTGGGCCGGGCGGCGGCTGGCGAAGTGGTGAGGTGGGCGGCAGCAGGACCGCGCGTTCGGCCTGGGTGCGGGTGCGGAGTTGTTCCAGGCGGTGTTGGACGCGGGCGTGGGTGTAGAGGTCGATGGCGTCGGTGAGGTGGTCCCACTCGTCGCCGTCGAGTCCTTGGGGGCGTGGTCCGAGGAGGTCGGGGCCGGCGCGGTGGTGGCGGCGGCGGTAGTCGCCGATCGCGGTCAGCAGCCTGGTGTAGGTGCGCTGTTCGGCTTCGTCGTCTGCTCCGGGTGCGCTGATCTGGTCCATCCAGTCCTCCGGCAACGCCTCGCCCGCGAGGACGGCGGCCAGAGCACGCCGGGCGGTCTGGGCGTGCCGGGCGCTGTGGTTGAGCGGGGCGACGCTGGTGGGGTCGTTCAGGGCGGGGTGGTCGGGCAGCGGGCCGGAAGGCGGGGGTGTGTCGAGGTGGGCGAGGGCCGCGGTGATGACGGCGGACGCGGGGGCGTCGGGCGGCAGCATGGTGTGGTGGTGGGGGCGGCGTCGTCCGGTCAGGGCGCGTACGCGGGCATCGAGGGCGTCCCAGGCGGCTGCGTCGCCGGGATCGTCGGGGCGCGCGCCCAGTCCGGGGGCGGTGGTGATGGCGTGGCGGGTGCGCCACAGTTCCACCAGGGCGGCTGTGGTGGCCCAGGCGGCGCGGCGGCGGGGGGAGCTGGTGGGGGGTGGCGGGCCGAGGGGGCGTGCCCAGGCGGGCGGGTGTGCGGCGAGGGTGTGGCCGCGGTCGGCGAGTGAGCGGGCCAGGATGCGGTGGCGTTCGGCCAGGTGCGTGCGCCAGTGCTCGGGGGTGTCGGGGTGGGTCAGGGCGTGCCGGTCGGCGACCCAGTCGGGGATCTCGGCGCGGTGGTTCGGTTGGTGCGGGGGGTGGTCGGGGAGGCGGTCCCGCCAGCGCAGTTCGGCGTCGATCTTGCCGGTGACGGCATCGGCGCGCGCCAGGTGGGTGCGCGCCCACTGCCGGCGCTGCACGGTGCTGGCGCGGCGCTGCTCCAGGGAGCGGCGGATGGCGGCCAGGGAGGTGGAGCCGCCGGCGGCGGCGTGATGGGTGGTGCGTTCGCGTTGGTAGTCCTCCCGGGCGGCGTCCCTCCAGTGAAGGGCGCGGCGCAGCTCGGACTCGGCCGTCAGGGCGGCGATGACCTGCCGGGCTGTGTCCGACAGCGGTGCTCCCGCGCTCTGGGAGTGGCGGATCTGGGCGCGGGCGTGGGCGAGTTGGGCGGCCAGTCGGGTGCGGGAGAGGTCGCCGAAGGGGCGCTTGTCCCAGGCGGGATGAGCGTCGCCGGCGCGGGTGGTGACGGGTGACGGCAGGTGGGTGAAGGCGGCGTCGGCGGCCTTGAGTGCCTCGCGGGCCGCGGCGCGGTGGGCGGCGGCGAGCCGTTTGAGGGTGTGCAGCTGGGCCAGGGACAGCGCGGCCAGGGGACGGTGGTGGTGGTCGGTCTGCGCTGCTGTGGCGGCGTCGTCCAGGTGCTGGCGCAGCCGCCAGGTCAGGACGGCGGCGGGGTCGTGGGCGTCGGCGAAGCCGCGCCGGGGGACGGTGCGGGCCAGCAGGCGAGGCAGGTCGAATCCGGCGCGTTCGGCGTCGTTCAGGGCGCGGATGAGGGCGGGGTAGGCGTCGGCGGCCATGAACCAGGCGGCGCGGTCGGTGCCGAGGGCGTGCTGGAGCAGGCCGGTCAGCCGGGCGCGGGTGGCGCGTTCGCCGGCGTCGGCGAACTCCGCGCACAGCTGGCCCGGTGCGCTGATCTCGCGCTGCAGGGCGGTGATGGATTCGGTCGCCGACAACTCGGCGCGGCGGCGGGCGGCGATGGAGAGCAGAACGTCGTCGAGGTGGTCGCCGTCCTCGAGGGCGACGTAGAGGCGGTTGGTGCGCGCCCCGCGGGTCAGCTGCACGTAGACGCCTTCCCTCGTGGAGCGGGCCGAGGCGAGGGCGTGGGAGGTGTCGACGGTCATGCCCTGGGCGCGGTGGATGGTGGAGGCGTAGCCGAGCTCGCAGTGGGTGGCGAGGTAGGCGGCGGGCAGGCGGATGCGGCCGCGGTGGTGGGTGTGACGGGCCACCACGTCCCCGCCGGGCAGGATCTTGGTGATGGTCCAGGTGTCGCCGTTCTTGACGAAGTCGCGGCCGCCGCGCACGAGCATGCGGCGGCGGTTGAGGCGGGTGACGATCACGTCGCCGGTGTGCGCGTGCTGCCCGCCGCGCAGGCTGGTGCTGCGGCGGGTGTCGACGGTGCCGGAGGCGATGTGCCAGGCCTGGGCGCGCACATTGAGCGCGGTGACCGTCTCCGTATCTGCGGCCGTCATCAGCGACGTGCGGCCCCGGGCGAGGTCGTGGGCCCAGGCGGTGAACACCGCGTCGCACATCGCCTCGTAGCTTCCCGCGACGATCCGGCCCTTGCCGCGGTACCAGGTGAACGCCTCGTGCTTGTCTTCGCCGTCGCGCAGGATCAGGGAGGCCTCCGCCTCGCCGGGGGTGCGGAAGCGGTGCAGCTGGTCGAGTTCGATCGCGCCGCCCGCCCGGGCGATCAGGCGCAGGGCGCCGCCGGCTTCGACGGCGGCGAGCTGGTGCGGGTCGCCCAGCAGCCGCACCACCGCACCCGCGGCGGCCGCATCCGCCAGAATCTTGTCGAGCAGGAGGGTGCCGGCCATGCCCGCCTCGTCAATGAGGACGACGTCGCCGGGGCGTAGCTGGAAGTCTTCGCCGGCCTGCTTTCCCTCCGCCGCGCGGGCGCGGTGGTGGAGCCAGGAGTGCAGGGTGTGGGCGCGCAGGTTCAAATCGTCGCTGAGGACTTGGGCGGCCCTCGAGGACGGTGCGAGCGGGATGAGCCGGCCGCCGGCGGCATCCACGGCGCGGGCCACCAGCCGCATCGCGGTGGTCTTTCCCGCACCGGCGGGGCCGAGACCGGCCAGCAGCAGCTTCTCCGACAGCGCGAAGGAGGAGGCCAGGGCGCGCTGTCCGGCATCCATCGGGCCGCGGTGCAGGGCGGCGACGCGGGCGAAGGTGCCCCGGCCGGCAGGCGGGATGACGTTCGTGCGGGCGGCCGCCAGCAGCCGGTTCTCGGCAGCCAGGAGGGAGTGGGTGGTGTAGGTCTGGGAGCCGATGGGCCGGTAGATGCTGGTGCCGTCCGGGCGCTGCAGGTCCGGATGGGCAGGGTTGATCTCGGGCGGGGTGATGTCCAGGCAGTCCCGGTGCGCGAGGACCTGGTCGGTGATCTGTTCGGCTGCGCCGGGTGGGGCGGTGGTGCCGGTCAGGGTGCGCATCAGGTAGCGGCGGGCTTCGGCCAGGACGTGGCGGCGGTGGAACGTGGTGCGGCGTTCGGCGACCGCGGCCAGGACATCATCGGCCGCCACGGCGACGTCCACAGCCGTCGGGGTGGCCCGGTGGCGGGCGGCGGCCTGCGCGGTGGCCAGCACACTGTCCACCGTCTCCCGGTCGGTGGCGGCGATCGCGCGGCGCCGCCAGGCGGCCAGCAGCTCATCCAGCGAGCGGGCCCTGCGCTTGGACGGGCGGGTCTGGGAGCGGGCCTGCTCCAGCAGGGCGTAGCGGGAGCTGCCGTGCGGCTGGCGGCCGTGGCGGCGCCGGTAGTCGTCGAACAGGGCCTGGGCCATGGTGCGTACCGCGCCGCCGCGGCGGGAGAAGACCGCGCGCAGGCGGGGGTCGATCCCGGCGATCCGCATCACGGGCCGCTGCCCAGGGGTGACCTCGACTTCCTCCGTGGCCAGGTGGAGGCGGGCGCAGGCCAGTTCCAGGGAGCGCTGGTTGAACAGCTCGCTGGCCGCGACCACGTCGCGCAGCAGGAGCCGTGAGTCCAGGTTCCGCCACCGCCCGTCCGGCCCCCGCACCCGGGGGGAGATCACCGCGTGCTCGTGCAGCATCGGATCCCCCGCGCGGGATTCGTAGTGCAGGTAGACGGTGGCCAGCAGCCCCGGTTCGGCCCGTAGTTGGGCGATGCCGCCCGGGCCGGTGCGTACCGCGAGCGAGTTCTGCTCCAGCCAGGCGAGGGTCTCCGAGCGGGCCTGGGCCTGAATCTCCAGCACGATGCGCCGCACGTCGGGGCTGCCCAGCGCGAACAGCAGCGTCAGCTCCTCCGAGGCGAAGGTGAGGTCGTAGCCGGTGACGGCCTTGCGCTGCGGGCCGGTGCGTGCGGCCAGGTAGCGGCCGAGTTCTGCGCCGTCTGCGGGGGCGCGGTGGTACTCGGCCTCGAAGGCGTGCGCGGCGACCCGCATCCGCAGATCCCGTATCTCCGCTTTCGTCAGCGGCCGGCACAGCTCCTCGCTGACGTGCTGCCGGACCCGTTCGATCTCCTCATCCAGCGGGGAGGACTCGGCGAGCTGCGGCACGGCCGGCCCGAGCCTGGCCGCCCGCATCGCCTGCTTCAGCGAAGCACCCCCGGCCAGAGCGCGGGCCGTGATCGCTTCGGCGTCGGGGTGCATACCGAGACCGAACAGGGCCCGCATCTGCGTATCGCTGACGATGCCAGACAGCCCCAGCTCCTTGGCCGCCTGCCCGTGCCACACCCCGGGCGGCACCCCCGGCACGCTCGAGGACACCGTCGGCTCCCCGCCCCGCACCCCGTCCCCGACAGCGATATCACGCCGGTAATAGCGCTCACGCCCCGCCGTGATCCCCTTCACCGTCATCCCCACCACGCCAGGAGATCACCGCCCACAACGCCCCCGCGGGTCCAGGACGGCACCGGGTCCCGAACCTCCCAGGGCTTCGGACACGACCTTGCAACTCGTCCCACCAGACGGGAAAACCACCGCTGCGGCGGCCAGGCGCGTCAAAAGTGCCAGAGGTGCGCGGCAACCCACCACACACCCACCAGCCACCCACCGACCACCACCCACCACCACGCCACACCACCACCCACACCACCGACACCCACCCACACCCACACACCCACCAACACCCAGACCACAACTCACCACGATCCGCCCCCTCCTCCAGGGCACTCCCCTCCCCCGCCCTCCACGCCTCCACGGCCATCCGGACCGAGCGCGGCGGCGGGCGTGCCCCCGCGGCCGTCGCGTGGACGGGGCCGTGCGCGACGTCGGGTCAGCGCGACGGCTGTCCCGCTGCCGGGGGCGGGCGCGGCGGCGGGCGTGCCCCGTGGGCGGAGCCGGGCGGGGTGGCGGGTGTGCTGCGCGGCTGTCCCGTGGGCGGGACCGGGCGTGGCGGCGGGTGTGCGGCGCTGCTGTCCCGTGGGCGGGACCGGGCGCGGTGGCGGGTGTGTTACGGGCTGGGACGCTGCGGGCTCGGGCGGGGTGGGGGTGGTGGGGGCGGCTGAGACTGGCGCGCGGTGGCCTGCGCTGGGTGGGCCGTAGGTGGTTGGGAGGTGGCTGCGGTGGCGGCTGACCGGAGCAAGGGCAAGGGCAAGGGTGGGGTTCTGGCGCGGCGGCGGGCGGCGTTGGAGCGGGCGGCGGCGCGGATGGCGGAGGAGCGGCGGGCTGCGGAGGAGGCGGAGGCGGCGCGGCGGCGTCGGGAGGCGGAGCTGGATGAGTTGGTGGCGGATTTCGAGTTGGCGCGGGAGGACGAAGAGAGGGTGGTGGCTGAGGTGGAGGAGGAGGTTCGTCGGGTGCGTGAGCGGGGGCGGGTGAAGGTCGAGGCGGCGCGGGTGGCGGCGGCGCGGGTGGTGGTGGCGATGGGGGAGGCCGGTGAGACGGTGGCGGGGTGTGGGCGCCGGTTGGGGGTGGGGGTGGACCGGGTGAAGGAGTTGCGGCGGTTGGGGCGTGAGGCGTTGGCCAGGGAGGGCGCGGCCAGAGAGGGTGCGGCCGGGAGCGGTCCGGTCGGGGAGCGCGCGGCCGGTCCGGCCGGGGAGCGGGCGGCCGGCGTGGGGAGGATGGAGCCGGGGAGCGGGCAGGGGAAGGCTGCCGGGGCGGGCCGGGAGCGGGGTGGGGTGCCGGGCGGTGGTGCGGGTCCGGCCGGGGGTCCTGCTGCGGGTGGTGTCGCGGCCGGTGGGCCGGTGACGTCCGGTACCGGGGGCGGTGCGGGTGGGGTGCGGCCGGGGTGGGCGGAGTCGTCCGGGTGAGGCGCGCGGCCGGTGGGTCGGTGGCGTCCGGTGCCGGTGGCCGGGGCTGAGGGAGGCGGAGTGGTCCGGGTAGGGCGTGGCCGGCGGGTTGGTGGGTCCAGTGCCGGGGCGGGCGGGGCGGGGTGTGGCCGGGGTTCTCCGCGTGGGCGCGGGGTTGGGCATGCGCGGGGGCTGGGCATGCGATGGCCCCGGCTGCCGTTGGTGCGGCGGCCGGGGCCGGGTGGGGGTGTTCAGCCGTGGGGGTGTTGCGTCCAGGGGGCGGCGGGCCTGTGGGGTGCGGCGGCGGGCTGGGCGGTGGCGGTGGGTTGTGGTGGGGCGGGGTGGGTCGTGGGCTGCTGCTGCCAGGCGGCGGGCGGCTGTTGCTGGGCGGGGTAGGTCGCGGGCTGCTGGGGTGGGAGGTGGCCGGTGAAGCGGCCGGGGTCGACGTCTTTGAGGTAGACGGTGACGGGGGCGTGGTCGGCGACGATGATGCGTTCGTGGATGCCGGGGGGTGTGAGGATCCACCAGGTGGTGTCGTCGCGGCGCTTGGTGCGGCGGATCAGGGGCGGGGGGAGGGTGACCTCGTTCGTGATGCCGGTGTTGGGGTCGGTCTCGGGGACGGTGATGTGGTCGACGGTGCTGAACAGTCCCTGGACGCGGGCGAGTTCGTTGACGGTGGTCTCGTGCTGCACGGCGCTGCCCCGCTCTGTGTGCTGGCCTGGTGGTGGGTTGGGGGGAGGGTAGGCCGGGCGGGGGTGGGGTTGGGGGGTGTGGGGTGGTGGGGGTGCCGGGGGGCGGGAGGCGGGTTGGGGCGGGGGTGCCTGGAGGCGGGATACACGTGCGGCGGCCCCGCACCCGTGTCGTGTGTGTGCCGGGGGTGGATGGCGGGTGCGGATGCACGGCCACGGCCGCCGCGTGCCCGGTGCGTGGCGGCGAGCCGGGGCGGCAGCGGGTACGGCGCGGGCGCCGGTGGACGGCGGCGAACCCCGAGGGTCCGGGCGGGAGCACGGGTAGAGCCCCGCGCCCGGTGCCACGGCACGAGGCTTGGCCGGGAGCATGGGTACGGCCCCGGGCCGGATGGACGGCGTGTGGTGCCGGGGTGCCGGGGTGCGGGGCCGTGAGGGGTGGGTCAGGGGGCGGTGGGGTGGGTCTGGTGGATGGTGGCTTGGTCGATGGTGGGCGCGCCGGCGGCGAGTTGGGTGAGGGCGGCGTGGGCTTGGGCGGGGGTGCGGCCGCCCCAGAAGAGCCAGGTGGCGTCGTTTTCGGTGAGGTCGAGTTCGGCGCGGGCGACGTCGTAGATGAAGCGTTTGCGGTGGCCGGGCTTGGCGGCGAGTTCGCCGGTGAGGGTGTAGCCGGTGAGGTGGGCGGCGTATCCGGCGATGCACAGGGTGGTGCCGCAGGTGAGATCACCGTCGCCGCCTAGGTCGTTGTGGGGTGGGACGGTATCGGCGCCGTGGACCCAGTGGGCCTGGTTGTAGTGCTCGGGGTGTTCGATGATCTCGCGCAGGATGCGGGCGGCGAGGCGGGCGTTGGGCATGAGCGGGGCTCCCTGGGATCGGTGAACGGACGGACGGCCGGGGCGGCCGGGGCGTGGTTCGTGCGGGGGTGGCGTGGGCCGGTAGGTGAGGGGTGGCCGGGCCGCGCCGTGCGGTGAGGGGGGTCCGCGTTGGCGCGGCCCGACCGGGCCGGTCGCCCATCAGCGCACGGGGTGAGGGAGGGGGTTCCGTGCGGGGGCGTACCGGCTGACTGAGGGGGGTGTGGCCGGGCCGCGCTGTGCGGTGGGGGGTCCGCGTTGGCGCGACCCGGCCGGGCCGGTCACCCTCGGCACGGGAGGGGGGTCCGTGCGGGGTTCCGGCTGGTCTGACTGTGGCCGGTGGGGGGTCTAGCGGCGCAACCCCGGGCCGGGCGGGGCTGGTTCGCACACTGGGGGGCCGGACGGATGAGTGGCCGGGCGGACCGGGCGCGGTCCGTACGGGCTGGGCCGGAGGGGGGTGGCCGGACCGCGCCTTGCGGTGAGGGGAGTCCGCGTTGGCGTGGCCCGGCCGGGCCGGTCACCCTCGGCACGGGGTGAGGGAGGGGGTTCCGTGCGGGGGCGTACCGGCTGACTGAGGGGGGTGGCCGGGCCGCGCCATACAGCGGGAGGGGGTCCGCGTTGGCGCGGCCCGGCCTGGGCCGGTCACCCCACAGCACGCGGGAGGGAGGGGGGTCCGTGCGGGGGGCGTACCGGCTGGCCTGACTGTGGCCCGAGCGGGGGTAAGCCACGCAACCCCCGCCCCCGGCTGCCCGATCCGCGCCCGGCCCGGCCCGACCGGGCCGGGACGCTCCCAGCCGGTCAGGCCGGGCCGGTCGGCACGCGGACGCTCCGCACCCCCTGGGGGTGCGGAGCGGGGCCGTGGCGGTCAGTTGACCGGGATGGTCAGGTGCAGGCGCAGCCTGTCCAGGCCGGTGGCGTCTCGGAGGCGGCGTTCGTGTTCTGCTCGGCGGGCCTGGGCGCGGCGGTGGCGGGTGTAGGGGAGTTGGAAGTCGCGGACCAGGGTGGTGTTGTGGTCGTGGAGGCGTGTGGCGTGTTCGGCGGTGATGTAGGCCTCGGTGACTTCCTCGAAGATCAGTTGTGCGGTGTGCTGGGGGCAGCCGTTCAGGAGGGGTTCGGCGTCGGGGCCGTCCTGTTCGAACGCGGTGATCGCGGTGTTGACGAAGTCGAGGTGGGCGGGGTTCTTGCACTGGGCTGCTGTGGCTCGTAGCTCGTCCAGGACGTGAGGGAATTCCAGGACGTGGCCGCTGGGTGTCACCTTCATCAAAGTCCTCCAAGACAGGGGGCGGAGCGGGGCCGGGGCACGCACCGGCAAGGGACGGGCCACTCGCCCGGCGACCCGACGCGGCGGCGGCCCGGCCGGGGCCGGGACGAGGCTGGGCCGGGCGAGTGACCGGGCCGCGCGGGGCCGGGCCGGGTGGAGCCGGGCCGCGCCTTGCGGCGAGGAGGGACCGCGCTGGCGCGGCCCGGCCTGGGCCGGTCACCCTCGGCACGGGGTGAGGGAGGGGGATCCGTGCTGGGGGTGTTCCGGCTGACCTGACTCTGACCCGAGCGGCGGCAAGCCACGCAACCCCGCGTCCCCAGCCGCCGCATTCCCGCACACCGGGCCGGGCCGGACCGCGCGCGCCGGTCGGTACGCGGACGGCCCCGCCCCCCAGGGGGGGCGGGGCCGTGCGTGCGGGGCCGGCGGGGCGGGACGCGGGGGCATGCCGAGCAGGTGCCGGTCAGGCGATGAGTTCGCCGTCTTCGAAGCGGGCGGTGGGCGGTATGTCCCAGCCGGGCAGGAGGCCGGTCACCACCGGGCCCGGGGCGCCGGGCACCGTACGGATCCGCACGCCGGGGTGGAGGGCTTTCACGGCGGTCATGAACGGCGGTGGCTGGGTCACTCCCAGTGCGGCGTGCGGCATGGGAATCGTCACGTGGTGCGCGCTGGTGTAACCCAACCGCTCGTAGAACGGGGCGAGTTCGGGCCGGTGGATGAGGGTGGCCAGCCGGTAGCCGGTGCTGCGGGCTTGGTTCTCCGCCGCGGTGAGCAGTGTGCGGGCGATGCCCTGCCGGCGGCGGTGCGGGGTGACGGCCAGGCCGTAGATGAGGATCGCGGTTCGGCTGATCAGGTCGGCCAGGGCGGGGTCGTCACGGGTGAGGGGGTGCTCGTGGGCCCAGTCCGGGAAGGACGCGAAGACGACGCCGACCGGCTTCGGGTTGGTGCTGCGGCGCAGGCGACACAGCCAGCGCGTGGTCGGCCAAGGCTCTTTCTCAGCGCCGTCCGCGTGCGGAATCATAGCTGTGGGTCTGAGTATCAGTCAGTGTAGGGAGGCGGGGGTGGACCTCTGGCAGCAGATGCTGCTGGGAGCCGGTGGTGGGCTGCTGGTGGAATTAGTCGACTTCTATAACCGCGTGGCGGCATGGCGACAGGCGAGGCGGGCGCAGGCATTGGAGGGCTCGCATCGGTTCCGTGAATACTTCGACGTCGGCCCCGACTTCGCTGTTGCGCTGACTCGTGCAGTGCTCGGTGCGGTAGCTGCTGCCGCGTTCGGTGCTGGCAAGCAGGCGGAAGGCGTGGCTGGTCTGGTTGCCGTCGGAGCCTGTGCTCCGGTGCTCCTTGCACAGCTGGGACAGACGTCTGTCGGGTTGGAGACCACCGCTTCCGGCACGACTGTACCGAGGGACGTCGGCAGCGGCGAGGCAATCACGACACCCCCTGCACGCCCCGCCGAAACGGGAGGGAGCGCGGCGAGTGACCGGTGACCGTTTCGTATTCCGGTATTGGGCAGCGTTGACTCGCATCGGACCGCCGCGACCACGGACCGGTGGCTCAACGCGGCTGGGCCAAGATTCCTTGAGCTTCAGCCAGCGCTATACCCGCCGCTTCTTTGGCCGTGGCCCTGCCGTTCACGACAGGCTTCGCGGCGGGCAAAAAGCGCCGAATGAGCCCTTTGCTTTTTCCGCGCATGCAATGGAGCATGGCGACGCGACCGCCCAAGCCAGGTTCGAAGATGCCGCTGAACGTGCGGATGTAGAACCGCATGGCGGTCCCTCCGATGACCGTAGCCTTGAAGGTTTGGCGGCGACGCTTGGAGTCTCAGTCGCCCATGAAACCTTGGCCCGTGCGCTGACCCACGAGTCCTATGCGGAGGCTCACGGTGTGCCGGACAACGAGCCTCTGATGGCGCTGGGGGATTCAGTGCTAGGCCTAGTAGCCACAGAAACCATTTACCGGAATCATCCCGATCTGACTACGGGAGAGCTGCCCACCCTTCGGGCAAGGATGGTCAACACTCGTACTCTGGCTCGGATCGCCAGAGGCATTGGGCTGGGCCGCTACGTTCGCATCAGCGCGGAAGAGGAAGCAGCTGGTGGGAGAGAAAGAGCGTCTATCCTCGCCGACATCCTGGAAGCAGTCGTCGGGGCCGTATGTGCTGATCAGGGGTTGGATGCCGCGGCCAAACTCGTGCACCGGCTGTTCGACCCGCTCGTCGAGCTGGCCGGAGCGGAACAAACGACACCTGCCAACCAGTCCACTGACGAATCCTGACGCATCTGCATCATGGGAACGCCGGTATACCGCGCGCATCAGACGCGTGCACCGCCCGGCCCTCGGCAGCGAGTACGGCGTCCGCGCACTCGCGGGCGACGTCGGCCGGGTCGCGGGGCGCATCTTGTGCGCCGGCGAGGACCGCGCGGCAGCCGGTGCAGGTCGCCGGGCCCTTTGTGAGGAGCGCGGGGTCGAACTGGGTGTACGGCTCCACGACCGCGTAGCGGCTGGCGTCACACGCGAGGTCGATCACCAAGCCGGTGTGAGAGTTGAACAAGCCCTCGTGGACGAGGGCCGTTGAGGTCGGTGACGTTGCGACGGTCCATGCGGTTCCTTGCGTCCGGTAGCGGTGCGAGCGGCGCAAGGCCGCTTCCCCAGCTCGGGCAGCGGCGCGCCCGGCCTGCACGAGGGCGGGGCCGCGCCGGACGCGATGGTCACCCGTTCATCAGGCACCCAGAGCGTTCAGGGTGCGCAAGAGCTCCTTGGCACGCTCGTGCCGTTGCTCGGGCAGCGCACCGGCCCAGACCGCGTTTTCGAGCAGGTAGATGAGCAGTGCTCGGGTGCCGGGATCGGTGACGTCGAGGAGTGGGGAGTGAAGGGTGGTGGCCTCGTCGCGTGAGGTTGGGGCGAGGGTGTCGCGCAGGTGTCGGAGGGCGAGGACGGCGGTGCGTTCCGCTGCGGTGGGCCAACGGTCGTCTTCGTCGCGCGCGGTGTCGAAGTCGTGGTTGTCGTCGATGAGGGCGAGGGCCTGCGCGACGGTGCCGGCCGCGGCGTCGTAGTCGGTGGCGGGCGCTTGTTCGGGTTGTGGCATGTGCATCTCCTCGTGCGGGTCAGTGGCGTCGGGTTCACCGTGCGGGAGCGGAGGGCTAGCGGCGCAAGACGCCGGTGCAGCGGGCGCTTGGGGTCGCCTGCTTGCATCCACATCTGCGGCGGGACGGGGAGCGGGCGGTTGCGGACGCGGCCTTCCGAGTCGGCGTAGAGGACTCCCCACTCGGGCAGTTCGTCCCACTCGTTGCGTTCGTTCAGCATGGTCTTGAGAGAGGCGAGGACCTCGTCGGGGTCGGCGGCTTGGTCATGCGAAGGGGTCTTTCTGGTCTGTGTGGGGGGACGGGCGCGGCGGGCTGCCGGTGGCGGGGGCTGGTGAGTGCAAAGGGGGGGCCGGGCCGGGCTTGCGGTTGGGGGGTGCCGCGTGGCGTGGCCCGGCCGGTGCCGGTCGCCCTCGGCATGGGATGAGGGAGGGGGGTCCGTGCAGGGCGCCTTCCGGCGTTCCGGAGGATGGCGGGCGGCGGGTGAAGCCGGGCGATCCCCCGGGAGGGGCACGGTCGACACGGTGGGGGTCAGGTCTGGTGGTGGGGGTCGGCGGCGCGGGTGGTGATGTGCGCCCACTGCTCGCGGCTGACGTGGTGGACGGGCAGGGCGCGGGGCGCGGTGAGTTGACGGCGTAGGCGGGCGGCGTCGGTCAGGGCTTGGCGGGCCCACTGCCGGCACTGGTGGGGCCGGTAGTAGGTCAGGGGTGCGGAGGCTTCCTGCCACCAGTAGCGGGCGGTGTGCAGGGCGCGGCGGGCCTGGCGCAGGGTGAGGTCGTCCAGGTGGGAGCGTGCGTACACGGCGGCGGGAGCGGGGGCGGGAGTGGGGGTGGGGGCGGGGGCGGTCATCACGGTCTCCTTCTGCTTCGGTCGGGGTCAGTGCGGCAGGGGGGCGGTGTGCGTGGAAACGGTGAGCGCGAGGACGGTCAGGGCGGTCAGCACGGCCAGGACGGTGGCGGTGGTGAGGCGCTGGACGGTGCGCTGGGTGCGGTTGGGGTGGTGAGACATCACGGCGGCCGGAGTCCCTTCTGGGGGGTGCGGTTCGAGGGGCCGGACCCGGTGGCGGGGCCGGCCGGCGGCCGGTGGCCGGTGGCTCGACCTGCACCCTGGCGGGGTGTGGGAGCGGTTCGGCTGCGGCATCACTGACGCTGCCCCGGGCGGGGTCAAGCCCCACAATCCCCGGGCAGTAGCCGCACGGGGCGGCCGCCGGGTAGCGGCAGGCAGCCGGGGGCGGAGGGGCGACGCCGCGGTCGACTGGCCAGAGGCGCCGGGGCGCGGGCGGACGAGGCCGGGGTGCTGGAAGGCGGTGTGTCCGCCCGGCCGAATGACGGCAGGCGGCCCCAGAAAGGGCGCGGGGGTGGGAAAGAGGTGGTCAGCCGGGGGGCTGGGCCGGTTCGGCGGTGTCGGCCTGGCGGGCCAGGCCGGGTTTGCGGTCTGGGGTCGGCCGGGTGGGTCAGGGGGTCAGGTCGGCCAGGAGGGCAGTGGCGTTGTCCGCGTAGACCTGGTTCGGGTCGAGGGAGCGGCTGGTCTTCACGGCGGTGTCCACGGCCAGGTTCACCAGGTCCCGGACGGTGGGAATCAGATCGTCGCCGTCGCACTCGGTGAACAGGCAGTGCCGGGCGTCCTCGTGGGGTTGGTAGGTGCCGTCCGAGGCGAGCAGTAGGCGGCAGGGGCCGGTGATCTTTCGGGTGGTGGTCTCGATCGCGGGGTGGCCGTAGCGGCGCTGGCTGTCCTCGTCGGTGGCGTGGGAGCCGAGGAACGAGGTGATGTGGTTGCGGTTGCCGCCGTAGGGATAGGTGGCGGTGGGAGGGTAGACGCGGCGCTTGTTGTGGTCCTCGGTGAGGCGCACCGCGATCCCGTGCTCCATCAGGTACGCGCGGCAGTCGCCGCACCAGGCGACCGTCAGGGGCTTGCCGGGGGCCTTGACTGCGACCACGGCGGCCGCCTTGTCGCTGAATCCGTAGCGGATGGCGTCTTGCCGGCACAGGTTGTACACGTGCCGCAGTCCGGCCTCAGCGTCTCCCCGGCGGGCGGCGGTTCGGGCGATCTGCCGGGCGGCGCCGAGGGCCCACCGGTGGGTTGTCTCGCGTCGGCCGATGCCTTCCAGGAGAACGTATGCGCGGGCGCCGTGCGGGGCGCTGCGGACGGCGGTGGCGTCGCACTGGCCGGGGTCGGTTCCGGTGTGCTGGGCGATGGCGTAGGTGCGCATGAGCGGGGGTTCCCTTCAGCGGGCCGTTGGCGGGTGCCGGATCGCCCCCCGGGGGGGGTGAAGGGGCGGTCCGGCTGGCCGGGAGCTCGAACGCACCCGGTGAGGGGGTGGTGCGGGAGCGTCTTCCGGTATCACCGACACTCCCCCAGCCGGGGGCAAGCCCCGCAAGAGCGGGTCTGGGGGTGTCGGGGCGCGGTGTATCCGGGTCGGCAGGCGGCACAGCGACCGCGGGAGGCCCGGGCCCGCACCGGGGGGCGGGTCTGCCCTGCGCGGGCCCACTGGCCGCTGGGCCGGGTGTGGGTGTGGGGGCAGCGGCGCGGCACGTTGAGAAAGCAGCGGGCGACGGGCCAGGCCCCGGCGTGCGCGACAGGTGCGCGGCGGCCCGGGGGCGGGGCGGTGGTCATCCCGCCCCCCGGGCCGGTGTCCGCAGCGTCGGAACAGGGGCCGGGGGGCGGCGGCCCGGGGTGCGGTTGTCAGGCGCACAGGGCCGGGGTTGCCGAGGCGACGGGGTGGAAGAACACGTCACCGACCAGACGGGAGTGGAGGGTGACGATGCCGGTGGGCAGTTCCAGGTGGACGCTCACGGTGCGGCTCTGGGTGGCCTGCCAGGCCAGCTGGCGCAGCCACGGCCCGGAGACCGGCTCGTCGTAGGTGAAGGCGCCTTCGCGCAGGCTCAGGCACCGGGTGCTGCTGATGTACCGGTCGCCGGTGATCAGGGCTATCTCTTCGGTGGCGAGCCGGTGGACCAGCGCGAACTGGCTGCTGGGCAGTGCCCGGGTCTGCCACCACCGGGTGATCACTCGGTCCGCAAGGGCCAGGCCGTGAGGCTTTCCGGGGGTGATCCACTGGCCGAGAGCGCGCATCCACTCGGTGCCGTGCGGGCAGGACACGCAGTCGCCGTCACGCAAGGGCGGCAGGGTGGTGAGCGCCCGGCCATGGCGAGCCAGGGTGAAGAAGTCGGCGGCGGCAATGCGCGGACCGCGGTAGGGGGCCGGGTAGGCGGGGGCTGCCGGGGTGGTGTGCGGGGTGGCGGCCTTGGAGTGGGCGGGCGCGGGCATGGCAACTCCTGTGCAGGGTGGCGGAAGAGTGCGAGAGCGCGTCCGGTCCGGCGTTGCGCCGGTCGGGGCTCGACCACCACCGGGCCGATGTGCCGGGGGCGGGAGCCGCGTCCTCGATATCCCCCACGTTGGCCCGGGGGCGACCAAGCCGGGCAAGCCCCGCGGTACCGCCCCGGCCGGGCGCCGCAGCAACGCCGGCGCAGCAACGGCCCGGGGGGTGACGCCGCCGTCGACGGATCACAGGCGTCGCGGCAGGGGGCGGACGACGCGCGCAGCCCCCTGGGGTGGGTACGCGGACGGCGCGCGGGGCAGCCGCGCGGCGGCCGGGAAGGTGCCGGCCGGCGTGTCGGCAGCGGGACGGCCCCGCCTGTGCGGTGCAGGACGGGGCCCAGATGCGCGGTCGGGCGCGAGGCGGGTCAGCGGCGGCTGGTGTGGCCGGGTTCCGGCGAGGCCGACCGGGGTGGTGGGCTCCGGGACCGGGGAGAATCCGGCGGGTTCGACGCTGAGGTAGATGATCCAGTGGTCGGGGCCGGTGACCTTGATGACGTCGCCGGTGGAGACGGAGCGGACATCGGCGGGCCAGCTCTGACCACGGTCGTCGGCCCCCTGGTGGTTGCCGACGGTGAACGCGGCGTCAGCGGCGTCCTCGTGTGTGTGGATGCGCGGGTTGGCGTGGAAGGTCAGGCGCAGGGGGCGGCCGTCGGGGTGGGTGACCTCGGCGAGCGGGTGACGGGGCCGGTAGCCGTCGAAGTTGCCGGGGGCGGTAGCGCGGCGGTGTGAGTGGCGACGGTGAGCGCGAGGCTGGTCAGGGTGATCAGCACGGCCAGCACGGTGGCGGCCTTGAGGCGCCCGACGGTGCGCTGGGCGCGGTTGCGGCGGTGAGACATCACAGCCGGGGTCCCCTTCTGTGTGGGGTGAGTGCGGGTTCGAGGGGCCGGACCCGCGCACCCAGGGGCGGGTAGCTGGCGGCCGGTGGCCGGTGGCTCGACCTGCACCCCGGCGGGGGTGCGGCGTGCGGTTCGGCTGCGGCCACACCGACGCTGCCCCAGGCGGGATCGACCCCCCAACCCCCGGCAGCAGCCGTACGGGGCCCCCGGCCGGGCACCGGCAGGCAGCCGGGCCGCGGAGGCGACGCCGCGGTCGACGGACAAGCGGCGCCGATGCACGGCCCGGACGACGCGAGCTCCGGACCTGGAGCGCGGGCGGGCAACGGGCGCGACCCTCCAGGGCGCGCGCGGGTAGGCATGCGGGTAGGCAGGCGGCGAGCGATGGCAGCGGCGCGGCGGCGGGGAGGCCCTCGGCCCCGCGCACGGGCGGGGCCGGGGTCTTCAACGCGGTGGGCCCGCCCGGCCGGTGACGGCAGGACGGCCCCGCCTGACGCGCCACCGGCAGGGGTGTGGGCTCAGGTGAGGTGGTCCAGGAGCCAGGTGATGATGGCGCGGAGGATGCCGGCGACGGCACCGCGCAGGGCTGCCTCAGCCAGGGCGAAGCGTTCGTGGTGTGTCAAACGCGTGCGGGACATGAAGTCCTCCACAGGAAGCGTGGTAGGCGGATGGGGCAGCCGGCCGGCTTGCTCTCCACGCTGAGCCCTGCTGGAAGATCGACTCTGAGTTGCGACGTGCCGTCAACGGGCGTGTAGATTCCCGCTGTTCAGGCCCTAGCGGGGGCGGGGTGAGAGACGATGGTGCGATGAGTTGCGACAGCGGGGGCGGCCGGCAGGGCCCGAGGGACCGTCCGTGCGGCCGGTGAAGCGGGCGCGCGTCGGGTGGCCGCCGGCGCTGCGCGAGCTCAAGGAGCTGCTGTACGAGGTGTACCTGGCAGCGGGTGCCCCCAGCCTGGACGAGATCACCGAGGACATCGTCGACGACGACGGCCTGGTGGGGTCGCCGAGCCGGGACACGGTCCACCGCATCATCACCGACGGCGAACGGCCCGGGCAGCAGGCCGATGTGGTGGCCGTGGCCACGGTGCTGGCCCGCCGTGCCTTCTGGGATGTGCTGGATCTGGCGGGGCGGGTGCGCGGCCTGTGGATGCAGTCCTTCATGGCGCGGGGCGCGGGACGCCCGATCGGGGAACTCCGCGGCGACGTCCGGCTCGTCCTTGACGGAGGGCTGGGGGTGCACCCGGTGTTGGACATCGGCGGCGCTAGCGACCGGTGTGGGGCTCTGCCCGCCTATATCCGGAGGGACCACGACGCCCGCCTGAAGTCGGTGGTCGACGCGGCGAAAGCCGGGCGCAGCGGGATCGCAGTGCTCGTCGGGGGGTCCTCCACGGGCAAGACCCGCGCTTTGTGGGAGGCGGTCAGAGAGCTATCGGACGGCTGGCGGCTGTGGCATCCCCTCAGCCCCACCGCCCCTGATGCGGCCCTGGACGCACTGGCGGACATCGCTCCGAAGACGGTGGTGTGGCTGAACGAGGCCCAGTTCTACCTGGAACCGGACCCGCTCGGTGAGCAGGTCGCAGCGGGCCTGCGGGAGCTGCTGCACGATCCGTCACGGGCCCCCGTACTGGTGTTGGGCACCCTGTGGCCCGGACACTGGGACACCCTGACCACCCGTACCACCCCCGACCGGCACGTCGGCGCCCGCGAACTACTCAGCGGGCACAAGATCGACGTGCCGGATGCCTTCACCCCGGCCGACCTGGCCGCACTCGACGCCACCGACGATGCCGACCCCCGGCTCGCGCAGGCCGCCCAGCACGCAAAGAATGCTCAGGTCACCCAGTACCTGGCCGGCGTTCCCTACCTGATGGAGCGCTACAACGCGGCCCGGAGAACCACCCTGGCCCTCATCCACGCCGCGATGGACGCGCGTCGCATGGGCGCCGGCCTTTACCTCCCGCTGAACTGGCTCGCCGACGCCGCCCCCGGCTACCTCGACGACGAATACCCTCTCGACAGCGACTGGCTGAGCAAGGCCCTCGCCTACGTCACCACGCCCTGCAACGGCATCCCCGGCATCCTCACCCCTGCTCCCCCCAGTGGCCCCCGCAACCAGCGCACCCGCCGTCGAGCCGACGCGAGCGGCAGCCCCGCCGGCCGACCCGCCCCTAGTTTGCAGGGGCCGCGCTACCTACTGGCCGACTACCTCGACCAACACGGCCGCCACCACCGCGCCGAGACCATTCCGCCCATCGACTTCTGGACCGCGGCCGCCCACCACGCCCACCCCACCGACCTGACCGCACTCGGCGACGCCGCCTGGAGCCGCGGCCTCTACCGCGACGCCGCCCAACTTCACAAACACGCGACCCCCCATGGCAACTCCCGCGCCGCGGCTGCCCTCATCCACCTACTCCACGCCCTACACCCAACCGACCACGAACCTGCCCAATGGGCCGCTGCGCACGCCGCCGTCGACAACCCGGACGCCGCCGTCTGGCTGCTGAGGGAGCTGCGAGAGGTCGGGGCACACGAGCAGGTCACCGCCCTGGCCGAGCGGGCGGCCGCACACGCCGCCCTCGACAACCCGCACGACGTGGCCAAGCTGCTGAAGGAGCTGCGGGAGACGGGGGCGCACGAGCAGGTCACCGCATTGCTGGCCCGCGACCCCGCCGCACACGCCCCCCTCGACAACCCGGCCGCCGTCGCCGAGCTGCTGAGGGTGCTGCGGGAGACGGGGGCGCACGAGCAGATCACCGCACTGCTGGCCCGCGACCCCGCCGCACACGCCCCCCTCGACAACCCGGGCGCCGTCGCCTTCCTGCTGTATGTGCTGGGTTGGGTCGGGGCACACGAGCAGGTCACCGCCCTGGCCGAGCGGGCGGCCGCACACGTCGCCCTCGACCGCCTGAGCGCCGTCGCCTGGCTGTCGCAGGTGATGCGGAGGGCCGAGGCGCACGAGCAGGTCACCGCCCTGGCCGAGCGGGCGGCCGCACACGCCGCGCTCGACGACCTGGGCGCCGTCGCCTGGCTGTCGCAGGTGATGCGGACGGCCGAGGCGCACGAGCAGGTCACCGCCCTGGCCGAGCGGGCGGCCGCACACGCCGCCCTCGACGACCTGGGCGCCGTCGCCGAGCTGCTGAAGGGGCTACGGAAGGCCGAGGCGCACGAGCAGGTCACCGCCCTGGCCGAGCGGGCGGCCGCACACGCCACCCTCGACAACCCGCACGCCGTCGCCGAGCTACTGAAGGGGCTACGGAAGGCCGAGGCGCACGAGCAGATCACCGCACTGCTGGCCCGCGACCCCGCCGCACACGCCACCCTCGACAACCCGCACGCCGTCGCCGAGCTACTGAAGGAGCTGCGGGAGACGGGGGCGCACGAGCAGATCACCGCACTGCTGGCCCGCGACCCCGCCGCACACGCCACCCTCGACAACCCGCACGCCGTCGCCGAGCTGCTGAAGGAGCTACGGGAGACGGGGGCGCACGAGCAGGTCACCGCCCTGGCCGAGCGGGCGGCCGCACACGCCACCCTCGACAACCCGGCCGCCGTCGCCGAGCTGCTGAAGGAGCTGCGGGAGGCCGAGGCGCACGAGCAGATCACCGCCCTGGCCGAGCGGGCGGCCGCACACGCCACCCTCGACAACCCGCACGCCGTCGCCGAGCTACTGAAGGAGCTGCGGGAGACGGGGGCGCACGAGCAGATCACCGCACTGCTGACCCGCGACCCCGCCGCACACGCCACCCTCGACGACCCGGACGCCGTCGCCGAGCTCGCCGAGCTGCTGAAGGAGCTGCGGGAGGCCGAGGCACAGGAGCAGATCACCGCACTGAACGAGCGGCTTCCTGCCGCAGGACACTTCCATCGGTTCATCGAGCTCGGTGGAAATCGGGAGCGGTTCCGACTCGGACGCGAGCCTGATGGGAGTGCCGCCTCTTCGTGGACGTGGAACGACCTGGACTGAACTAGCGCGAGCTCGGGAAACAGATCACCAACCCCAGACATCGCCCACATACCTGACACCCAACCAGCACCAGAGGCACCCCCAGGCGTTGCCGATCGGCCGCCGTGTACGCCTGCTACGAATGGGCCGCCAGTCCGCCCGGCGGCATGCGCGCCATCGTCGAACGGGGCTCCCGCGCGGTGAGGCAGGCCGCTCGCGGAGAGTGCGGCATTACCGACCTGTCCTGTGGGGACGTGCGCGCATGCGGCGGCATCACCCAGTAGCCCCTGGTGAAGATCGTGTGATACATGCGTACGACACACAAGCAGTTGAAGTCGCGACGTCTCAGGCAGTGGGGCGTTCGGTCATCCTGCAGGCAGACCGTGGATGAGTCGTCTCTCCTCCACGGTGGACACATGCCATCGGCCGCAGGGCCGTTACTGAGGACGGCGCTTTGATACCGTCTCGCCGAGGTTCGCTGTGCTGACGAACGGCCCTGGCGGCGATATGTAGTTGATGTGAGATATGCGCAAGGCGGCGGGCTGGACGCCGCGGGGCGGGGCGGGCACGCCGCGAGGCGTTGCGGATGCAGGCTGCCGCGATGTTCGTCGAGAGCGTCACGCCTTCGGAGATCGCCAAGCGGCTGCGGGTGACGGTGCGGTCGGTGTACCGGTGGAGGGCGGATTTCGAGCGCGGCGGGACGGCGGCGTTGGCAAGCCGGGGCCCGCTGGGGCAGCGGTGCAAGCTCAGTACGAAGTCGCAGGCCAAGCTGGCCGCGATGCTGGATGAGGGCCCGGCGGCGTTCGGCTGGGACGAGGACCAGGTGTGGACCGGGGCTCGGGTCGCCAAGCTGATCGGCCGCAAGTTCCATATCTCCTACAGCGCCGACGCGGCAGCCCGGTTGATCCGTCAGCTCGGCTTCACCCCGCAGATGCCAGCGCGACGGGCCGCCCAGCGCGACGAGCTCGCGATCGGCGCCTGGAAGGAGACAACGTGGCCTGCGATAAAAGGACACAGGCCGCGCTCGGCGCCTTCGTTTGTTTCGAGGACGAGGCAGGCCAGCATCTGACGCCGCCGCGCGGCCGAACTTGGGGACGTCGGGGCCAGACCCCGATCGTGAAAGTGGCCGGGCGCAGCTCCGGGCGGGCGTCGATCGCCGGGCTGATCGCGGTCCGTCCCGGGGCGCGCACGAGACTGCTCTACCGGCTGCGCATCCACTGCGGCCGCAAGAACGAGCGACGTTCCTTGTCCGAACGCGACTACATCGGGGTGGTCGACGCCGCCCACCAGCAGCTCAGAGCCCCGATCATCTTGATCTGGGACCGGCTGAACACCCACGTCTCGGCAACCATGAAACAGATGATCGCCCAAAGGGCCAGGCTGACCGTCGTGCTGCTCCCGGCCTACGCCCCAGACCTGAACCCGGTCGAAGACGTGTGGTCCCACGTCAAACGCAGCCTGGCCAACCTGGCCGCGCATACCGTATCGACGTGCTGGAGACGCTGATCCGTAACCGACTCAAGCGCCTTCAGTACCGGCCCGCCATCCTCGACGGCTTCGTCGCGGAGACCGGCCTGACCTTCCACCCGCTACCGCCATGACGTAGCGAAACGCCGTCGTCAAAAACTCGCCAGCCGCGGTCTTCCGCCGCAGCTGGCAATCCCCTTGCGCCGCCGACCTCGCCCAGCGATGCTCGAACGCCATGAGCGGCTTCCAGATCAGCACCCTGACGCCCACCGAGGAGCGGCTCTGGCACGCTTACCCCACCGGCGCCCTGGTCGACCTGCGCTCCGGACCCGACGACGGCCCCGGCCAAGCGACGTCGTGGCCGTGCACCCGCGACATCCGCGCCGAGGTGATCGCCGCGCTGCTGACCGGCAGCGGGCCCGATGCGAACGGCGGCGCGGGCATCAAACTGGCCGGCGTCCGTGTCGTCGGCCGACTCACGCTCGCCTACACAAAAGTCCCCTACGCACTCGACTTCGAGCACTGCTGCTTCGACGACGGCCTGGACCTCACCGAAGCCGAGACTCGCAGCGTGCGCCTGCGTGGCTGCTCCCTCACTGTCTTGGAAGCCAACCGCGCCGAGATCCGCGGCGAGCTTCAAATGGAGGGCTGCCGCCTCAACCGGCTCAGCCTCTACGCGGCACGCGTCTTCGAGATCGAAATCATCGGGACCACGATCACCGCGCCCCCGCCCGAACCACCGGATGCCGACGCCGACTGGATACCGCCGCGCACTGCCATCAACGGCGACCTGCTCGTCGTCGACACCGCGATGTACTGCCACGACGTTGTCGTCGACGGACAGTTCCGGCTCCCCGGCGCGCGCATCGGGGGCTACCTGCATCTGGATGGCGCCCGGATCACCCACGAGGAGCCCAACCGCCCGCCCACGCCCGCCTTGCTGGCGCAGGGGTTGCGCGTCGACACCGGCATTTTCGCCCGCCGTGGCAACACCCGAGCGAAGAACCCCTTCACCGTCATCGGCGGTGTCGACCTCAGTGGCGCCACGATCAAGGGAGGGTTCATGCTGCCCGACGCCGACCTGGTGGACGACCGCGGCAAAACGGCGCTGCACGCAGACCACATCTCGGTCGAGGGCGGGGTCAACCTGTCGGGCGTCACGGCCTCGGGCGCGGTCCGGCTCAACTCGGCCCGTGTCGTCGGCCCGTTGACGCTCAGCGGCGCGCGACTGGACACTCTCGACGCCTCCGGCGCGCGCGTCGAGGGCGCAATGTTCTGCAATGAGGGATTCACCGCGCACAGCCTGGATCTGCGGCGGGCACGGACTGCGACGTTCGAGGACGACGCCGCATCCTGGCCCGTCAACCTGCGCTTGGATGGCTTCGTCTATGACGAACTGATGCCATTACCGATGGCGGAGGCGCGACTGCCGTGGCTGGCTCGCGACGCGTTTCAGCCCCAGCCTTATGAGCAGCTGGCCGCGCGGTGGGGCGCGACGACGAGTCTCGGCGGGTGCTGCTGGCTCAGCAGCGGCGGCGACGTGAGGCGGCGGGCATGCCGGCGAAAGCATGGGGCCTTCTCCAGGACGCAACGGTCGGATATGGGTATCGGCCGTGGCTGGCCGGGCTGTGGTTGTTGGGCCTGCTCACCGCCGGATCGATATACTTCGCGTCCCACCACCCCGCACCGCTGGGCACGGGCGGCCCGCACTTCAACCCCGTCGCCTACACCCTCGACCTGCTGGTGCCCGTAGTGAACCTCGGTCAATCGGGCGCGTGGAATCCGAGCGGGTCCAGTCAGATGCTGGCCTATGCGCTGATCATCAGTGGCTGGACGCTGGCCACGACGCTGGTCGCTGGGGTCGCACGAATACTGGTACGGCCCTGAGATGACAGATCTCTCTGCGGCTGGCACGCCTGTCACGAGACGACATCAAACCGTCGTCCTCAGTAACCACCCGTTCGACCCTCAGCATGCGTACATATTCGTGGAGCCCCGAGGGGATCTCGACGGAGTTTCCTGCCCGGACTACGGCAGCGAGTTCGACTTCTTCACCTCTCCGGGGACCAAAAACACCTACTGAGCGGAAGGGGGCCGTCGGCGCCGGCCAAGCCTGGCAACCGTCTGCCGCCGAACGGAGCCGGAGGTATGGGGCGCCCCTCGGCGCCCGTTCACGAGGATGGGCGCCGGGGCCGGGGGTGGGGTCGGTCAGTGGCCGGTGATCGCGTGGATCGCCGCTGCGGAGCGCTCTGCCAGGACCTCGAGGCCGTCAGCGGGGCAGGCCAGGAACAGGTAGACGCCATCGGAGCAGGTGCGGATGTCCTTGGGCAAGTGGGACTTGTCGGGGAAGGCGTCGCAGACGTATCGCTTGGTACTGGATGATCAGGTCGCCCTCGTCGTCCGTGCAGAAGTCGAACGACGAGACGTACGGGCCGTAGACGACGCCGGTGGTGCCCCAGGGACCGGATTCGGCGCTCCAGCCGTCCCCGAGGAGACGGCAGTGGCGTGGACGATGTCGGAGATGCTGAATGGGTACTGCGTGCCGGGTGCCGGGTGGCAGGGCTCGCTGCTGGTCTGGTCGGGCGCGGCCTGTGGGGGTGTAGGGGGTGTCCTCGGTCGCGGTGGGAGTGGCTATTGGCAAGGGGCTGGGTGGTGGGCCGGAGCAGCGGGAGCACCGGGGGTTCAGTGCCGCGGGGTATTGGCGCCTTCCCGGCCGTCCCTGTCAAGTCCAAGACGGCGGGACAACACGTGCGTTGATCTCGGTGATGCGGAGTGCCACGGTGATGACGAACTGGCGGCAGAAGTCGAATTCTTCCTGGTTGGGGGCGTATCCGGGCTCTGCGCGGAAGCTGGGTGTCGTCGAATTGATGTAGCGGACCACCTCCGGGGTAAGTCGGGTGAAGCGCTGGTACTGGTGGAAGTCCACGCCCAACGCCAGGAGGCGCATGCCTTCCTGCAGAGCCCGGGTGACGTCGCGTGTCCTCGTGTACTCCCTGGCGAGTGATTCCGCGCCTCGCACAGGCACACGCCTGCGCAAGGCATGATCCGGCTGGAAGAGGGTCGCTCGGACCTGGTCTTCTCTGAGCGGATTGCTCGGCATCGGCTCGCCGAAGCTGTAAGCAGACCGTCCCCGGGGCGCGTGCACGTCTTTGGTCTGGTCGTTCATGAGTTCTTGGAACGCCATCGCCAGGGTGCCCATGGCCTCCAGGAAGCTGCCCTCCGAGTTGAGCTGTGCGGCCGTCTTGAGGTGCGTGCGGGTCTGGTCGTGCTGGACGGCTTCGGCCAGGTCGATGTCGTCGAAGGCGAAGCCGAAGACGCGGGGGGTGTTCTCCAGGAAGAAGTGAGCGGTATCGGCTTTCACGTCCGCAATGGCGTTCGGGCCCGGGAAGCCGGCCGTGTGCTTGAACCCGTTGCGGAGGTCGTTCAGGCGCTTGATCCCGTACTGCCCCTGCAGCTCCACCCCGCCGGGAAAGTTGCTCGGGTGCAGTCCCTCGAAGAACCGTTTGATGAACGGGTCTCGGTCCTTCAGCACGGCACCCAGGTGTTCGGCGGTGACGATGAGGAACAGTTCCACGGCGTCGTGGAAGGTCAGCACCGAGGTGAAGGAAAGCGGCTCGGGAAGGAGCGACTGCTCGATGCCCTGGCGGTACAGCAACCTGATGAAGGCGAGGTTCTTCATGTTCTGAGGTGAGACAGGCTTGCTGATGACGGCCCTCCTTGCTGGAAGCGGACTGGCGTTCCAGAGGGATTGTGCTCCGCAGGGCGGCCTCGGCGCCTCCGGTTTCAGCCGCCGCGGACAAGAAGCCAGCAAGCCCGCTGTTCTTCCTGCCGGCCACGACTAGGCCATTGGTCTGCCCGGCTTCGCGCGCGGCCCCGCCGTCGCGCGCGAAGAACACCAGCGGCGCCCCGATCCCCTAGCCCGCCGCCCGGGACCTGTCCCACCCACCCACTTCTCCTTTCTTCCTGCTGTGGGGCGTGGACTCGGGGGCGAGGGGGTCTCGGCCTCCCGACCATGGCCGGACCGGCTAGTGACCTGCGGCTTCCGGGGGACAAGCGGCAGAGAGTGCGGACGGGTTAGTCGGCGGGGATGTGGGCCTAGTCCACGGCAGTGTTGTCGCTTCATGACCGTGGTCGAGCCTTCGTGGTCGGTGGCCTGGTCGGGGCTGGCTGCTGCCGTGCCCGGGACGCGCGGCGCCGGGCAGGCCGGCACCGCACCGGACGGGAAGCTAGCGGATCCGTGATGATCGGCGTGGACCCGTGGCAGCAGGGCCGGCTGGCGCTGTGCGTGCTGACGCAGTACCGGATGGTCACCACCGAGCAGATACACCGGGTGATCGCCCCCGACGGCGGGGGCTGGGCCCGGCTGCGAGCCGAGGGGCTGGTCGAGCGCATCACCCTGCCGCAGGCCGGTCGGATGCGGGTATGGTTCCCCACCCTGTACGGCGTGCAGCTCGTCTGCGAGCGGCCCGAGCTGCGCGGGCGCCGGCCCTCCAAGACCGTGTCCGATCCGACCGCCGTGTGGCTGAAGGCCAGCCACACCCTGACCGTGACCGAGACCGCGCTCGCCTTCCTCGAGGAGGCCCGCCGCCGCGGCGAGCTGTGCCAGCCGCTGGACTGGATCCCTGAGGTCCACCACCCGATCGGGAGCGCGAGGTCGTCATCCCCGACGCACTCGTGTACCACCGGCGCGGCCCCGCCGACGGCGACATCGGGTCGATGCTGTGGGCGTTCGTTGAAGTCGACCGGGCGACCATGGGACCTGAACGCCTCGCCGCCAAGCTCCCCGCGTACGAACGCCTCCACCGCTACGTGCCCGCAGTCCTGGGGCGCCGACCGACCAAACCCGCTGCGCCCGGTTTCCGTCGATCGACGCTGCCTGCGAGCGGTGCAGCCGAATTACGGGACCCCAGCGCAACCAGGCAATTACAGCCGGCGACCAAAGGGGTCGATTATTCGGCCGCCGACGTCTCCCGGAAGCGCGCTGCCAGTTCGCTGCGCGAGCGGATGCCGAGCTTCGAGTAGATGTGCGTCAGGTGGTACTGCACGGTCTTGACGGATATGAACAGCTCCAGCGCTGTCTGCTGGTTGGTCGCTCCGGCGGCCACCAGACGGGCCACAGCCTGTTCCTGTGGGGTGAGTTGGGCCATGCCGGGGGTGAGGCGGGCGGTGTGCAGGCCGCCTGCCTGGAGTTCCCGGTCGCAGCGTTCCACGTACGTAATCGCGCCGAGCGTCGCGTAGGCGTCGCGGGCGTTCTTCAGGACGGTGTCGGCCTCGCGGCGTTTTCCGGCGCGGCGCAGCGTCTGGCCGTAGGCGAAGTTGACCCGCGCCCGGTCGTACGGGAGCGGGAGGTGCTCGAGGTGGGCGAGCGCCTGGTCGAATTCCTTGCGGGCCGTGTCCAGGTCGCCGTGTGCGGCGGTGAGCCGGCCGCGGGCTAGGCCGAGGCGGGCCTGGGCGGAGCGGCGGCCTCGGCGGGAGGCGAGGTCCTCGTACGGGGTGAGGAAGGCGTCGGCCTCGTCGAGACGTCCGGTCATCACCAGGGCGTTGGAGTAGACGTCGGGCCAGGGCCAGAAGCCGGGTTCGTCGATCGAGGCACGTGCGGGGAGCTGGACCAGCGGGGAGAGGGCTTCTATGACGCGTTCGTAGTCGCCGCGGGCCTCGGCGACCTGTGCGCGGGCGAGGCAGGCCGGCAGCAGCATGACCTCGTAGTGGTGGAGGTCGGCGGCGGCCTCGGCGACGTGATGGTCGGCCGTCTCCCAGTCGCCGCGCAGGGCGCTGATCTGGGCGCCGGTCCAGTGCACGAGGGGACGGACGAATTCGATGCGCACCTCGGGGAGCCGGGCGGCGGCCCGTTGCACCGTCTCCATGGCCTCCGGCCAGACCCCGAGGGCGAACTGGGTGCGCGCCAGCCAGCCCTGCGCCCACAGGGAGATACGGGTGGAGCCCATGCGGTAGCCGGTGGGGATGGCTGCCTCGAGCCGGCTCCGGGCCGCTTCGGGAGCGTCCAGAGCGAGGTCCACCCAGCCGCGGCCGAGCTGGAAGCGCTGGGGCTGGGCGCCGCCGGGCAGTTGGGCGGCGGCCGCATCGTAAGCGGCTATGGCCTCCTCGGGGCGGCCCATCGCGGCGAGTCCGAGGCCGAGCACGGCCTCCGACTCGATGGCGGACGGGTCGTTCGGGTCGGCGAGGTCGATCGCCCGGCGTGCCCAGGTGACCAGGTCGGGTGCGTCCCAGCGGCCGAGAGCGTGCAGGACGCGGCGCTGGCAGATCCGGGCCATCAGGTCACGGTGCCGGGCGGGGTCGCAGCGTTCCCAGGCCTGGGTGAGGAAGGCGTCCGCCTCCGCCGGACGGCCCCGCATGATGGCGAGGTAGCCCAGGACCACGTCACGCAGGATGCCGGCCGAAAAGCTCTCCAGCTCCGGTGCGAACGCCGAAGCCTGCGGCACGTCTCCGGCGCCGATCATCGCGTCGACGGCACGCAGCAACCGGTCCTCGCGCGCGGTGCGCCCGGTGCTCAGCCGGCCGGCACGGACCAGCGTGTCGGCGACGGTGGACCACTCCCCCGCGGACGCGCACTCGGCGGCATATCTGTCGAGCTCGTCGGCGAGCGTCTCGTCGGTCATCACGGCGGCGGCGACCCGGTGGACCAGCTGCCGTCCCCGGTCCGCGGCAATCTCCGCAGCGAGGGTGTGCAGCCCGGCCCGGTGGGTCAGGTCCAGTCCGGTCAGAACCGCGGCGCGCGCAAGGGGGTGGGAGAACGCCAACTGAGGGCGGCCCGGGTCGAGGGTCACGGTCAGCAGCCCGGCCGTCCGGGCCTCGTCCGCGGCGGGCAGAGGCGTGTCCAGGCCCGCGAGCGCGGCGGCTTCGGTGAGCGAGGCCTCCTCGCCGAGGATGGAGCATGCCTCGACGAGTGACCGGGTGGCCTCACCACAGCGGGCGAGCCGGTGGCGGACGGCCGTAGCGAAACGAGCGGGGGCGGGAAGCTCGGGACGCCAGTCCTGCCAGGTCTCGGGGGGCAGCTCGCGCAGCAGCTGGGTCACGTGGCGAGGGTTGCCCCGTGTATGGCGCCACAGGTGCCGGGCGGCAGGCAGATCCAGGACCGGCCCGGACGCCTCGCCGGCGAGGGAACGCACGTCCTGCGGGGTGAGCGGTCGGGGACGCACGACGTTGTCACGGCATCCGTCGAGGAACTCCAGGGACGCAAGCACCGACGCTGGCAGCTCGGAGTGGCGCCCCTGCACCTCGTACCACTCGTACGGCTCCTCCCGTGCGATGAGGATCACCAGAACCCGCTGCGTGGACATCCTGCGCAGCGCCGACCGGATGGCGCGCAGGCTCTCCACGTCGGCCCAGTGGGCGTCGTCGACGACCACGATCACCGGTTCCCGCTCCTGCCGGGCCGCCCACTGCTGGCACAGCAGGCGGCCGGTCTCGAGCACGGCCTCCGGTGCCGCCGGGTCGGGCAGCACGGCGTCGCTGCCGTTGCCGTGCACGAGTTGGTCGGCGATGCCCAACGCCAGATCGGACTCCCAGGCAACCCCGGCGACGCGCAGCACAGCCGCGGCGGAAGCGTGGCCGGCGAGGACGTGATCGACGAGCGTCGTCTTACCGATGCCCGCCGGGCCCTCGACCAGGATCAGCCCGGGACGGCCTGAGCGGGCAGTGCTGATCGCACGGGTCAGAGCGGCGACCTCGTCGCCCCGCCCGATCAGGCCTCGCAGCAGCTCAGGACGGTCATTCATACGGCAGCACGCTAGCACCGCGGCGGGGCTGGCCCCTGGGAACGCGGACTGCTGGGGACTGGGCAGGTGCGCCGGCGCCATCCATGGTGCCGGGGTAGTGGGCCGCACCCGAGCCACCGATCGCCTCCCGGTCAGTGCCGCGATCAGGCCGACGGAGGTATCCGGTGACGGTGGTGACCACGTCGCCCACCGCGATTCCGTTCATGTCAGCCGAGGTCCCCACCACCCACGGGGAGCACCGTGCCGGTGATGTAGGACGCCTCGTCGGAGGCGAGGAAGCAGATCGCGGCTGCCTGCTCCTCGGGGGTGCCGTAGCGCTTCAGCAGTGAGGAGTCGATGGTCTGGTCGACGATCTGCTGGTACCAGGCCTTCTCCTGTTCGGTGCGGGGAACGGGGCCCCTGGCCACGCGGCGGGGTGGTGCTTCCGTGCCGCCGGCGGCAGTGGCCACGACCCGGATGCCGTACGGGGCGGCCTCCATGGCGAGTGAGGCGGTGAGGGCGTTGACGCCGCCCTTGGCAGCCGAGTAGGGGATGCGGTGGATCCCGCGGGTGGCGATGGAGGAGACGTTGACGACAGTGCCGGATCGTTGCGCGATGAGATGAGGCAGGGCGGCGCGGGTGGTCCAGAGCGTGGGGAAGAGCGAGCGCCGGATCTCGGCCTCGATCTCGTCGGGTGCGTAGTGCTCGTAGGGCTTGGCCCAGATGGTGCCGCCGACGTTGTTCACGAGGACGTCGATACGGCCGAGCAGGTCGAGGGACTGGGCCATCGCGAACTGCGCGCCCTCGTAGGTCTCCAGGTCGGCGAGGACGGCGTGGGCCTTAAGGTCGTCGGCGGCTTCCTGGACCACAGGGGCGCGGTCCACCAGAACGACCTCGGCGGCCTCGGCGACAAGCCGGCGGGCGACCGCCAGCCCGATGCCCTGGGCGGCTCCGGTGACCACGGCCGACTTCCCTGCGAACCGGTCCGCGTGGATGGTGGTCGCGCTCACGCCGCCACCACCCTCTCGCGTGCGGCAGCCGGGGTGAACTTCTCGTAGAGGAAGTTGGCGGGTGCGATGCCGAGGGAGGTCATGTGGCCGCGCACGGCCTCGACCATGGCGGGCGGTCCGCACAGGTAGATGTCCGCGTCTCCGTCATGCAGGGTGCCGGGGTCCATCAGGCCGGTCACGAAACCTTTGTTGCGCGCGCTGCTGGTGGGGTCGGCCACGCAGTGGTCGAAAGTAAAGCCCGGGATGACCTCGGCGTAGTCCTCGAGGGTGTCGAGGTGGACGAGGTCCCGGTCGGAGCTGACGCCGTAGAGGAGGTGGACCGGGTGGGTCGGCGGCTGCTGGGTCAGCCGTTCCAGCATGGACAGCAGGGGGGCCAGGCCGGTGCCGCCCGCCAGCAACAGGGCGGGACGGGTGAGCTCGCGCAGGTAGAAGCTGCCCATCGGGCCGGTGAACTCCAGACGGTCGCCGACCTGGGCGCGCTCGGTGAGGTAGCCGGACATCGCTCCGCCCTCGACGATGCGGACGAGGAAGGACACCTGCCGCTGGTCGGGCCCGGAGCTGAAGGAGTACGAGCGGCTCTGGTCGGTGCCGGGGACGGCGATGTTGACGTACTGGCCGGGGAGGAAGCCCAGTGCCTCGCGATCGTCGACGTCCAGCGTGAACTCGATGGTGGTCGGCGAGTGCCGCTTGACGTCCGCGAGCGTGGCCGTGTGCGCGGCCGGCCCGGTCTTCGCGGCGGCGGAGGACGACGCGATGCGCAGGACGAGATCACTCTGCGGGGTCATCTGACAGGGCAGGCAGTAACCCTGGGCCGCCTCGTCGTCCGAGAGCGCCTCCTCGATGTAGTCGCCGCCGTCGTAACTACCGGACTCACACCGCGACTTGCAGGTTCCGCACGCACCGTCACGGCAGTCGAGAGGAATGTTGATACGGGCCTTGTAGGAGGCCTCGGCGACCGTCTCGTCGGGGCGGCACTCGATGAAACGGGTGATGCCGTCCTCGAAGTTCAGGGCGACCTGGAAGGACATGGTGGGGCTCATTTCCGAAGTGTCAGACGTGGTAGATGTCGACCACGTGGTGCACGTAGTCGTTCTTGAGGACGACCTTCTTGCGGGTGATCAGCGGTTCGGGCGCGGCGAGGTCGATCGTGTAGAACGAGGTGCCGAAGTACGTGTCGACGGTCTGGTAGCGGTAGTAGAGCGTGAACCAGTTGAACCGCACGAAGACCAGGTCGCCGTCGCGACCGGTGATCTCGACGTTGGTGATGTTGTGGCCGGTGCGGGGCTCGGGCAGGCTGGTGGCGCTGGAGCGGTCCGTGCGGATACGGAAGACGCGGTCCTCCAGGCCGGCGCGGCTGGGGTAGTAGATCAGGGAGATCTCGCGCTGGGGGTCTTGGGTGAGTTCGTCGTCGTCGGCCCAGGCCGGCATCCAGAACTCGGCGTCCGGGTGGTAGCACTCCAACCACTTCTCGAAGTCGCGGTCGTCGAGGTGGCGGGCCTCGCGGTAGAGGAACTGGCGGACGCATTCCAGCGTCGACTCGTCGGTCACCGTGGTCACTTGGCCACCTCCAGGGCCTTGCGCAGGGTCTCGCGCCAATAGCCGTGCTGAATGGGATAGAGCCCCTCGTCCTCGGTGCGCACACCGCTGGCGATCGGGTTGATGCCGATCTTCTTGGCGTCCTCGTCCGGGCCGTCGATCTGGTGCACCGCGCCGCGGCTGAGGTCGTTCCAGGGCATGGACTCGGCCAGGTAGGTCTTCTGGCAGGAGCGGAACTCCTCCAGGTCGTCCGGGGTGGCCATGCCGGTGGCGTTGAAGAAGTCCTCGTACTGGCGGATGCGGCGGGCGCGGTCCTCGGCCGGCTCGCCCTTGGGGGCGATGCAGTAGATCGTCACCTCGGTCTTGTCCACGGAGATGGGCCTGAAGTGCCGGATCTGCGAGCTGAACTGGTCCATCAGGTAGACGTTCGGGTACAGGCACAGATTGCGGGAGACGCCGATCATCCAGTCGGCCCGCTCGGGTCCCACCCGCGCGGCCAGTTCGTCGCGCTTGTCGTACAGCGGCCGGTTGGCGGGGTCGAGCCACTTGGTCCACAGCAGCAGATGGCCGTGGTCGAAGGAGTAGAAGCCGCCCTTCTGCTTGGACCAGCCGCCGGCGTCCATGGTCTTGGTATCGTTCTTCGACTCGCCTGAGGTACGGCGGGCCTGGGTGGCCGCGTAGTTCCAATGGGTGGCGGAGACGTGGTAGCCGTCGGCGCCGTTTTCGGCCTGGAGCTTCCAGTTGCCGTCATAGTGGTACGTCGACGAGCCCCGCAGCACCTCCAGGCCGTCCGGGGACTGGTCGACGACCATGTCGATGACGACCGCCGCGTCGCCCAGGTGTTCCCGCAGCGGCTTGACGTCGGGGTTGAGGGATCCGAAGAGGAAGCCGCGGTAGGACTCGAAGCGGGCGACCTTCTTCAGGTCGTGCGAGCCGTCGGTGTTGAACTGCTCCGGGTAGCCGGCCTCCCGCGGATCCTTCACCTTCAGCAGCTTGCCGCTGTTGTTGAACGTCCAGCCGTGGAAGGGGCAGGTGAACGTGGTGCGATTGTCGGTCTTCCTGCGGCACAGCATCGCCCCGCGGTGGCTGCACGCGTTGATCAGGCAGTGCAGCTCGCCCTGCTTGTCCCGGGAGATGACGACGGGCTGGCGGCCGATGTACGTCGTGAAGTAGTCCCCGACCTCGGGGATCTGGCTCTCATGGGCGAGATAGACCCAGTTCCCCTCGAAGATGTGCTTCATCTCCAGCTCGAAGAGCTCCTCGTCGGTGAACACGCTCCGCCGTACCCGGTAGATCCCGCTGTCCGGGTCCTCCACGAGGGCGTCTTCGAGGATGGTCCGCGCACGGCTGAAGTCATCGGCCATGATCCCGTCCCTTTCGCAGCTGCCCGGGCCGCCCGGCCGGCGGCCTCGTTGCCATTGCTTTTCAGCACCATGACAGCGCGGTGAAGAGTCGGCCCCAGACATTCCCCCAGGGTTGACCCAGGGGGGTATTGATATCACTGCCGTCTCAATACCCTGCAACCAAGTATTTGTGCGGTATGGGGCTCGCTCCCTACGCTGGAGCGCATTCGAGGGCCCCGAGAAGGAAAGGGGCAGCCCGATGGAGCTCAGGCACCTTCGGTATTTCGCGGTCGTCGCCGAGACGCGTCATTTCGGAAAGGCCGCGGAACGCCTGCACATGGCCCAGCCTCCGCTCTCCCAGGCGATCCGCCGGCTGGAGACGGAACTGGGCGCGGACCTCTTCACCCGCACCACCCGGCAGGTCGCCCTGACCACCGCCGGCGAGGTCTTCCGCACCGACGTGGAGCGCATCCTCAAGGCCGTCGACGAGGCGGTGACGAGGGTGGGGCGCTTCGCCTCGGGGGTGGAAGGGGTGCTGCGGGTCGGCCTGACGGGTTCCGCCTCGTACCGGCAGCTGCCCGCACTGGCGCGGCTGCTCAAGCGTGAGATGCCGCACGTAGTGATGGAGGTGCACACCGATATGCTCACGCCCGCCCAGGAGCTCGGGCTGATCGAGCGGCGCCTCGACGTCGGCGTGCTGCGCCCGCCGATCCGCCAGGAGGGCATCGCCCACCGCACTCTTGCCGACGAACCGCTGGTGGCCGCCGTGCCCGAGGAGCACTGGCTTGCCGACGCCGACAGTGTCCGCGTCGAGCAGCTGCGCCACGAGGACTTCGTCATGTACGGCGCGACGCTCGGTTCGGTCCTCAACGACGCCGTCGTCCGCAGCTGCCTGGCCTCCGGCTTCACGCCGCACTGCGCCTACGAGATCACCGAGACCTCCGCCGCCCTGGCCCTGGTCGCCGCGGGCCTGGGCATCGCCGTCCTCCCGGACTCCGTCCGCTCCGCGCCCCGCGAGGGCGTGCTGTACAAGGAGATCGAGGACGCGGTGTCCGTCCCGCTGGTCCTGGCCTGGCGCGATGACGACTCATCACCACTGGTGCGCAATCTCCTCGGCGTGCTGGAGCGCAACGACGTGTTTCTCGGGCCGGGCCCGCAGATTCCCGAAGGAGTGGCATGAAGATCGTCCAGGTGGAGGCAATTCCCTTTGCCATTCCTTATGCGAAACCACTGAAATTCGCGAGCGGCGAGGTGCACACCGCCGACCACGTCCTGGTCCGGGTACACACCGACGAAGGACTCATCGGTACAGCCGAGGCCCCGCCCCGCCCGTACACCTACGGCGAGACCCAGGAGTCGATCGTCGCGGTGATCGACAAGATCTTCGCACCGCAGATCCTGGGCCTCACGCCGCTGGAGCGCGAGGCGGTGCATGCCCGGCTGGAGCGGACGGTGGGCAATCCGACCGCCAAGGCGGCGCTCGACATGGCGCTGTGGGACATCCTCGGCCAGGCCGCCGGGATGCCGGTCTCCGGGCTCCTCGGCGGCTACACCGACCGGATGCGGGTGAGCCACATGGTGGGCTTCGCGCCCGCCGACGAGATGGTGGCGGAGGCCGAGCGGATCCGGGACACCTACGGCATCACCACCTTCAAGGTGAAGGTGGGCCGGCAGCCCTACACCGACGACGTCGCCGCCTGCCGGGCGCTGCGCGCCGCACTGGGTCCCGACGTGGAGCTCTACATCGACGGCAACCGGGGCTGGACGGCCTCCGACTCCGCCCGCGCCCTGCGCGAGATGTCCGAGCTCGGCCTGACCTTCGCCGAGGAGCTTTGCCCCGCCGACGACGTGCTGGGCCGCCGCTGGCTGGTCGCTCAGAGCCCGGTGCCCTTCATCGCCGACGAAAGCGCGACCAGGCCGGCCGAGGTGACACGCGAGCTTCTCGGTGGTTCCGCCACCGCGATCAGCATCAAGACCGCCCGCACCGGCTTCACCGCCTCCCAGCGCGTGCTGCACCAGTGCGAGGGACTGGGCGTGGAGGTGGTGATGGGCAATCAGATCGATGGCCAGGTAGGGACCTTGTGCTCGGTCGCCTTCGGCGCCGCGCACCGCTCGTCGGCCCGGCACGCGGGCGAGCTGTCCAACTTCCTGGACATGACCGACGACCTCCTCGCCGAACCACTGACCATCGCGCACGGCAACCTGCGCATCCGCGAGGACGCCGGACTCGGCATCGACATCGACCCCGACAAGCTGGCCCGCTACCGCCAGGACCGCTGAACCACATACCGCGAACTCACCCGGACCACCCTCATTCAGACGCACTCATCAGGCGAACTCATCCAAGGGACGGGACACCCATGACCGACAACATCACCGAGCAGGCCACCGCGGCCGCCTCCGGAGCCGCCGCCACCGAGCAGTTCCGCAGCAAGCAGCGCGCCGAGGCCACCGACGTCGACACCAAGCGCGTCGACTCGCTGGTCCGCGAACTCCTCGCCGCCGCCCACGACATCATCCGCCGGCACAAGGTGACGTACGCCGAGTACGACGCACTGAAGTCCTGGCTGATCCAGGTCGGCGAGGACGGCGAGTGGCCGCTCTTCCTGGACGTGTGGGTCGAGCACGTCGTGGAGGAAGTCGCCAACGAGAACCGTGAGGGCAGCAAGGGCACCATCGAGGGCCCGTACTACGTCCCCGACTCCCCGCGCCTGCCCGCCGAGGCGACCCTGCCGATGCGCGAGGGTGAAGAGGGCACCCCCCTGCTGTTCCAGGGCCAGGTGACGAGCGTGGACGGCACGGCGCTGTCCGGCGCCACGGTGGAGATCTGGCACGCCGAGAGCGACGGGTTCTACTCCCAGTTCGCCCCGGGCCTGCCCGAATGGAACCTGCGCGGCACGGTCATCGCCGACGACCAGGGCAACTTCAAGATCCACACCATCGAGCCGGCGCCGTACCAGATCCCGACGGACGGCTCCTGCGGCAAGCTGATCGCGGCCGCCGGCTGGCACGCCTGGCGCCCCGCCCACCTCCACCTGAAGGTGTCGGCCCCGGGCCACCAGCTCATCACCACCCAGCTCTACTTCAAGGGCGGCGAGCACGTCGCCGACGACATCGCCTCCGCCGTCAAGCCCGAACTGATCCTGGACCCGAGCCCGGTCCCGGGCAGCAACGGCCGCGAGGTCACCTACGACTTCGTTCTCGACAAGGCGTGATGAGCGGTGCTGTTCGCGGTACGCATGGACGTGGACATTCCACGCGACCTCGATCCCGAGGTCCGCGCGGAGCTGGTGGCCCGGGAGAAGGCATACTGCCAGGAGCTGCAGAAGACCGGTGAGTGGGCGCACATCTGGCGGTGCGTCGGCCAGTACGCCAACATCAGCATCTTCGATGTCGCCGACAACGAGGCACTGCACCGGATCCTGTGGAACCTGCCGCTTTTTCCCTATCTGAGCATCGAGGTCACGCCCCTGGCTCAGCATCCCTCGGATCTGGCGGCCGGCTCATGAACAAGGTCGCCGGCACCGCTGTGGAGGCGGTGGCCGATGTGCCCGACGGCGCGTCACTGGCGGTCGGCGGATTCGGACTCAGCGGTGTGCCGAACGTGCTGATCCAGGCACTGTACGAGCGCGGCGTGAGCGATCTGAGCGTGGTGTCCAACAACTGCGGGGCGATGGACTCCGGTCTCGCGGTCCTGCTGGCCGCGGGGCGGATCGCCCGGGTGACCGGCTCCTACATCGGCGCCAACAAGGAGTTCGCCCGCCAGTACCTGGCCGGGGAACTGGAGGTGGAGCTGATCCCGCAGGGCACGCTCGCCGAGAGGCTGCGCGCGGGCGGGGCCGGCATTCCCGCCTTCTACACCCCGGCCGGCGTCGGCACGCAGGTCGCCGAGGGCGGACTGCCGTGGCGCTACGACGGCGCCGGCGGGGTTGCGCTGGCCTCGGCGCCGAAGGAGGTCCGCGCGTTCGACGGGGTGGAGTACGTGCTCGAGCGCGGCATCCGCACCGACTTCGCCCTGGTGCGGGCGGCGAAGGGCGACCGCCACGGGAACCTGGTCTTCAACAAATCCTCCCGGAACTTCAACCCGCTCGCGGCGATGGCAGGACGGGTGACGATCGCGGAGGTGGAGGAGCTCGTCGAACCCGGGGAGATCGCCCCGGACGCGGTCCACCTGCCGGGAATCTTCGTACAGCGGGTAGTGGCCCTCACCCCCGAGCAGGCGGCCGACAAGAAGATCGAGCAGCGGACGGTGAGCGGCTGATGGCCTGGACGCGTGACGAGATGGCCGCACGGGCGGCGCGTGAGCTCAAGGACGGGCAGTACGTCAACCTCGGCATCGGCCTGCCGACACTGATCCCGAACCACCTCCCGGAGGACGTGGAGGTGGTGCTGGAGAGCGAGAACGGCATCCTGGGCACCGGTCCGTACCCAAGTGAGGACGCCGTCGATCCGGATCTGATCAACGCCGGCAAGGAGACCGTCACAGTGCTGCCCGGGGCGTCCTTCTTCGACTCGGCCCTGTCGTTCTCCATGATCCGCGGCGGGCACATCGACGTCGCCGTGCTGGGAGCCATGCAGGTCTCCGCACGCGGAGACCTGGCCAACTGGGCCATCCCGGGGAAGCTGGTCACCGGCATCGGCGGAGCGATGGACCTCGCCCACGGCGCCCGCACGGTCATCGTTCTGATGACGCACACCGCCAAGGACGGCAGCCCGAAGATCCTTCAGGAGTGCGCGCTGCCGCTGACCGGCAGGCAGTGCGTGAACCGGATCATCACCGACCTCGGCGTCCTCGACGTCACCGACGACGGACTGCTGCTCGTCGAAACCGCGCCGGGCGCCGCAGTCGACGACATCATCGAGAACACCGCAGCGAAGCTGCGGGTGGCTGAGGGGATCCCGTCATGAAGGACGTCTACATCATCGACGCGGTCCGCACCCCGGTCGGCCGCTACAACGGCGCCCTGGCATCGGTGCGCCCGGACGACCTCGCCGCTCACGTCATCCGCGAACTCCTCGCCCGCACACCCACGTTGGATCCGGCCGCGGTCGACGACGTGTACCTCGGCAACGCCAACGGCGCAGGCGAGGAGAACCGCAACGTTGCCCGTATGGCGGCACTGCTGGCCGGGCTGCCCACCTCCGTGCCGGGCGTGACGGTCAACCGGTTGTGCGCCTCCGGCCTGGAAGCCGTGATCCAGGGCTACCGTGCGATCGCCCTCGGTGACGCGAACGTCGTCGTGGCCGGCGGGGTCGAGTCGATGACCCGCGCACCCTACGTGCTGCCCAAGAGCGACAAGCCCTTCCCTGCCGGACACGCCCAGTTGTACTCGACCACGCTCGGCTGGCGCATGGTCAATCCCGAGATGGAACCACAGTGGACCATCCCCCTCGGGGAGTCCGCCGAACTCATCGCCGACAAACACAAGATCGGCCGAGAAGAGCAGGACGAGTTCGCCCTGGCCTCCCACCAGAAGGCCACCTCCGCACAGCAACATGGCCTGTTCGACATCGAGATCGTCCCGGTCACCATCCCGCGCCGCAAGGGCGATCCGGGCGTCCTCGCCGCCGACGAAGGTGTACGCCCGGACGCCTCCCTGGAGACGATGGCCAAGCTGAAGCCCGCCTTCCGTGCCGACGGAGGCACGGTCACGGCAGGCAACGCCTCCCCGCTCAACGACGGCGCCGCCGCCCTGCTCCTCGTCGACGAAGTGGGACTGCGCGCCACCGGCCGCGAACCCCTCGCCCGTATTTCGGCGTCCGGTGTCTCGGCGATCGAGCCGCAGTACTTCGGGCTCGGCCCGGTGGAGGCCACCAACCGCGCCCTCGCCAAGGCCGGTAGGACCTTCGCCGACCTGTCCGTCCTGGAACTCAACGAGGCGTTCGCCGCCCAAGTCCTCGGCTGCCTCGCCGAATGGCCCGAGTTCGACCCCGCGATCCTCAACCCCCAGGGCGGCGCCATCGCGCTCGGACATCCCCTCGGCGCCTCCGGCGCCCGGCTCGCCGGCACCGTCGCCCACCAGCTCGCCCGTCGCGGTTCCGGCACCGGCGTGGCCACCCTCTGCATCGGCGTCGGCCAAGGCCTCGCCCTCGTCCTCGAACGCTGAGCACCGGAGGCGCCACCATGTCCACACCCCGCCTGCTGGACCACCACATCGTAGGCCCGTTGGACGCACCGCCCCTGATCCTCGGACCGTCCCTCGGCACCTCCAAGGCCGTCTGGGAACCCCAACTGCCCAGCCTCAGCCGCCGTTTCCGAGTAGTGCGCTTCGACCTGCCCGGCCACGCCGATTCCACCACTGCCCTCCTGCGCGACCCCGAACCAGGCCGCACAACGGTCGACGACCTCGCATCACTGGTACTCGCCCTCGCCGATCATCACGGCTGGGACCGCTTCCACTACGCGGGCATCTCCCTGGGAGGAGCCATCGGGGCGCATCTCGCGGTCCACCACCCCTACCGCATCTCTTCCCTGGCCCTGGTCTGCTCCTCGGCACACTTCGGTCCGCCCGAGCCCTGGCATGAGCGCGCCGCCCTGGTACGGCTGAAGGGAACCACTCCCCTGCTGGAAACCACCCCGAACCGATGGTTCGCCACCTCAGCTTTCGCCGACACCCCCTTCGGCCGCAGGCTGCTCAGCAACCTCACCGGGGCCGACCGAGCCGGCTACGCGGCATGCTGCGACGCCCTCGCCGCGTACGACCTGCGCCCGGATCTGGCCTCGATCACCGCCCCTGCTCTCGTCGTCGCTGGCTCCCACGACACCGCCACCCCCGTGCAGCACGCCCAGGAGCTCGCGGAGGCAATACCGAACGCCACCCTGGAGGTCATCGGCAGCGGCCATCTCGCCGCCGAACAACCCCACGCTCTTCAGGCGGCGCTCATGACCCACCTGCGAGCAGTCTGTTCCGGCGAAGGAACCCGGGTCCCCCTGCCCGACTGAACCGCTTGCCCTGCCCACACCCGCCCCGAGCCGCTCCACCGCGGCAGGTACCTCGTGGGAGGCCACCGTGCACCCCGGTGACACCACTCTCCGTCCGGAGATCGCGCGCTCCTGGTGGCGCTCCGAGCTGAGCGGGCTCACCCCCACCGCTGCGAACCTGCGCGTGGAGCCGGACGCGGTGCACCGGCGTGGCCGTCTGGTGAGCGCCGCCGAACCGGTGCTCTCTGAGCTGGCCGAGCAGCTCGGCAGCGCGGATTTCTGTGTGCTGCTGGCCGACCGCGAGTCGCGGATCGTGGGCCTGCCTGTCGGGTCCCGTCCGCTGCGCGCCAGGTTGGAGGCGCTCGGTGTCGTGACGGGCGGGGTGTTCCTGGAGGAGACGACCGGGACGAACTCCATCGCCACGGCCCATGAGCTCCGTCGCGGGGTCGCGGTGCACGGTGAGGAGCACTACCTGGAGCCGTTCAAGCGGTTCAGTTGCTACGGCCATCCGATCCGGCATCCGGTCACCCACCGCCTGGAAGGCGTCCTGGACATCACCTGCCTGACCAGGAACCATTCCCCCCTGCTCGCTACCGTCATCGCGCGGGCCGCGCGCGATGTCGAGGAACGGCTCCTGCTCACCGCGCGACGCGCCGAGCAGCGGATGCTGGCGGCCTACCAGGCAGCCACGGCCAGGCGGAACCGGCCGGTGCTCGTTCTCGGCGAAGGAGTGGTGCTGACGAGCCCTGCCGCCGTGGAGCTCCTCGATCCCGTCGACCACATCCGGCTCCGCGAGTTCGCCGCCGACCTCGGCCGCCGCGGCGCCGACGGCAGCGCACGGCCGCCTGCGATCCGCACGTTCGAGCTGTCCTCCGGCCGTGTCGTATCCGTGCGGCTCCAGGCCGTCGCCCGCGGGACGGACGGTGTGCTGTTCGAGTTCGACGACCCTGACCCTGCGGACGCGACGGTCCGCGGCCGCGGATCCACCCGGCGCACGGCCACACAGTCCGTGGCGATCGCGCCGGGCACACCCGTGTATGTCGGCGGCGCACCCGGCACCGGACGCACCACGACCGTGCGATCACTGGCGGGCGGGGACGGGGTCCGGATCACCGCCCTCGACGCGTCCGAAGCAGCCGTACGAGGAGAAGCGACGTGGCTCGCCGACCTGGAGCAGGCCACAAAGGACAATCCGGACCTGTTGCTCGTCGAGGACGTCCATCTGCTGCCCGGCCCCTGTGCCGCCCGGCTGCGGCGGCTCATGGAACGGTCCCGCCCGCCGATGGCTCTGACCGGCCCTCCCCTCGCCGAACTCACAGGACACAGCGCGGTCCTCGCCGCCGACTGCCCCGCCCACATCGAACTGGCCCTCCTGCGCGACCGCGCGGAGGAACTCCCGGGATTGGTCCGGGCCATGCTCGACAACCTGGGCTTCGGCGACCGGGTGCGCTTCACACCGACCGCCCTCGCCGTCCTGGCCGGCCATCCATGGCCCGGCAACCTGCGCGAGCTGGATACCGTCGTCCGCACGGTCGCCGAGCGCCGCTCAGCGGGCGATGTCACGCCCCGCGATCTGCCGGAGGCCTATCGGATCAGCCCACGGCGGCGCAGCATGACGCCGCTGGAGCGGGCCGAGCACGACGCGATCACCGGCGCGCTGCGCAAGTTCCGGGGCAACAAGCTGCGCGCCGCCCAGGAACTCGGCATCAGCAGGACGACCCTCTACAACCGTATGCGCGTCCTGAAGATCAACCTCTAAACACCTGAGAAGTGTCCAATAGTTGAACACCACTGCATGACATCCCGGCCCTAATTTGCCGATGGGAAACCTACCGGCAACGGCACTGCAACAAGGTGCCGAGAGCGGAGTGATCACATGCGCGCAGGCCTGTTCGACGTGGGCGACGCCGAGCTTTACTACGAACTTCGCGGGAGCGGGCCCGCGTTGCTGCTGATCAGCGGGGCCGGCGGAGATGCCGGTTGCTACTCGGCCATGGCCGAGGAACTCCGGGACGCGTTCACGGTCATCAACGACGACCGGCGGGGGAAGTCCCGCAGCACGGGACGCGACGGAACCCCTATGACGCGCGAACAGCAGGCCTCGGATGCCCGCGCGCTCATCGACGGTCTCGGGGGCGGACGGGCGCTCTCCTGAGCCACGGGCGGCGGGGCCTACCGCGCGAGGCAGTCGACCCCGCGTCCGCATGGGGCATCTCTCCGGTCCGCCACCGCTACCAGCCCCGCCTCCGGCACCCTGCCATGACCCGCGGGCCACGCCGGACGGTCCCGCTGCGACTCACCGTCCTCCACGCGGCGCCATTGCGCACGCTGGCACGACCCTGTGGGAGCAGCGACGCCGCCCTGATGCGCGCCTGCTGCCGAGCCGGATCCGCAGCACCCCCGCCCCCATCACGTCCCAGAGACGCTCCGCCGCCGGCCCGCGCCGCGCCGCAGCATCCCTTCATGCCTCAACGACCAAGGAGCCCTTGATGAACCTCCGGTATGACACCTTCTACATCGGCGGCGAATGGATCCGCCCCGCTACGGACCGTTCGATCACTCCTATCAACGCCAGCACGGAAGAGCCCCTGGGACTTGTGCCGGAGGGTACCGAGGCCGACATCGACCGCGCGGTCGCCGCCGCGCGTGCCGCCGTCGACGACCCGTCCGGTTGGTCGAATTGGGAACCCGCCCGGCGGGCCGAGGTGATGGACCGGCTCGCGGACGCGATCGACCGGCGGGCCGCCGACTTCGTCGAGCGGGTCAGCGCCCAGAACGGAATGCCGGTCGCGGTGGCCCGCCAGCTGGAGACGGGTTACCCAAGCGCCGTGCTGCGCTACTACGCCGCTCTCGCAAGGGAGTTGACCACAGCGGAGACACGGCCCGGCCTCTTGGGCGGCTCCATCGAGGTCCGCAAAGTGCCCGTCGGCGTCGTCGCGGCGATCGTGCCGTGGAACTTCCCGCAGGCCCTGACCATGTTCAAGATCGCGCCAGCGATGGCCACCGGCTGCACCCTAGTCGTCAAGCCCTCTCCGGAGACGGTCCTGGACGCCTACCTGCTGGCCGAGGCCGTAGAGGACGCCGGAGTACCGGCCGGCGTGATCAACATCGTCCCCGCGGGACGCGAGACAGGCGCCTACCTGGTCGCCCACCCGGCCGTCGACAAGGTCGCCTTCACCGGCTCCACCGCCGCCGGCCGCGCCATCGCCGAGACCTGCGGACGCCTGCTGCGCCCGGTCACCCTGGAACTCGGCGGCAAGTCGGCGGCGATCGTCCTAGACGACGCCGACCTGGACCTGACGAAAATAGGCGAGGGCCTGTTCGGCGCCACGCTCCTCAACAACGGCCAGACCTGCTTCCTCGGCACCCGCGTCCTCGCTCCGCGCAGCCGCTACGGCGAGGTCGTCGACGCCTTCACCGCCTTCGCGGGTTCCCTCACCGTCGGCGACGCCGGCGATCCCGCGACGCATGTCGGGCCGATGGCCACCGCGCGGCAGCGCGAGCGGGTGGAGTCATACATCGCCAAGGGCCGCAGCGAGGGCGCCCGGCTGACCACCGGAGGCGGCCGCCCCGATGGTCTGGAGCGCGGCTGGTACGTGCAGCCGACCGTCTTCGCCGACGTCGACAACAACGCCGTCATCGCGCAGGAGGAGATCTTCGGCCCGGTGCTCTCCCTCATCCCGTACGACGACGTGGACGACGCCGTCCGCCTCGCCAACGACTCCGAGTTCGGGCTCGGCGGCACAGTGTGGACCTCCGACCCCGAGCGCGGACGGGCCGTCGCCCACCGGGTCCACACCGGCACCATCGGCGTCAACCGCTACATCCCCGACCCCGCCGCACCCTTCGGCGGCGTCAAGGCCAGCGGCCTCGGCCGCGAGCTGGGTCCCGAGGGCCTCACCGGGTACCAGCAGACGCAGACCGTGTACCTCTGAGCCGTTCCGGCCGTACAGCGTCGGGCGCCGTGGCGAACATCGCCGCGGCGCCCGACGTACTGCGTTCGCACGCCGCAGGCCTGTCGAGGTGGATGCTGCTACGCAGGGGCGCCGCCACTCGGCGTCGAACATGACGACGTGTGGTGGACCTGCCCGCCTTCGCACCAGAGTATTTCTGCCATCGGACAGCTGCCCTCGTGATCGGGATCGGGCTACATCAGACCTTGCGGAAGATCCGCCACTGCTTGAGGCGGGCGAAGGCTCGCTCGCCAGGCGCCCACAGCTGGGCGTGGTCCCGTTGAACTGGGCGTATTTCTCGGGTAGGTGGCGGCCATAGCAGGAGATGCGGGCCGTGGCGCCGGCTCCCCGACACGCAGGGTCGGCAAGTACCAGATCTGCCTGCTCAGGCACGCTTGGATCACTCCGTGAGCGCGGGCGGCCGTGAGCGAGGACGACGGAGATGACGTAGGCCGCCTCGTCCTCCAGCCCGGCAAGGTCGAGGTGTGGCTGGACCGTGCCCAGGCCGTGGGCGATCAGCGAGCGCAGGAAGGCGAGCCATCTGGCGCCATCCTCGATGGTGGCGACCTCCAGGCCGAGGAACTCGCGGTGCCCTTCGGCGTCGACGCCGACTGCGACCAGAGCGTGCAGTGGTCGCAGTAGGCGACGGACAGCACGACGTGGACGCCCGGCTCGACGGTGGTGATGATGTCGCCGACGGCCTCGACGACGCCCGCACCCTCGTGGCCCGAGGACGGCGGGCAGCGGGTCGGGTAACTGATCGTTTCAGAATGCGGTGCGGAGCCGCCTCAAACAGATGAGAGCGCACGCGAGTTGGAGGAGTCCCTGGTGGAGGTCGGCGCGTATCTCG
>NZ_JBIDAL010000024.1:0-131777 GCF_043202415.1 Streptomyces sp. NPDC048192
GCAGCGGCATCGGATCGGAAGCGGTCACCAGCTCCCGCAGCGGATGACGGGCCAGCACGTCCGTCACCTCCGGCGCCAGCGCCGCCGCGAGCCGCCAGGCGGCCGGGCGTTCCTCGTCCCGCAGGGCGCCCACGACGTCCAGGACGACCTGCCGCTGCGCCTCCGGCACCCCGGCGGCCGCGCGCTCGTACAGCCGGGCGCCCTCCTCCAGGACCAGCTCGGTGTCGATGCCCGCCGGGATCTTGATGCCGGCGTGGTGCCGCCAGGTGGCGACCGGGTCGGACCAGGCCTCCACCGTGTAGGTCCAGCGGCCCGGTTCACCCACGGTGACGGTGGCGCCCCAGCGGTCGGTGCCCGGGGCCAGTTCGCGCATCGGCGTCCACGGCCCGGGCCGGCCGCCCGGGTCGCGCAGCACCACGTTCGCCGCGACGGCGTCGTGCCCCTCCCGGAAGACGGTGGCCGACACCTCGAACGACTCGCCGGTCACCGCCTTGGCGGGCCTGCGCCCGTGCTGGACCACGGGCCGTACGTCGAGGACGGGGATGCGGCCGAGAGTGGTGCCCCGGTGCCGGGGTACGGCGTCACCCCCACCCGGCGAGGCCTCGGCGGAGCCGGTGACACCGGAGGCGGCCTTTACGGACTTCTTGCCGAGAGTTTTCCCAGCCGTTTTCCCGACCGCCTTCTGAGCCGTCTTCGTGGCCGCCTTCTTGGCCGGCACTGCCTTCTTGGCCGTCTTCTTGGCCGGTTTCGCAGCCGTGTTCCCGGCCGTGTTCCCGGGCGTCTTCGAGGCCGTCCTGGTGGCCGCCTTCGTGACTGCCCTGGTGTCTGCCTTCCTGGCCGCCTTCCTGGCCGGGCCGCCGGCCGGTTCACCGGCCGGTTTCTTCGCCGCCGACGGGGCCGTCGGCTCTGCCGCTGCCGTGTCCTTGCTGCTTGTCGGGGGTGATGACGAGTCGTGCGTGGCGGGCATGACCGCTCCTGTCCGCGTCAACGAGGGTGTGGGCGGATGGATATGGGGAGGTGGGTCCTGCGAGGTGCTGTGGGACGGCTGTGGGGTGTGTACCGGAGGAGCCTTCCCACCCTGTTCGGGTGGGCAATCCGGATACTTTGTTAACTACTCACGCGTATGTCCACCCGCAAGACCGGTCCCTTTCACCGGGTGCCCGCCGACCGCCCCTTAACGCCCCGACACCCCCGCCGTGCGCGTCCCCACCGACCCCCGGGTAACAACTACCGTCGAAGATGACGACGAGACGTACAGCGCCGTGCGTCTCACTCCGCGACGCGTCCGAGGTGGAAGTGTGAAGGCGATCCGTCGGTTCACCGTCCGTCCCGTTCTCCCCGAACCTCTCCGGCCGCTGAGCGACCTGGCGCGCAATCTGCGCTGGTCCTGGCATGCGGAAACGCGCGACCTGTTCCAGTCCGTCGACCCCGAGGCCTGGGCCGCGGCCGGCGGCGACCCGGTGCGGACCCTGGGCCGGGTGCGCCCCGCCCGGCTGGCCGAGCTGGCCGGGGACCGGCGCTTCCTGCGCCGCCTCGGCGCGGTCGCCGACGACCTCGACGACTATCTGACCGGCGACCGCTGGTACCAGACCCAGGCGGCCGGCCTGCCCGCCGCCATCGCGTACTTCTCCCCGGAGTTCGGCATCACGGCCGCCCTGCCCCAGTACTCCGGCGGCCTCGGCATCCTCGCGGGCGACCACCTCAAGGCCGCCAGCGACCTCGGCGTACCCCTGATCGGCGTAGGCCTGCTCTACCGGCACGGATACTTCCGGCAGTCCCTGTCCCGCGACGGCTGGCAGCAGGAGCACTACCCGGTGCTCGACCCCAACGAGCTGCCCCTCACCCAGCTGAAGGAGCCCGACGGCGCCCTCGCACAGGTCTCGCTCGCGCTGCCCGGCGGCAAGGCGCTCCACGCCCGGATCTGGCTGGCCCAGGTGGGCCGGGTGCCGCTGCTGCTGCTCGACTCGGACGTGGAGGAGAACGACCTCGGCGAACGCGGCGTCACAGACCGGCTCTACGGCGGCGGCAGCGAGCACCGGCTGCTGCAGGAGATGCTGCTGGGGATAGGAGGGGTCCGGGCGGTACGGACGTACTGCCGGCTGACCGGGCACCCCGAGCCGGAGGTGTTCCACACCAACGAGGGGCACGCCGGATTCCTCGGCCTGGAGCGCATCGCCGAACTGTGCGCGCGGGGGCTGGACTTCGACTCGGCCCTGGAGGCGGTGCGCGGCGGCACCGTCTTCACCACCCACACCCCCGTCCCGGCCGGCATCGACCGCTTCGACCGGGAACTGGTCGCCCGGCACTTCGGCCCCGACGCCGAACTCCCCGGCATCGACGTGCAGCGGATCCTCACCCTCGGCATGGAGACGTACCCGGGCGGCGAACCCAACCTGTTCAACATGGCCGTCATGGGACTGCGGCTGGCCCAGCGCGCGAACGGGGTCTCCCTGCTGCACGGCCAGGTCAGCCGGGAGATGTTCGCGGGCCTGTGGCCGGGATTCGACCCCGAGGAGGTGCCGATCACCTCCGTGACCAACGGGGTGCACGCCCCGACCTGGGTGGCCCCCGAGGTGCTGCGGCTCGGCGCCCGCCAGGTCGGTTCCGAGCGGGCCGAGGACGCGCTGACCGTCGGCGGCACCGACCGCTGGGACTCGGTCGCGGACATCGACGACCAGGAGATCTGGGAACTGCGCCGCACCCTGCGCGAACAACTGGTGCAGGAGGTACGGGAACGGCTGCGGGCGTCCTGGCGGCAACGCGGCGCAGGAGACGCCGAACTGGGCTGGATCGACGGCGTGCTCGACCCGGACGTCCTGACGATCGGCTTCGCGCGCAGGGTGCCGTCGTACAAGCGCCTGACGTTGATGCTCCGCGACCGCGACCGCCTGATGGACCTGCTGCTGCACCCGGACCGCCCCATCCAGATCGTGGTCGCGGGCAAGGCGCACCCCGCGGACGACAGCGGCAAGCGCCTGGTCCAGGAGCTGGTCCGCTTCGCCGACGACCCCAGGGTCCGTCACCGCGTCGTCTTCCTCCCCGACTACGGCATGGCGATGGCGCAGAAGCTCTACCCCGGCTGCGACGTCTGGCTGAACAACCCCCTGCGCCCGCTGGAGGCCTGCGGCACGAGCGGCATGAAGGCGGCCCTGAACGGCTGCCTGAACCTGTCCGTCCTCGACGGCTGGTGGGACGAATGGTTCCAGCCGGACTTCGGCTGGGCCATCCCCACGGCGGACGGGGCGGGCACCGACCCCGACCGCCGCGACGACATCGAGGCGGCGGCCCTCTACGACCTGCTGGAGCAGCGGGTGACCCCGCGCTTCTACGAGCGGGGCCGCGGCGGCCTGCCCGACCGCTGGATCCAGATGGTCCGCCAGACCCTGGCTCTGCTGGGCCCGAAGGTGCTGGCCGGCCGCATGGTCCGCGAGTACGTCGACCGCCTCTACGTCCCCGCCGCCCAGGCCCACCGCGCCCTCACCCCCGACACCGCGAGCGACCTGGCCGCCTGGAAGGCACGGGTGCGTGCGGCCTGGTCCGCGGTGAGCGTCGACCACGTGGAGACGACGGCACCGACGGCCACGGCGGAACTGGGGTCCACGGTGGGCCTGCGGGTGCGGGTGGCGCTCGGCTCGTTGTCCCCCGACGACGTCGAGGTGCAGGCGGTGTCGGGCAGGGTGGACGCGGAGGACCGCATCACGGACGCGACGGTCGTCCCCCTGAAACCGACGGGCGCACCCGACCTGGAGGGCCGCCTGCTGTACGAGGGCCCCCTGTCCCTGGACCGCACCGGCCCCTACGGCTACACGGTCCGCATCCTCCCGGCACACCGCCTGCTGGCGTCGAGCGCCGAGCTGGGGCTGGTGGCGGTGCCGTCGCAGGAGGGGGTGGAGGGGGCGGGGGTGCTGCTGCGGTAGAGCGGGGGCCGGCGGGCCGGCGTTCGGGTGTGCGTCACGGGGCCTTCTTCAGCGCCTCGACGAAGAGGGCGTGAGGAGGACTGCTGATGCGCAGCGTGACCTATTCGATGAGCGTCTCGCTCGACGGCTACATCGTGGGGCCGGACGGCGACTTCGGCTGGACGGCCCCCGACGAGGAGGTCTTCCGCTTCGCCACCGACGAGGTGCGAGCGCTCGGCGTCCACCTCATGGGACGGCGGCTGTACGAGACGATGCTGTACTGGGAGACCGCCGGCCAGGATCCCTCGCTCGACTTCCCGACGCTCGACTTCGCCGCGATCTGGAAACGGCTCCCGAAAGTGGTGTTCTCCACCACGCTGCCGGAGGTCCAGGGCAACGCCCGCCTGGCCTCCGGCGGCCTCGCGGAGGAGATCGCGCGCTTGCGAGCCGAGCCGGGCGAGGGCCCCATCGCGATCGGCGGCGCGACGCTCGCCGCCGAGGCGGCCGCGCTGGACCTGATCGACGAGTACCGGGCCAGGGTCTACCCGGTGCTGGTCGGCGGCGGCATCCCGTTCTTCCCCCGGCGGCAGCGCCGGGTGGATCTCGAACTGGCCGAGACCCGCACCTTCGACTCGGGCGTCGTGTATGTCCGGTATCGGGTGGTGCGTTAGCCGGCTCCTCCGCCGAGCCTTGGGAGGCCCACGCTACGGCGTTTTCTTCAGGGCGTCGATGAAGAGGGCGAAGGATCCGGCTGGGACGGTGAGGGGGCCGACGGCTGGGTGCTTGGAGTCGCGAACGGATATGTGGGTTGGGGTGGGGGCGATTTCCACGCAGTTGTTGCCGTCGTCGGGGCCCGAGTAGGACGACTTCCGCCAGTCGCCGGGGATGTCCATGGGATGCCTCACAGCTCTTGCGCCAGCTTGTGGATGAAGTCGCGCGACCGGTCGGGGTCGAGCGATACGGCCTCCACCTTACGGAAACGCGTTCGAAAGGCGCTGAGCTGGGCTTCGGAGTCGATGAAGGCCGAGCCGTGGGGTACGTCGCGCACAACCGTGTCCAGCTTGGGAACAGAGCCGCCGACGTACGTCATGGAGCTGGCGGCCCTCGCGAAGCCGTCCAGGTCGAAGGGGATGACGCGTAGGGTGACGTCGTCCGCTGCGGAGCGTTCCAGCAGCTTGCTCAGCTGGGCCCGGGAGGTGGCACGGTCGCTGACTCTGATGCGTAGGGCGGCCTCATGGATGACCAGCTCGTACGGAACGGTGAGCTGCTGACGCCTCATGCGGTGCCGGACGCGCAACTCAAGCTCGTCACACGTCAGTTCGGGAACTCGGGCGGAGAAAACCGAGCGAGCGTAGTCCTCCGTCTGCAGCAGGCCCGGCACGTACAGGATGGCCACCTCACGGAGGAAAGTGGCGTGGTGTTCCAGTTCGGCCAGGTCCAGGAACGAGTTGGGCAGCGAACCCCGGAACTCCTCCCACCAGCCGTGCGTGCGGTCGGTGGCCATTGCCGCCAGGGCATCGACGAACTCGTCGTCGGTGCATGCGTAGTGAGAGGCGAGGCGGCGTAGCCGCTGCTCGCTCACGCCCGCGAGCGCCGACTCGATATGGGTGATCTGGGCTGGGGCGACGCCGAGCAATGCGGCCGCCTGGCGGGAGTTGAGGCCCGCCGCCTCGCGAAGCCTGCGCAGCTCAGTCGCCAGGCGCAGCTGGCGTGCCGTCGGCTCGCGCCTCTTCACCATCGACTGGCTCTCCTCACCGGACTGTTGGCGCAACTCGTTCGGGCTCAGATTACGCGACTGGCTTGCCGCGTCCCTAGATTTAGATCTACCGTCGGTGACGCAACGCACACGCAGCGGAAGCGCACCGCTCCCTCCTGCCATGACGGCTGCGGCAGGCCACCGTGCGGCGTATCCCCACTCACTCACCGGAGTTGATGACGCATGCCCATGCCCGAAATCGAGCCTGTCGAGTCCTGGGACTACACCCTCTGCATCCCCAACGACGTCAGAGCGGTGACGGTGTGCCGCCGCACGCTGCGGCTGATCCTGACGGTGCACGGTCTGATCGGCCTGGTGGACACCGCGGAGCTGCTGGCGGCGGAGCTGGTCTCCAACGCCGTACGGCACACCAAGGGGCCGGCCGCGCTCAGGGTCCGCCGAACGCCGGAGGGGACGGTGTGGATCGGGGCGTGGGACACCGACCCGGCGCCGCCGGATCCGCCGCGGCCGCTGGAGCAGGTGGCCGGGCTGGAGCTGGAGGACGGTCGGGGGCTGGGGCTGGTGAGGGCGTGCGCGCAGTACTGGGGGTGGCGGCCGGCGGCGCGGTTCGGGGACCGGGGCAAGTACGTGTGGTGTGAGCTGGGGGTGGCGTGATGGTCGGCTCGTCGCATGAGGCGCTGCACCGGATCTTCCAGAAGGATCCGGCGTTGCTGACGCGGGCGTTACAGCGGGTGCTGCACGTGCCCTTCCCCGAACCGCGGGAGATCGCGGCGCTGAACATCGATCTGACCGAGATCGAGCCGGTCGAGCGCCGGGTGGACACCCTGCTGCGGGCGGAGACGGACGAGGGCACGTATCTGCTGGTGGTGGAGTCGCAGGGCAAGGTGGACGAGCGCAAGCGGGGCAGTTGGCCGTACTACCTGTCCTACCTGTACGAGAAGTACCGGTGCGAGCCGGTGCTCATCGTGATCACCCAGAGCAGTGCCACGGAGCGCTGGGCGTCGCGTCCGATCCGGCTCGGTTTCCCGGGCTGGGAGTCGCTGACGGTACGGCCGCTGGTGCTGGGGCCGGACAACGTGCCGGTGATCGCCGATGAGCGGCAGGCGGAGAAGGACGTCCCCCTTGCGGTGCTGTCGGCCATGACGCACGGGCGTGGGCCACGGGCTGCGGCCATACTGGAATCCCTGGCCGCCGCCCTGCGGACCATCGATCCGGACAGTGCCGCAGTCTTCGTGCAGTTCGTCGACTCCTGCCTGGTTGATGCCCAGGCGAAGCAGATGTGGAGGGACCTGATGACGGCGATCCAGTACTTCTGGCGACACCCGCTGGCCGAACAGGTACGCGAGGAAGGGGTGGAGCAGGGTCGCGTTCAGGATCGGCAGGAGATGACCCTGCGCATCCTGGAATGGCGGGGCATCCCCGTGCCCGACTCCATCCGTGAACGAGTCATGCACTGCTCGGATCTGGACCAACTGGAGGTCTGGGCTCAGCGGGCGGTCCACGCCTCACAGGCGACGGAGCTGTTCGCCGAGGAGTGAGCAAGTGGCCGTTGGGCCGCTCGCTTCCCCGTCGGTGTCGTGTCCCCGGAGGTGCGTCAAGGGCGCTCCACGTCGCCTCCGGCGATGGCCCTCCGGGCCACCCTTGACCCACCTCGCTGCAGAACAGGGAGACGCGAGCGGCCCGCAAGAGCGGTGGTCTGCTGTCAGCGGAACGGAATGGTCAGCCAGGGGCTGTCGGGGTCGGACATCAGGATCTGGTGGGCGCTGACCATGTCCTCGTACCAGGGGCCGAACTCCTCCTCGTCGAAGTGGAGGGAGCGGCCGAGGATGTAGCCGGCGGAGAAGTCCCGCCATGACTTGTAGGACAGAGCGGCTGCGCGGCCGGCCTGGATGACGGCGGACTCGGCTTCCTTGAGCGTTCCGAACCGGGCTCCGAGCCCCCACCGGGCCATCTTCGAGGCGCGGCCGAGGTCCCAGGCGTCGACGGAGGAGACGTACCCGTTCTCGTCGAGCACGCCGTCCGCGCGCATGCGGGCCTCGTAGCGGGTGATGCGCCCGATGAGCCGGTGCACGCCCTCGATCCGGGCCTGGACCTCGGACTCCGGGCGGGGGTCCGTCTTCGTGACGCCCTCTTCGCTGACGACGACCGACCCTTCGGAGTTCGCGCGGATCACGTTGGCGGCGGCCTGCTTCCAGTAGCCCACGTCGACGTAACCGCCGAAGTCCCGGGCGATGGTCCGGCGCAGACGAAGGGCGAAGTCCCAGACGGAGCTGTGCTGCTCGCAGGCGAGCAGGTCACGGAGGTAGTACTGCCACTCCTCGCGGCTGGTGATGCCCCACCACTCGCGGAGCCGGTCGCGCTCGCCCGGGTATCCCGTGCCGTGCCAGGCCATGGCGTTCCAGAAGGAGCCGTTGTGGACGCACAGCAGGGCGCCGCAGGCGAGGCCGTGGGCGACGGGGCCCTGGAGGGGGCCGCCGAAGCGGAGCGTGCGCAGCTGCAGCGAATGCTTCCGAGGGGAGGCCTGTTGCCCGTACTGGGCCCAGGCCGACGAGTGTGGGGGCGCGGAGGGGAGGAAGGCCTCGCACGGGCTGCCCGGGTTGACGACGATCTGGGGTGGGTCGGTCGGCTGCCACACCTTGGGGAACCACTCGAGGTACTTCCAGTCGAAGACGCGGTGGGGCTCCGGGGCGGGGAGCATGCCCTCGGTGTACACGGCCCAGATCCGGCCGCCGGCGACACGGGGATCGTGCCCGAAGACGACGTGCGTGGCGCTGGGCGTGGCATCCGCCTTGTCCTTCTGTATCTCGAAGAACAGCCTGCACTGTGCGAGTTCCTGGAAGTACGCCGCCCAGTCCCCACGCCGCTTGGCCTCGAACAACGCCTGCTCGATCTGCGACGGGGGTGTCCAGACAGGGGGCGCCGCAGCCTCGAACCCAACGGGTGGCGGACCGAACGACATGAGACTCGCTGACCTCTCTCTTCTGTTCTTTGTGTTGCGCTGGACTTAGCTTTGGGAAACCGGTGCGTGTAACGCCACCCCGTATATGGCACTTGCGGTAGCCGTGGGCTTCACTGAGAGGGCGTTCGCCGACGGAGGGGCGCGGCGTCTTCAGAGCCCTGTTGCAGATCCACACGGTGGCGCGTCCGTGTTCGATTGCACAGTCCTCGAATGAGAACCTCGCCTTCGTTGTCAGTGAGGAGTGAGGTGGTCAGCAATGGCTTTTCGGACGGATTCTGGCGTTGACCGGTCGTCTGGGTCATCCATGCCGAGTAGAGGAAGATCGAAGACGAGCGTATTGATTCTCCGTGCAGACAATCTTTCGTTCCACCGATTGACGGCCTGGAAAGCTCGGGATATTCCATAATAGGCCGGGCTCTCATTGCGGAACTCTGAAATTACCTCAAGTGTGCCAGCCGGCGTCCGCTGCAAGGGAAGCGATGGTGGGACAACGATTAGCGGTGGTATGCCGTCGTTTCGAAGATTGTCCAGAATCTGCGCGACGTCGTGGCGTGGTGAACCACCGTACCGTTCAAGCGCGTAGATCGAAGACATGCAAATAGCGTCGGCTTGGATTGAGCGTGGGTAAGTGTGAACGTATTCAATCGCTTCACTGGGAGGAATAGTGGCACTCCAGGTCTCCAGTGAAGCTGCTCGTGTTGACGTGACGTAAAGGTGCATTCTCGTCGCTTACGGGATCGGCATATATGGGAGTATTCGGACTCGGCCTATTTGTGCTATCTCGTCGTTCGAGAGTGCCATGGGGGTGTCCACCTTCCCCCCTGCGTCGGCTAGATGCCTGATGTAGCTCTCCGGGTTGATCGCATCTTCCCGGATCACTCCGCGAGTGAGGGTGTAGGGACTCCCATCTCCGAACGTGTGAAATGCCTGACGGGCGTACGCGGCAGCCCCTTCAGGGGTGGCGGAGAAATATTTTACCTCTGCCCCGCCGAGGTTGCGATATCTACGGTTGGCGGGCCCGAGTATATCTTTCAGTTCGTTATCCATGACGGCACGATAAACATAAATTTCGCCAGGCTTCAGTTTTCTCTCGGCGGCTTCCTCTTCCTCGGGGCATATGTCTGGGGCCAGCCCTAGAGGATCCGTCCAGACGTGTGGATTGTGAACGTAGGTGGCGGGGTTGGGGGCGGGGGACAGCCCGAGGGGGTCGGCGGTGAGGTACCGGGCCGTCTCGGGATCGTAGTGGCGGAAGTAGTTGTAGTGGAGGCCTGTTTCGGGGTCGTAGTACTGGCCTGGAAAGCGTAGAGGGGTGTACGTGGTGCTGTTCGTCGACCATGCCGTTGTTCCCCACAGGGTGCTTCGGGTGCGCCAGGCTATGTCGCCCTGTTCGTCTATGAGTTCGTTCGGGGTGCCGACCAGGTCGGTGATGATGGCGAAGAAGCGGGAGTCGATCTCCTCTTGCGGCGCGTCGGCCGCAGTGATGCGTTCCGTCTGAGCCAGGGGGCGCAGGCCCTGGTGGTCCCAGGTGAGGGTGACTGGGTGGGGGAGGTCGGAAGAGGTTGTGGTCTGTTCGCAGAGGGTGGTGCCGTCCCAGGTGAAGTCCACCCGTTCCACGACCGTCTCGCCGTCGGCCGCCATGCGGAGTTTTGTGGTGCGGCGGCCCAGGGGGTCGTAGGTGTAGCGCCAGCGGGTGCCGTCCGGGGTCACGACCGAGGTGAGGCGGTCCTCGGCGTCCCATTCGTAGCGCCACGTGTCCGGCTTGCGGGAGAGGCGGATTTTCTGGCGGAGGGTGATGCGGCCGAGTGCGTCGTGTTCGTAGCGGACGTTGCCGGCTCGGGTGATCCGGGTGCCGACGTAAGACCGCGGACCCGTGGCCTCCGCGCCCGGGTGGTCCGTCGGCCAGGACGCCTGGGTCTGGTTGCCTGCCTCGTCGTAGGCGTAGCATTCCGTCCATCCTGCCGCGTGGACCGCCGTCACCCTGCCCGTGGCGTCCAGGTCGAAGCGGCGCTCGCCGTTCAAGTGGTCGGCGATGCCGATCACGTTGCCGTCGGCCCGGTAGGAGTACGACCGGTGCTGGATCAGACCGCCCTCCGCGCCGGTCACCGACTGGGTGGTCAGGCGGCCCAGCGTGTCGAAGGTGTGCCCGAGAGTGATCGTTTCACCGATGCGGCGTGACAGTTCGCGGCCCGCCTCGTCGTACGTGAAGTCGATCGGGCGGCCCGATGCCACCATGCCGGTACGGCGACCTGCCGCGTCGTACGACCAAGTGGAGACCGCGCCTGTCGGCGTCGTGCGGCCCGTGCGGCGGCCCAGGGTGTCGTATGTGTACGTCACCTTGCGACCGCCCACCGTCTCCGAAATGAGGCGGCCGTGGCGGTCGCGCAGCAGGGTCAGGGTTGTGCCATCCGGGCCTGTCGCCTGGGCCAGTTGGTCGGTGAAGTCGTAGGCGTACGTCGTCACCTGGCCTGCCGCGTCCTTGCGGAGTACCTGGCCCAGTTCGTTCCGTTCGAAGGACGTCACCTGGCCGAGGGCGTTGCGGCGGGAGATCAGGCGACCCGCGGCGTCGTACTCGTACCTCAGTGCGCGGTCGTCGAAGTCCGTCTCCGCCCCCAGGCGGCCTGCCGCGTCGTACGAGTACTCCCAGGTCAGGCCCTGCGGGTTGGTGACCTTCGTCAGGCGGAGTTCCGTGTCGTGGGCGAACTCGTAGCGGACGCCGTCCGGGTCCGTGCGGGCCGTCAATAGGTCGAAGTGGGTGTACTCGAAGCGGGTGACGCCGCCCAGAGCATCCGTGTGGCTGGTGCAGTTGCCCTCACCGTCGTACGTCCACGTCTCCGTCGTGCCGTCGGGGGCCGTGCGGCGGGTCAGGTGCCCTTCCAGCGACCATTCCAGGCGGGTTGTCGCGCCGGTGGGGTCGGTGATCGCGGTCGGGCGGCCGAGGGCGTCGCGTTCGTAGCGGGTGACCGCGCCGAGCGGGTCCGTCACCTGCACGGGCAAGCCCGCGCGGTCGCAGGCCACCGTGGTCGTGTGACCGAGGGGATCGGTGACGGACGTCAGGTGGCCGGCCTCGTCGTACGTGAACCGGGTCGTCTGGCCCGCCGGGTCCGTCACCGAGATGCGGTTGCCCCGGTCGTCGTACGTCTGGCGGATCACCGTGCCGTCCGGGTTCACCACCTTCACCGGCAGGCCGAGGGAGTTGTACTCCGCCCGGGCCTCGCGGCCGTCCGGGCGGACCAGGCGGGTGAGGTTGCCCGCCTCGTCGTACTCGAAGGCCGTCGTGTGGCCCAGCGGGTTCGTGGTGGACAGGAGGCGGTGGTGGCGGTCGCGGACGTAGCGGGTCGTCGCGCCCAGGGCGTCTGTCTCCGCGACCACCTGCCAGGTGTCGTTGACCAGGTAGCGGCGGGTGTGGCCCTCGCTGGTGGTGGCTGTCGTGGTGCGCAGGCCCGTCGCGGGGTCCGGACCCTCGTAGGTGAGGCGCAGGGTCATGTGGCCGGCCGAGCCGCCCTCGGCGACACAGCGGTCCTGGTCGTCGTACTCGTAGCTGTAGCTGCGGTCGTTCGTGTCCGTCCAGGATGTGACCCGGCCCCGCTCGTCGTAGGTGAAGCGGAGGGGCAGGCCGGAGGAGTTGAAGACCTCGGTGAGGTTGCCGTCCGTGTAGGCGAAGCGTTTCAGTTCCTCGCCGGTCGTGGACAGGTGGTACGCCGTGATGCGGCCCGCGTCCGTGGTGATGCGGACGCCCTGGCCGGAGCCGGTGAACACGCCGACAGGGGTGCCCTCGGTGTCGTACTCGAACGAGATCCAGTTGCCGTTGCGGTCGTCTGTCTGTTCCAGGACGGCCAGGCTCTCGCCTCGGTCGGCGAAGTGCCACACCCGGCCGGTGCGCGGGTCGGTGATCGTGTAGCCGCCGTCCACCCGGTCCAGGGGGAGGCGTGGGCCGTGGCTCGCCACCGTGGGTACGCCGGGTGCCGGGTGCGGGTACGACAGGAGGAGGCCGTCCTCTGTGACGTAGACGACGCCCTCCGCGTCGATCTCCAGGCGCTGGTCCAGGGTGGACGACCAGGACGGGCCGAACCAACGGCCCAGACGGTAGCCGGACTCCACCCGGCGGGTGAGGATCAGGGGCAGGGCGCCGGGCAGGGTGACGTCCGTCTGCGGCAGGTACATCTTGCCGGTGGCGAGGCTGATCGGGTCGGTGCCGCCGTTCTCCGTGCTGCTCTCGTCGTGAGAGTGCTGCGGCGGGTCCTCGTTCACCGTCTCCCGGGGGGTCTTCCCGGCCGCGCTCTCCGCGCCCTCCCGGCCTGCCACCCCTTCCGCCGCCTCCCGGGCCAGGCCTGCTTCCGCCGCGTCCCGGGCCAGGCCCGCTTCCACGCCGAGGCCGTCGGTGCCGAGGAACTGAGGGATGAGACGGCCGCCGAACTCGGACGGGTCCTTGCGGAACTCGGTCCACATGTTTTCCAGCGTGCGTTCGGGGTGGGCGGAGCTGGAGACCAGGCCGGAGAGCGTCATGCTGACGTTCTGCATGTAGGCCGCGGGGTGCGTGAGGTTGTACGGATCCATCGGGTTCAGGCCGCGCGCGAAGTTGACCAGGCCGGCGGCGCCCTTGAGGACGCCGCCCCCGACGTGCAGGATCTCGGTGTTGACGGCCTGGTAGCCGTCGAGGAGGTCGTTGCCCAGGCGCTTCAGCGGGGGCGGTTCGGCCGGAGCGTGCGCGACGGCGGCCTTGACCTTGGCCTGCGCCTCCGAGGCGGCGGTGTTGCGTTGCTTGCGGGCCGCGGCGAGTTTGTGGGCGGCGGCCTGGATGTCGGCCTTGCCGGGGTCGTGGAACGGCTCCGGTTTCGGGCCCGGGTCCTGGTTGGCCTTGACCTTGGCTTTGTAGGCGTCGACCTTCTTCTTGTAGGCGTCGACCGCCGCCTTCGAGGCTTTCACGCCCTTGTCGTAGAGGGCGATCGCCTCCTTGGCCTCGCTCTGTGCCCACTTGACGGTGTCCGCGTACGACTCCAGGGCCCCGGCCGCAGTGTTGCAGGACTCGGCCGCCTGCGCCCACTTGGCGGGGTGGACGCCGAACTTCTTGCGGAAGGCGTCGCCGGCCTGCCCCTTCCAGCCCGAGGAGTCGACCTTCCGCATCCCCTGGCCGACCTTGTCGAAAGCGGCGTGGAAGTCCCTGAGGTGCTTGACGCTCTCATGGATCTTCGCCGGGTCGCCGTGGACCAGGTCCCTGGGGTCGTCGCTCTGGCCGAGTTGCTGCTCGCCCGGTGTGGCGCCCAGGTCGGAGGCGATTCCGTCGCCCCAGTGCTCCACGTCGTGGGCCCAGTCGTGCGCACCGACGTAGTCCAGCGCCTCGCCGAGCTTGTCGGTGCCGTAGTCGACGCCCTCGCCGACCTTCTTCTTGCCTTCGTTCCAGAGGTGCTCGCCCTCGCCCAGGAGCGAGTTGGTCAGGTCTCCCAGTCCCATCAGCCCTCACCGTCCTGCTGTCCGGCCGCCTTGGCGCGGGCCTCGGGAGAGGGGCCGAAGGTGTCGTCCAGGTAGTGGTTGTACTCCTGGTCGGAGACGCCGAACGCGCTGTGCAGGTTCTCGGGGTTCATGCCGGGCACGAATCCGATGGTGTGCGAGGTCATCACATCGCGGCCGGCGTCCTTCCAGCCCTGCGCGCTGTTGGCCAGGGCCTTGTCGAAGGAGGCCTGGCTGAAGTCGACGTTGCCGCCGTACACGCCGGAGGTGGCGATGTCGCCCCAGCCCTTCTTCTCCACGTCCGCCTCGGAGGCGTACGGATTGCCGACGGCGGCGTTCTCGACGACCTTGAAACTTCCCTTCACGTACTGCTCGGTCTCGTAGTAGGTGCCCGCCGACAGGCCGGTCTTCAGCGCGAATCCGTTGCCCTCGTCGATCAGCGCGCGCACTCCCCACTCCCAGCGTTCGCAGAAGGACGTGAACTCGCCCGTCAGCCCCTCGTGGCCGAGCTCCAGCCCGGACAGGGCGATCTCACCGAAGCCGCGCCCGACCCCGGCCTCGCCGACCATGCCGAGTCCCTTCAGCTCTGCCAGCGCTTCGGTCAGGCCCTTGGCGATCAGGTTCAGACCGTCTGTGGACAGGTCCTTGCCGCTCCCGGTCACTGCACATCCCCCGTTCCGCTGTCGAAGTCCACGGCCGCCGCGTCCGGCGCGATCCCCGCCACCGGCGGGAACAGCACTCCGTCGCCCTCGCTGCCCGCGTCCAGGGCGACCCCGCACGGCACCCCGACCGCCGGGACGGCGGTGTCCAGCAGCCGGGCGCCCAGCCACCGTTGGTACGGCCACTCCCGGTCGCCCTCGCCCCGCGCGACCGCGTAACGGGCCAGGGACGCCTCGTTCGAGAAGGCGAGGATCCAGCGGATGCCGCCGAGGTCGGCCACCAGGGGCGCGTCCTGTCCGTCCACCGGCACCAGCACGGCCGTACGCCGGAAGCGGCCGAGCAGGATGGCGAATTCGCGGCGTCTGCGGCGCACTTCGTCCGCCTCCGTGCGGGTGTCCCGGACGCCGCCCGGAGTAAAGGAAAGTGAATACTCTGGCAAAGACGGGGTGTTCGGGCCGCTCGCCGCGGGAGCCGGTCCGTCCTCGCGTCCCGCCATCTCCGCGTACTCCGCCAGCCTTGACCTGCGTATACCTGCGGTCGGGCCGGCGTCACCCCCGTGTTCAGCCATACGCCGGATCATCACATTCAGGTGTTGCCGAGAGCAACGCGGCAGGGCGATACGCGCAGGGGTTGGCGGGGATCCGACCCCTGTCGCCAGCAGCCCCCGCAGGGGCGAGTCAGGCTTCGGACAGCCCCTCGCACAGCTTGCGCAGGACCGTTCCGCAGCGGCGTGCGTACGCGTGCTGGAAGCCTCGGGTCGCCGGGCCGCCCGCCTTCGCGTACCACGCGGCCGGCTTGCTGAAGGCCGCGACCGTGAGCCAGACCGTGCCGTCGCCGGTGCGGTCGACCATGAAGGCCTCCTCGCCGCACTCGGGGTGGCCCTCCAGGGTGCCGTAGGCCCAGCCGGCGCGGCGGGGTTCCTCCGCCGTCCATATGATGCGGCAGGGGGCCTTGACGAACCCGGCCAGCGTGACCGTGACGTCGACGCCGGGGGTCGCGCGGTCGGCGCCGGCGTCGATGCGCACGCCCACGGCGCGGTGCATCTCCCAGGTGAGGACCGCGTCGGCGGCCCGCTGGAAGAGCTTCTGGCCCTCGCCGAGCCGGGTGCGGACCAGCAGCGGGCGGAAGCCGGGCGGGCAGGACGACAGGTCGTCGCGTGTCGCGCCGACCGGCTCGTAGGTGAAGGGCGCCGAGGACATGGGTCACAAGGGTAGGGCGGCACCCGGAAGGGGTTCCTTCCGGGTGCCGCCCCGCCTCGACTACGCCGCCAGTACGTCTCGACTACGCCCGCACTGGCCCTCGGCTGCGCCCGCGCTAGTTGACGTTGACCGCCGACCAGGCCGCCGCCACCGTCTTGTACTCGGTGCTGGTGGAGCCGTACAGAGCCGACGCCGCGTTCAGGGTCGCCGTGCGGGCGGCCTTGTAGTTCGTCGTCGACGTCATGTACGTCGTCAGCGCCTTGTACCAGATCTGCAGCGCCTTGGCGCGGCCGATGCCGGTGACCGTGGAGCCGTTGTACGTGGGCGAGTTGTACGACACGCCGTTGATCGTCTTCGAACCGCTGCCCTCCGACAGGAGGTAGAAGAAGTGGTTCGCGACGCCCGAGGAGTAGTGGACGTCCAGGTTGCCGACGGACGACGACCAGTAGTCGGCGCTGCCGCCGTCCTTGCTGGGCTTGTCCATGTAGCGCAGCGGGGTGCCGTCGCCGTTGATGTTGATCTTCTCGCCGATGAGGTAGTCACCGGGGTCGGAGGCGTTGTTGGCGTAGAACTCCACGCCGGTGCCCATGATGTCGCTGGTGGCCTCGTTCAGGCCGCCGGACTCACCGCTGTAGTTGAGGCCCGCGGTGTTGGAGGTGACGCCGTGGCTCATCTCGTGGCCGGCCACGTCGAGCGAGGTCAGCGGGTGGGTGTTGCCGGAGCCGTCGCCGTAGGTCATGCAGAAGCAGCTGTCGTCCCAGAAGGCGTTGACGTAGTTGCTGCTGTAATGGACGCGGGAGTAGGCGCCGACGCCGTCGTTGCGGATGCCGCTGCGGCCGAAGGTGTTCTTGTAGAAGTCCCAGGTCTCCTGCGCGCCGTAGGCGGCGTCGGCGGCCGCGGTCTGGTCGGAGGAGGAGCTGGAGGCGGTGCCGGTGCCGAAGGTGCTGGTCGAGTTGGTGACCAGGGTGCCGGTGCCGGAGGTCTTGCGGGCCAGGTTGTACGTCTTGTGGCCGCCGCGCGTGGTGTCGTACAGCTGGTACGTCGACCCGGACAGGTTGACGTTGAGGCTGACGGTGCCGGAGTACAGGGTCTTGCCGGTGCCGGTCGCGTTCTCGACGCCCTGGTACTCAAAGAGCTTCTTGCCGGTGGCGGCGTCGGTGATGACGTGCAGCTGGTTCGGGGTGCCGTCGTCCTGGAGGCCGCCGACGACGGTCTCGTAGGCGAGGACGGGCTTGCCGGAGCCGGCCCAGATCACCTTGCGGGCGCCGTCGGCCGCGGACTTGGCCGAGCCCAGGGTCTTCGCGGCGGACACCGCCTGCTTCTCGGCCTTGGCGGCGGAGATCTGCGGCTTGAGGGAGGCCACCTTGATGGCCGCCTTGGTCGCCTTGGTGACGCCCTCGGTCTTGCCCGACTTGGCGGTGTGGACGATCAGGTCGCCGCCGAGCACCGGCAGGCCCGCGTAGGTGCGCTCGTAACGGGTGTGCACGGTGCCGTCGTTGTCCCGGACGACGTCCTTGACGACCAGCTGCTCCTTGGCGCCGAGGCCCAGCTGCCGCGCGGTGTCGGCGGCGCCGGCCTGCGCCTTCTGTATCAGGGAGGTGCGGGCGGCCGCGGACAGGGAGGTGGGCGCGGCGGCGAGGGCGTGGGTGCTGCCGGCGGCGGTGGCCGTCGTGGTCAGACCGGTGGAGAGCAGGGCTCCGGCGGCGACGGCGGTGGCGATGGCCAGAGTGGTGCGCTTGTGGCGCGCGTAGCGGGGAGTCACGCAAGCTCCTTCAGGTGGGGGAGTCCGGGCCAGCGTGGGGTTACTGGCCGGAGTTGTGGGGTGAAGCTGAAGCTGTGCGGCGGGTGAGGGAAGAGTGACATTGAGGGCGCGTACATGTCAGGACCCTCAAGTGATGTTGGCTGAAAGTCAGCTGTCCGAGAAACGTTGCAGGCGTGTTAACCGGTGCGGCCCGGGGTTGCCGGACGCTCGAACCGCCCTGTGTTTCCAGGCCTTTCGCGGTCGATTTACGGGAACGTCAGCTTCCAGCCGTTGATCGTTCCGGTGTCGTAGGTGGCCTGATCCTGCACCCTCAGCGTCCACGTTCCGTCGGCCGGTTCGGCGGAGGCGTCGACCGTGTAGGTCTGCTTGACGTCGTCGGCCGAGTCGGAGGAGCTGAAGCTCTTCAGACGGTGGACGGTGCCCGACGGGCCGACGAGGTCGATCACCAGGTCGCCCCGCCAGGTGTGGCTGATGTCCACGCCCACCCGGAGGCCGGCCGGCGCGTTCCCGCTCCTGCCGGAGACCGTGATGGTGGAGGTGACCGCCGGTCCGTTGTCCGGGATGGCGACCGGGGTGCTGCTCTCGTACGTCGTACCGCCTCCTCCGCCGCCCCCTCCGCCGTCGGAGCGCGAACCGACCGCCACGGCCGCCCACGCGTCCTGCACCGCCTTGTACTCGGCGCTGGAGGCGCCGTACAGCTCGCCGGCCGCCGCGAGGGTGCCGGTGCGGGCGTCGGCGTAGTCGGTGGTGGAGGTGAACTTGGTGGTCAGCGCCCGGTACCAGATCTGCAGCGCCTTGTCCCGGCCGATGCCGGTGACCGGAAGGCCGTCCGCCGTGGGCGAGTCGTAGTCGACGCCGTTGATCACCTTGGCGCCGCTGCCCTCGCTCAGCAGATAGAAGAAGTGGTTGGCGACGCCGGAGGAGTAGTGCACGTCGAGGTCGCCGACGCCGTCGTACCAGCTGTCCGCCGACAAGCCGTCCTTGCTGGGCTTGTCCATGTAGCGCAGCGGGGTGCCGTCGCCGTTGATGTTGATCTTCTCGCCGATGAGGTAGTCACCGGGGTCGGAGGCGTTGTTGGCGTAGAACTCCACGCCGGTGCCCATGATGTCGCTGGTGGCCTCGTTCAGGCCGCCGGACTCGCCGCTGTACTCCAGGCCCGCGGTGTTGGAGGTGACCCCGTGGCTCATCTCGTGGCCCGCGACGTCGAGCGCGGTCAGCGGGTCGTTGTTGTTCGAGCCGTCGCCGTAGGTCATGCAGAAGCAGCTGTCGTCCCAGAACGCGTTCACGTACGAGTTGCCGTAGTGGACGCGGGAGTAGGCGCCGACGCCGTCGTTGCGGATGCCCGAGCGGCCGAAGGTGTTCTTGTAGAAGTCCCAGGTCTCCTGCGCGCCGTAGTGCGCGTCCGCGCCCGCGGTGGCGGCGTTGGAGTTGGTGCCGTCGCCCCAGGTGTCGCTGCTCTGCGAGAACAGTGTCCCGGTGCCCGAGGTGCCGTGGCTGAGGTTGTACGTCTTGTGGCCGCCGCGGGTGCCGTCGGTCAGCGTGTACGCCGAGCCCGACCGGGTCGTCGTCAGCGACACCTGCCCGCTGTAGCGGGTGTTGCCGACGCCGGTCTCGATCGCCTGGTACTCGTACAGCTTCTTGCCGGTGGTGGCGTCGGTGATGACGTGCAGCCGGTTCGGGGTGCCGTCGTCCTGCAGGCCGCCGACGACCGTCTCGTAGGCCAGCACGGGCCTGCCGCTCGCCGCCCAGATCACCGTGCGCACGCTGTCCGCCGCGGACCGGGTGCCGCCCCGGGCCTTCGCCCGCCGCACGGCCTGCTTCTCGGCGGCGGCCCTCGGTACGGCCGGGGTGAGGCGGGCCACCTTCAGGGCGGCCCGGGTCGCCCTGGCGACCTCCATGGTCTTGCCGGCCTTGTTGCTGTCGACGATGAGGTCGCCGCCGAGCACCGGCAGGCCCGCGTAGGTGCGTTCGTAACGGGTGTGCAGGGTGCCGTCGTTGTCCTTGACGACGTCCTTGACGACCAGCTTCTCCTTCGCGCCGAGCCCGAGGGAGCGGGCGGTGGCGGCCTTGGCGGCGTCGGCGTGGCGGATCAGCGCGACGCGCTGCGAGGGCGTGAGCAGGGCCGCCGTGTGGGCCCTGTCGATCCCGCCGGGACGGGGCTTCACCGGTGCCGCCTGCGCCGCGCCGGACTGGACGGCGGCCGCGACCAGGGCGGCGACGCCGGCGAGGGCGACGGCGGCGGTGCGGCGGGGGGTGTGGGGGGTGCGTCTGCGAGAGGATCTGGTTCTCAACACTGACTCCTTCTGCGGGCCGCTGGTCGGGCGGCCGGGGAGACCGGACGGTGGGTTGGGGGCGTCCGGAAAGAGCAGGGCGGTACGCGGAACCATGTGCAGGCCGGCTCGCATGGAGCGGGTGGGGCTGTGGGGTCGCTGTGAGCCGGCTTTGGCAGCGTGACAGGGGATCGGCGGACCTGTCAGGAGCGCGTCACGAATATGGCCGGAAATGGTTCGTTGACCGGATGTTCATGTTCGCTATGCGAACTGTTGGCAGGGGTGCGGGAACGGCGGGTGCGGGAATGGGGCCGCGCTCACTTCTCCGCCGTGTCCCCGTGCCAGGTCCGCCACAGCGCCGCGTACGCGCCGCCGGCCGTCACCAGGTCCTCGTGCGTGCCCAGTTCGGTCAGGCGGCCGTCCTCCATGACCGCCACCCGGTCGGCGTCGTGGGCCGTGTGCAGGCGGTGCGCGATGGCGATGACCGTACGGCCCTGGAGGACGGCGGCGAGGGCGCGTTCGGCGTGCCGGGCCGTCGTGGGATCGAGCAGCGCGGTCGCCTCGTCCAGGATCAGGGTGTGCGGGTCGGCGAGCACCACGCGGGCCAGGGCGAGTTGCTGGGCCTGGGAGCCGTCGGTGGGCCGGCCGCCCGCGCCCAGCCGGGTGTCGAGGCCGTCCGGCAGCTCACGCACCCAGTCGTCGGCGCCGACGGCAGACAGCGCCGCCCACAACTCGGCGTCCGCGGCGTCCGGTTCGGCGATGAGCAGGTTGTCGCGGACCGTGCCGAGGAACACGTGGTGCTCCTGCGTCACCAGGACCACCTGGCGGCGCAGCACCTCCGGCTCCAGATCGGCGACCGGTACCCCGCCCACCGTGACCGTGCCGGCCCCGGGGCGGTCGATGCCCGCCAGGAGCCTGCTCAGCGTGGTCTTGCCGGCCCCGGACGGGCCCACCACCGCGAGCCGTTCCCCCGGCCGCACCGTCAGGTCCACCCCGCGCAGCACCTCACCGCCGCGCTCATAGGCGTACCGGACCCCGCACACGTCGATACGGTCGTCCACCGGCACGGGGGAGTGGGCGGCGGTGGTGTCGCGGGGCGCCTGCGCCAGCCCCTCCACGCGGGCGAAGGAGGCGCTGCTGCTCTGCAGTTGCTCCACCCGCATCAGGATCTGGTCCAGCGGCTCGGTGAACTGCCGCAGGTACAGCGCCGCGGCCACCACCGCCCCGACCCCGACCGCGCCCCGCTGGTGCAGCCAGCCGCCGAGCAGCAGCACGCCCGCCACCGGCACGGTGTACGTCACCTCGACCGCCGGGAAGAACACCGTCCGCAGGAACAGCGTGTGGAAACGGGTGCGGCGGGCGGCCTCCAGCGCGTCCCGGCTCGCCGCGGTCCGCCGCTGCCGCAGCCCGAACGCCTCGACGGTCCGGGCCCCGGCCGCCGTGGCGGCGACGATCTCCGCGACCTGGGAGGTGGCCGCGCCCTCGGCGAGATAGCCGTCCCGGGCCCGCCGCAGATACCAGCGCAGCGCCCACCAGATCGGGGTCAGCCCGAGCACCCCGAACACCCCGAGCAGCGGGTCGAGCGCGAACACCGCCACCAGCACGAACAGCGCCTGCACGGTGTTGACCAGCAGGTCCGGGCCGACGTCCCGCAGGGTGGTGCCGACGATCGCCACGTCCGCGGTGCCCCGCGCGGTCAGGTCGCCGGTGCCGGCCCGCTCCACCACGGACGCGGGCAGCGCCAGCACCCGCTCGACGTACTCCTCGCGCACCCGGGCCAGAGTCCGCTCCCCGAACCGGTAGCCCACGGACCGCGCCCAGCGGGCCAGCAGCAGCTGCGCCAGCGCGCACAGCAGGATCCACGGTGCGAGCCGGTCCACCGCGCCGACGCCCTGCCCGGCCCGCACGTCGTCCACGATCCGCCCGACCAGCCACGGCCCGACCAGCCCCGCGCCCGCCGCCAGCGCGTTCAGCAGCAGCGCGGCGCCGAACGCCCGCCCGTCGGCCCGCACCAGCCGCAGCGCCGCCCGCCGCACCCGCATCCGGTCCGCGACCGGCAGCAGCCCGTCCCCCGCCGTCACCGCGTGCCCCCCTCCGTGCCGACGGCCTCCTCCGCGACCCCTTCCTCCTCCGCGACCCCTTCCGCGTCCGCGGCCCCTTCCGTGTCCCGTGCCACCAGTGCCCGGTAACCCGGCTCCGCGGCGAGCAGCCGGCGGTGCGGGCCGCTCGCCGCCACCTTGCCGTCGACCAGGAAGATCACCGTGTCCGCGCGGTCCAGCAGCAGCGGCGACGTGGAGGTCACCAGCGTCGTACGGCCCTCCCGCGCCTCGCGCAGGCGGCGGGCGACCGTCGCCTCGGTGTGCGCGTCCAGCGCCGAGGTCGGCTCCACCGCAAGCAGCACCTCCGGGTCGGCGAGCAACGCCCGCACCAGGCGCACGCGTTGACGCTGGCCGCCCGAGAGGCTGCGGCCCTGCCCGGACACCGGCGAGTCGGGGCCGTCCGGCAGGCCGCGTACGACGTCCTCGGCGGCGGCCGCGTACAGGGCCCGGCCGAGCGCGGCCTCGTCGACGCCCCGCCCGGTCGCCACGACCTCCCGCAGCGGTCCCGCGAACAGGTCGGCCTCGTTGTCCGCGACCAGGATCCGCCCGCGTGCCTCCGCCAGCGGCACCGCGTCCAGCCGAACCCCGCCCCAGGTGGCGTCGGTCGGCCCGAAACGGCCCAGCCGGTCCACCACGGCGGCGGCGTCGGCGGGCCGGGCGGCGGCCAGCGCGGTCAGCCGGCCCGGTGCCACCCGCACCCCGGACGCCGGGTCGTGCAGCTCGGCCGGTCCCTCGGGCGCCGGCAGGGTGCCCTCGTCCGGTTCCGGCTCCAGGGCCAGCAGCCGTACCACCCGGCGCGCGGCCACCACGCCCCGGTTCAGGTCGTAGGTCATCTGCACGAAGAACGCCACCGGCCCGATCAGCACGGCCACATAGCCGTAGACCGAGACCAGCTCGCCCACGGTGAGGGACCCCTGCGCCGCGAGCCGGGCGGCGAGCCAGGTCACCACGGCCAGGAACAGGGTGGGCAGGCCCACGCCGAGCGCCTGCACCCAGCCGGCCACCGCGCCCACCCGGTAGCCCTGGGCGCGCAGCCGCCGCGAGTCCTGCCGGAAGGCGTCCGCGAACAGCCGCTTGCCGCCGAGGCCGTTGAGGACGCGCAGCCCGCCCGCGAGGTCGCCGATGCGCGCGGTGAGCACGCCCTGCCGTTCCCGGTAGACGCTCTCCTCACTCTGCAGCCGTACCGTGAGCGGGCCGGTGACCAGGGCGAGCACCGGCAGCCCGAGCAGGACGACGGCGGCGAGCGGCGCCGAGACCGTCAGCAGCAGCCCGGCCACCACCACGTACACCACGGCGGAGCCCACACCCGGCCCGACCACGGTCAGCGCCTGCGAGACGGTCTGCACGTCGCCGACCCCGATGGTCACCACCTCACCGGCCCCGGCCCGGCGCGGCAGCGCGGCCCCGAGCCGCACCACCTGCCCCATGACCACCTTCACCGTGCGGAAGTAGGCGTCCATCCGCACCCGGGTCATCGTGCGGTGCCGCATGATGCTCAGCCAGGCGTTCACCGACCCGACCGCGAACATGACCGCGGACCAGGCGGCCAGCACCCCCGGCCGCCCCGGCACCAGCCCCTCGTCCACGGCGCGCGCCATCAGATACGGCTGCGCGGCCAGCAGCACCATCCACACACTGCCCAGCAGCGCCCCGGCCAGCGACCGGCCCGGCTGGCGCAGCACCAGCCACCACAGATAGCGCCAGCCGCCGCGCGTGTCGGGCGTGCCCGGATCCTCGTACGCGTCGATCATCCATCCCCCGATCGGCTCGCCCCGCAGGGAGACGTCGAACCTATCGGGACCGGGCAAGCGCTTCCATGGAATATCGGCCGCCCGGAGCCCGTCCGGTCGTGCGCGCCTAGCCGAGGATGCCCCGGTCGTACGCCGCCGCCACCGCCGCCGCGCGGTCGTTGACGCCGAGCTTGGCGTACAGATGGGTGAGGTGGGTCTTCACCGTCGCCTCGCTGATGAACAGTTCGCGGGCGATCTCGCGGTTCGACGTGCCTCTGGCCACCAGGGCCAGCACCTCGCGCTCGCGCGCGGACAGCGGCTCGGCGCCGGGCCCGCGGGGGGCGCGGACCGCGTGGACCAGGCGGGAGGCGACGGCCGGGGAGAGCACCGTACGGCCCTCGGCGGCGGCGCGCACGGCGGTGAACAGCTCGTCGCGCGGCGCGTCCTTGAGGAGATAGCCGGTCGCGCCCGCCTCGATCGCGGGCAGGGTGTCGGAGTCGGTGTCGTACGTGGTGAGGACCAGCACCTTGGCGCGGGCGCCGCGCCGGGCCAGCTCGCGGATCGCCTCCACGCCGGAGCCGCCGGGCATGCGCAGGTCCATAAGGATCACGTCCGGGTCCAGGTCCGCCGCCCGGGCCACCGCCTCGACGCCGTCCGCGGCCTCCCCGAGCACGTGGAAGCCGGGCGCGGAGTCGAACATGCCGCGCAGGCCGTCGCGGACCACCGGGTGGTCGTCGACGATCAGCAGGGAGATCACGGGCTCAGCGGTCATCGCGGACCAACGGTACGCGAGCCGACACCGCCGTGCCGTGCCCCGGCTCCGACTCGACGGTGAGCAGGCCCGCGATCCGCTCGGCGCGGGCCCGCATGCCGTCCAGGCCGAAGCCGCCGACGGCGGTGCGCTCCGGTACGGCGGCCGGGTCGAAGCCGGCGCCGTCGTCGCGGACGTCCAGCGAGACCTCGTCGCCCATGAAGGACAGGGTCACCCCCACCCGGGTCGCGCGGGCGTGCCGGGCCGCGTTGGACAGGGCCTCCTGGGCGATGCGCAGCAGCGTCGCCGACACCTCGTCGTGGAGCTGCTCGGTGGTGCCGGTGACGGTGAACTCGGCGCGCACACCGGTGCGTTCGCCCCACTCGGTGACCGTCTTCTTCAGCGCCTCGGGCAGCCCGTCGGCGGCGAGCGCGACCGGCGCCAGGTTGTGCACCGAGCGGCGGGCCTCGCCCAGGCTGTGCCGGGCCAGCGTGGAGGCGCGCTCCAGGTGGGTGCGGGCGGTGTCCAGGTCGGGGGCGCCCGCCACGACCTGCAGCTGGGCGATGATCCCGGTCAGGCCCTGCGCGATGGTGTCGTGGATCTCGGCGGCGAGCCGGCGCCGCTCGTCGGCCACCCCCGCCTCCCGCGCCTGGAGGAGGAGCTGCGCGTGCAGCGCCGCGTTCTCGTCCAGCGCCTGCTGCAGCGCGGTGTTGGTGCGCTCCAGCTCGGCGATGGTGTCGGCCTGGACGCGGGAGCGTTCCTGCTCCTGCTGGGCGTACCGGGTGAACACGCTGACCATGCTCACGTTGACCGCCAGGACCAGGAAGAAGCCGACCCACAGGATCACCCCGTGCGGCGGCCAGCCGCCGATCTCGCTGCCCGCCATGGTGACGGCGGTCAGGAACAGCCCGGGCATGACCAGCCGGCGCGGCAGCTCGCGGGCCGCGGTGTAGTAGCCGGTCACCGCGTAGAAGGCGAAGAACGGGTTGGCCCAGGTCAGCACGAAGGCGATGGCCCAGCGCAGCGCGTAGAGGCAGACACCGGTCCGGCTCGGGCCCGGCCGCCCGCGCCGCAGCCTTCCCCACACCAGCTGGAGCACGACGGCCGCGGGCACCAGCACGGCGCAGAGGATCATCCCGGCCCGGCTCATCCCGGTCAGGGGAGCGGACAGGGCCGCCGCGACGGCGCCGGCGGCCAGCAGCGCCCAGGGCCCCCACGTGTCGAAGGAGGCCCGAGGCTGCTGCTGCCCGGCGTTCGTCATTCCCCCAGTGTCCGGCACGGCCCGCTCACTCCCAGCGGAACCAGCGGGCGGCGCCCGCCGTCAGCAGCACGGTCCACAGCGCGAGCACCCCCAGGTGGTCCCAGCCGGGCCAGTGCCCGGCGGCCGCCTCGCCGAGGGCGCGGGCCGCCGCGCCGAACGGGGTGAGCTGCACCACGCGCGCCAGCGCGTGCGGCATCGCCTGGACCGGCAGCCACACGCCCGCGCAGAACATCATCGGGAAGAACACCGCCGAACCGATCGCGCCCGCGATCTTCGTGGTCCGGGACACCGCCGAGACGACGGAGCCGAGCGCGAGCGCCGACGCGGCCGTGAGTAGCAGGGCCAGCAGATACCCGGCCGGCTGCCTCGGCAGCGTCACGCCGAACGCGAGCCGGCCGACGGCGAGCGCGAGCAGCGACGAGGCCAGCGCCACCCCGCCCTGCACGGCCATCTGCGCGGACAGCAGGGCGGAGGGCCGTACCGGGGTGAGCCGCATCCGGCGCAGGACGCCCCGCTCCCGGTGGCCGGTGAGGACCTGGGGCAGGGACTGCACCCCGGACATGATCAGGGCGATCAGGACGGCGATGGGCGTGTAGGCGTCGACCGGGCGCAGCCCGCCCAGCGCGTGGTCGGCCTGCCGGAACGACGGGATCGAACCGAGGATCACCAGGAGCAGGGTCGGGAAGAGGAGGATCCAGAAGACGGCGCCGGGCTCCCGGCGGAACAGGCGGAGCTCGGTGCGCAGGACGGCGGTGTTCATGCCGCGGCCTCCTTCGTCCGGTCGTCGGTCAGGTCGAGGAAGGCGTCGTCGAGGGTGGCGTCGAGGACGCGCAGCTGATGGGCGGTGACGCGGTGCCGGGCGAGCAGGGTGATGACCGCGTTCACGGTCTCGTCGGTGCCGGACAGCGTGATCCGGCCCTCCTTGCGTTCGATCGAGGCGACGGACGGGAGGGCGGCGAGGTCGTCGTCGTCCAGCGGGGCCGACGGGGTGAAGCTGATGACGGTGGCGCCCGCCGAGCGGCGGATCAGCCCGGCCGGGGTGTCCAGAGCGGCCACCCGCCCCCTGTCGATGACCGCGATCCGGTCGCAGAGCCGCTGCGCCTCCTCCATGAAGTGGGTGACGAGCAGCACGGTGACCCCGCTCGCGCGGACGTCCTCGATCAGCTGCCAGGTGTCGCGGCGGGCACGCGGGTCCAGGCCGGTGGTCAGCTCGTCCAGCACGACGACACGCGGCCTGCCGACGAGCGCGAGCGCGATGAACAGCCGCTGCCGCTGCCCGCCGGACAGCCTGGCGAACCGGGTGCCGAGCTTCTCGGCGAGCCCGAGGCGTTCGGCGAGCGGCCGCCAGTCGGCCGCGTCCGGGTAGAAGGAGGCGTACAGCTCCAGTGCCTCGCGCACGGTCAGCTTGGGCTGCAGCTCGCTCTGCTGGAGCTGCGCGCCGAGGATCCCGGCGACCTCGTCGTGGTCGGCGACCGGGTCCAGGCCGGCGACCCGGACCCGGCCGGCGTCGGGGACCCGCAGCCCCTCGACGCACTCCACGGTGGTGGTCTTGCCGGCGCCGTTCGGGCCGAGGATCCCGAAGATCTCGCCCTCCTCGACGGCGAAGGACACACCGTCGACCACGGCCCGGCCGCCGTACGACTTGCGCAGATCGGTGACTTCGATGACGGATGGCATGCTCCGAGACTCCCGCGGGACCGGGGCCCGGCACATCGGCCGGTCCGCTCGAAGCGGCATCGTCCGATCGGCTGATGCCGGGCTACGACCCCGCGCGCGACGGCGTCGTACGACGGGCCGGACGCGCAGGTCGTAGGACCAGCGACCGAGCCCGGCCCGGCCGAAACTCGGTGGGCGATGTCAGTGCCGGTCCGTACGCTCGCCAGTGATGCCCACGACACGTGCAACCACCGAGGAACGCTCCGCCGTCCGCACCCTGCTGCGGCTGTGGCCGTACGTCCGCCCCGTGCGGGCACGGCTGTTCACGGCCGCGTTCGTCGCGATCGTCGCCTCCTGCACCGGGCTGGTGATCCCGCTCGTGCTGAAGTGGATCGTGGACGGACCGGTCGCCGGCCGGGACCCGGCCGGAGTCTGGCTCGGCGCGCTGTACCTGCTCCTGCTCGGGATCGCCGAGGCGGTGCTGTTCGGCATACGGCGCTGGCTGGTCGCCCGCCCGCTGTCGCACGTCGAGGCGGAGATGCGGGCGTCCCTGTACGGCCGGCTGCAGCGGCTGCCCGTCGCCTTCCACGACCGCTGGGCCTCCGGCCAGCTGCTGTCGCGCGGCACCACCGATCTGATGCTGGTGCGCATGTTCCTGGCCTTCCCGCTGACGTTCCTGCTGGTCAACGGGGTCACCATCCTGGTCGGCGTGGTGATCATGCTGATGCAGGACTGGGTGCTGGGACTGGTCATCCTCGGCCCCGCGATCCCCGTGATGTGGACCTGCGCGGTCTTCGAGCGGCGGTACGCGCTGGTGGCGCGGCGCGCCCAGGACCAGGTGGGCGACCTGACGACGGTCGTCGAGGAGAGCGTGCTCGGCATCCGCATCGTCAAGGGCTTCGGCCGGCACCGCAGCCAGGCCCGGGCGTTCCGCGAACTGGCACTCACCCTGCGCGGCACGGAGCTGCACAAGGCGCGGCTGCTGGCGGTGATCTGGGGCGTCATCGTGACCCTGCCGGAGCTGGCCATCGGGGCGGCGCTGGTGCTCGGCGCGGTCCGGGTGGCCGACGGCGGGCTGTCGGCGGGCACGTTGGTCGCCTTCCTGAGCACCGCCCTCGCGCTGCGCTGGCCGGTGGACTCCATCGGCTTCCTGCTGGCGATGAGTCAGGAGGCGGCGACGGCCACGGAGCGCTACTTCGAGGTGATGGACGAGGAGCCGGAGGACGACTCGACTCCGTCCGGTCGGCGTGCGGGGGAGGCGTCGGGGGAGAGCTCGGCTTCGTCTGGTCGGCGTGTGGGGGAGGCGGCGGAGGGTGACTCGCTGCCGTTCGGTCGGCGTGGGCAGGGGGCGGCGGGGGACGACTCCGCGCCACCCGGTCGGCGTGGGGCCGTGCGTGCCGTCGGTGGTGGGCTGCGGTTCGAGAGCGTCTCGTTCCGTTACCCCGACGCGCCACCCGGCTCCCCGCCCCTGCTCACCGGTATCGACCTGCACATCCGCCCCGGCGAGTCCATGGCCCTCGTCGGGGCCACCGGCAGCGGGAAGACGACGCTCACCGCACTCGTCCCCCGTCTGCACGAGGTCACCTCCGGCCGGATCACCCTCGACGGCGTCGACATCACGGCGATGCCCCGCGAGGAACTGCGCGCCAAGGTCGCCGTCGCCTTCGAGGAACCCACCCTGTTCTCCACGAGCGTCGGCGAGAACGTCCTCATGGGGGCCCCGGACGGCGCCGGGAAGCCGGACCTGGACCGGGCGTTGGCCGTCGCGCAGGCCGAGTTCGCGCACGCCCTCCCGCAGGGCACAGACACCCGCGTCGGCGAACAGGGCCTGAGCCTCTCCGGCGGCCAGCGTCAGCGTCTCGCACTGGCCCGCGCGGTGGTCGGCAGACCCGGGTTCCTGGTGCTCGACGACCCGCTGTCCGCCCTGGACGTGCACACGGAGGCCGCCGTGGAGGCCGCGCTGCGCCGGGTCCTCGCCGACACCACCGCGCTGATCGTGGCCCACCGCCCGTCGACGGTGCTGCTCGCCGACCGGGTCGCCCTGCTCTCCGGCGGCCGGATCGCCGCGGTCGGCACCCACCAGGAACTGCTGCGCACCAACGCCGAGTACGCACACCTGATGTCCGGCGAGCCCGCGTACGCCGGGGACACGGAGGACTCCCGTTGACGACCACGACCGCCTCCACCGCCACCGCAGAGGACGATGAACTCCCCGGCCCGCACCGGGACGGCGACGGCGCCGGCGACGTCTTCGACCGGGACGTCCTGCCCGCCCCGCCCGGCGCCACGGCCGCCCTGCTGCGCTCCCTGCTCGTACCGCTGAAGGCGCAGGTGGCGGTGACCACGCTGCTGCTGCTGTTGCAGCAGGCGGCGGTGCAGGCGGGCCCGCTGCTGGTGGCGTACGCCATCGACAACGCCGTACCCGCGCTGCGGGACCACCGGCACGGCCCGCTGATCGCGGTGGCGGCCGGCTATCTGCTGTGCGCGCTGCTCTCCGGCACGCTGCAGTTCGCGTTCATCCGGGTGTCCGCGCGGGTCAGCCAGGACGTGCTGCTGGATCTGCGGGGCCGGATCTTCCGGCACGCGCAGGCGCTGAGCATCGACTTCCACGAGCGGTACACCTCCGGCCGGCTGATCTCCCGCTCCACCACGGACGTGGAGTCGCTGCGCGAACTGCTCGACGACGGCCTGCAGGAGCTGGTGACCGTCGTGCTGTCCTTCGTCTACATCTCGGCGATGCTGCTCTGGCTGGACCTCGGCCTGGGCGCGGTGGCGGTGGCCTCCTTCGTGCCGCTGTACCTGCTGGTCAGGCTCTACCAGCGCAGGGCGGCCCGGGTGTACGGGGCGCGGTCCACGGCGATCGCGAAGGTGATCGTGAAGTTCGTGGAGACGATGAACGGCATCCGCCCGGTGCGCGCCTTCCGCCGGGAGGCCGCGAACGACGCCGAGTTCGCCGTGCTCAACCGGCGGCACGAGCGCACGAACGGCGACGCCCTGCTGGAGATGGCCCGCTATGTGGTCGGCTCCCGGCTGGTGGCGAACACGGCGGTCGCGGGGATCGTGCTGTGGGGCGCCTACCGGGTGGCGTCCGGCTCGCTGGAGCTGGGCGTGCTGGCGGCGTCGGTGCTGTATCTGCGGCGGCTGTACGACCCGATCGACCGGCTGGGGATGTTCCTGAACTCCTACCAGTCGGCGGCCGCCTCCCTGGAGAAGATCGCCGGGCTGCTGGCGCAGACCCCGTCCGTGCCGGAGCCGGTGTCACCGCGCGAACTCCCGCCGCTGAAAGGCGACTTCCCGGGCCGCGAGGTCGTCTTCGAGGGCGTCCGGTTCTCCTACCGCACCGGCGGCGAGGTGCTGCCCCGCTTCGACCTGACCCTGCCCGCAGGGCAGACGGTCGCCGTCGTCGGCTCCACCGGCGCCGGCAAGTCCACGCTCGCCAAGCTGCTCGCCCGCTTCTACGACCCCACCGAGGGCCGGGTCCTGCTCGACGGGGTCGATCTGCGCGAACTGCCCGTGCCGGAACTGCGGCGCGGGGTGGTCATGGTGACCCAGGAGGCGTTCCTGTTCTCCGGCACGGTCGCCGACAACATCGCGATCGGCCGGCCCGACGCGAGCCGGGAGGAGATCGAGCGGGCGGCGAAGGCGATCGGCGCGCACGAGTTCATCAGCGCGCTGCCCGACGGCTACGACACCGACGTGCGCAAGCGCGGCGGCCGCATCTCGGCGGGGCAGCGCCAACTGGTCGCCTTCGCCCGCGCCCTGCTCGCCGACCCGGCGGTGCTGATCCTGGACGAGGCGACCAGCTCGCTGGACATCCCCGGCGAACGGGCCGTGCAGCGGGCGATGGCGACCGTGCTGCGGGGGCGTACGGCGGTGGTGATCGCCCACCGGCTGTCGACCGTGGAGATCGCCGACCGCGTACTGGTGATGGAGCACGGCCGGATCGTGGAGGACGGCCGCCCCGAGGAACTGATCGCCGGCACGGGCCGGTTCGCCGATCTGCACCGGGCGTGGCGGGACAGCCTGGCCTGACGGCCGGGGGCCGCCGCAGGCCGCGAGGCGCCGCAGGCCCCGGGGGTGTCACACCACGCGCAGCAGCAGCACCGACCGCTCCGGCACCCGGATCCGCGTCCCCGCCGGATGGACCGTGCCCGGCGCCTCCGCCTGGTCCTCGCGTGCGGTGTCCACGACCACCTCGTACCCGTCCGCCCAGGGCCGCCCCGGCAGGACGAAACCCGTCGGCTCCTCGCCCGCGTGCAGGATCGCCAGGAAACTGTCGTCGGTGACCGGGGTGCCCCGCTCGTCGCGGCCCGGGATGTCCCGGCCGGAGAGGTACATGCCGAGCGTGGCCGCGGGGGCGTACCAGTCGCCCTCGGTCATCTCCGCGCCCCGCGCGGTGAACCAGGCCAGGTCGCGCAGCCCGTCCGCCGAGTGGGCGCGGCCGGAGAAGAAGGCGCGGCGGCGCAGCACCGGATGCCGGTGGCGCAGGGCGATCAGCCGGGAGGTCAGGTCGAACAGGGGCCGCCACGCCGGGTCCTCCAGCAGCGACCAGTCCAGCCAGCTGATCTCGTTGTCCTGGCAGTAGGCGTTGTTGTTGCCGCGCTGGGTGCGGCCGAGTTCGTCACCGGCCACCAGCATGGGCACACCCGTGGACAGCAGGAGCGTCGTCAGCAGGTTCCGCAGCTGGCGGCGGCGCAGCGCCAGCACCCCCTCGTCGTCCGTCTCGCCCTCGGCCCCGCAGTTCCAGGACCGGTTGTCGTCGGTGCCGTCGCGGTTGTCCTCGCCGTTGGCCTCGTTGTGCTTGCGCTCGTACGACACCAGGTCGCGCAGCGTGAACCCGTCGTGCGCGGTGACGAAGTTGACCGAGGCGTACGGGCGGCGGCCGCCCCAGGCGTACAGGTCGCTGGAGCCGGACAGGCGGTAGCCCATCTCGCGGACGTCCGGCAGCGCGTGCCGCCAGAAGTCCCGGACGGCGTTGCGGTAGCGGTCGTTCCACTCCGTCCACAGCGGAGGGAACGCGCCGACCTGGTAGCCGCCCGAGCCGATGTCCCACGGCTCGGCGATCAGCTTCACCCGGCGCAGCACGGGGTCCTGGGCGATGACCGCCAGAAAGGGCGACAGCATGTCGACGTCGTGCATCGAGCGGGCCAGCGCCGCCGCGAGGTCGAAACGGAAGCCGTCCACGCCCATCTCGGTCACCCAGTACCGCAGCGAGTCGGTGATCAGACGCAGCACCTGCGGCTGCACGACATGCAGGGTGTTGCCGCAGCCGGTGTAGTCGGCGTAGTGGCGGGCGTCGTCCTGCAGGCGGTAGTAGCCGCGGTTGTCGATGCCCTTCAACGACAGCGTGGGGCCCAGCTCGTTCGCCTCCGCCGTGTGGTTGTAGACCACGTCGAGGATCACCTCGATGCCGGCCGCGTGCAGCGCGCGCACCATCCGCTTGAACTCGCCGACCTGCTGGCCCGTCGTACCCGAGGCGGCGTAGGCGGCGTGCGGGGCGAAGTAGCCGATGGAGTTGTAGCCCCAGTAGTTGGTCAGGCCCCGGCGCAGCAGGTGGTCCTCGTGCGCGAACTGGTGGACCGGCAGCAGCTCCACGGCCGTGACGCCCAGCCTCACCAGGTGCTCGATCGCCGCCGGGTGCGCCAGGCCCGCGTACGTGCCGCGCAGCTCCGGCGGAATCCCCGGGTGCAGCCTGGTGAAGCCGCGCACGTGCAGTTCGTAGATCACCGAGTCCGCCCAGGGCGTCTTGGGCCGCCGGTCGTCGGACCAGTCGTCGTCATCGTGCACGACGACGCCCTTCGGGACGTACGGCGCCGAGTCCCGGTCGTCGCGCACGGTGTCCGCGACGTACTGCTCGGGCCAGTCCCTGACGTGCCCGTACACCTCCGGCGGCAGGCGGAACTCGCCGTCCACGGCGCGCGCGTACGGGTCCAGCAGCAGCTTGGCCGGATTCCAGCGGGCGCCGGTCCACGGGTCCCAGCGGCCGTCCACCCGGTAGCCGTACCGCTGCCCCGGCATCACGCCGGGCACGAAGCCGTGCCAGATCTCGTGCGTCAGTTCGGTCAGCGGGATCTGCGTCTCCCGCCCCCGTTCGTCGAACAGGCAGACCCGGACGGCCTCCGCCCCGCCCGCCCACAGCGCGAAGTTGGTGCCCGCGACCCCGTCCGGGCCGACCCGGAACCGGGCCCCCAGCGGCGTCGGGGCGCCCGGCCACACCACGGGGGCCGGCACCGCGGCGCGCCGGGCGCCGTTCGCCACGGCCGGCCGCTGCCCGGTCCCGGCGGCCGGCTCCCCGGCCGGTGCCCGCTGCTCGGCTGCGCTCGTCACCTGTCGGCCCCTCTTTCAGTGGCTCGGCCCCGGGGCGGCGCGGGCGGGCCGGGCGCGTCCCACGGCGCCCGGCCGCCCGGTACGGCTGCGCCCCGACGGCCGGGGCGCCCTCCGGATCGCGCTGCGTTCCTTCCAGCCGATCTGATCCGGAGGGCGCCCCTTCCGCACGGGCGCGGCGGCTCCCCAGCGTGTCGTCCTTCCCTGTGTTCTGCCCAGTGCGTGGGTCGCACTCACGTTTCCCCGGAGCGTGCGTGGTCGTTGAGTCCGCGTGAGGCATCGAGAAGGACGCGCGCGGCGCGCGGGAGCCGCGCTGGCCGCCGTACTGACATGGGTGGCACTGCTGGCAGGATGCTCGTCGGGCGGCCCGGGCCCGCTCGGGCTCGACGCGGCGCCCGGCAAGCACCCGGCACCCGAGGACGTCATCCACATCACCCCCGACGACGGCAGCAGGGCCGTACGCCCCGGCCGGCCGCTGCGGATCCGGGTCCCCGGCGGCCGCCTGCAGAAGGTGACCGTCGTCCGGTCGCAGGACGCGCGGGACGCGCAGGCCGTGCCGGTCCCCGGGCGGATCAGCGCGGACGGCACGGCATGGCGGCCGGACGCCGACCGGCTGGTGCTCGCCGCCGAGTACACCGTCGACGTGGTGGCGCTGGACTCCATGGGCCGCCGCTCGGCCCGGCACACCACCTTCACCACGTTCGTCCCCGACGCGCGGTTCATCGGCTACGTCACCCCCGAGGACCACGCCGTGGTCGGCACCGGCATGATCGTCTCCCTGGACTTCAGCCGGCCGATCGCCGACCGCGCCGCCGTCGAACGCGCCGTACGCGTCACCGCGCGGCCCGCTGTGGAGATCCGCCCGCACTGGTTCGGGCGCAGCCGGCTCGACTTCCGCCCCGAGCGGTACTGGAAGCCCGGCACCCAGGTCACCGTCGACCTGAACCTGCGCGACGTCCAGGGGGCGCCCGGCGTCTACGGGCTGCAGGACAAGACGTTCTCCTTCACGATCGGCCGCAGCCAGGTCTCGCGGGTCGACGCGGCCCGGCACACCATGCAGGTGCGCCGGGACGGACGGCTGCTCGCCACCGTGCCGATCACCGCGGGCGCACCCGAGAACCCCACGTACAACGGCAAGATGGTGGTGATGGACATGCTGGAGGTCACCCGCATGGACAGCCGCACGGTCGGGTTCGGCGGCGAGTACGACATCCCCGACGTCCCGCACGCCCTCAGGCTCACCGACTCCGGGACCTTCGTGCACGGCAACTACTGGTCCCCGAACGCCCCGGGGCACGTCAACGTCAGCCACGGCTGCGTGGGGCTCAGGGACGTCAAGGGCGGCGGAGCGGACACCCCGGCCGGCTGGTTCTTCGACCGCAGTCTCGTCGGCGACGTCGTCGAGGTCGTGCACAGCGACGAGCGGACCGTCGCCCCCGACAACGGCCTGGGCGGGTGGAACATGGGCTGGCAGGAGTGGAAGGCCGGCAGCGCGGAGAAGTAACCAGGTGAGGGGCCCCTGTTGGGGCGGCGGCGCGGCGGCGGAAGTTGCGACGGAACAGTGACATTCGCCTGACACCCCGCCCATAACCAGGCGGTTAATATGCGCGCACCAGTGTGGTGGGGAGCGGGCCTGACCAGGTCCGGCGAGGGGAGAACAACTTGAACATGCGGCCTGTACCGGGGGCGTCGAAGGCGGGGCGGCGGGGCCGTGGGGGACTGGCGCTGATATCCGGCGCCCTCGTGCTCGCCCTCGCCGCGTGTGGCGGTGGCGGCGGCAAGGGGGCCGACGGCAAGGGCGAGGACTCCAGCACCCAGCAGGGCAAGCAGCAGTCCGCCGCCGCCGTCACCATCTCGCCCAAGTCCGGCGCCACCGGCGTCGACACCAGCGGCGCGCTCAAGGTGAGCGTCGCCAAGGGCAGGCTGACCGAGGTCACCGTCAAGGACGCCAAGGGCCACGCGGTCGCCGGCGCGCTCACCGGCGGGGGCACCTCCTGGACGCCGTCCACCCATCTCGCCGCGTCCACCACGTACACCGTGCACGCGGTCGCCAAGGACTCCGCGGGCCGCGAGGCCGCCGAGGACTCCCGGTTCACCACCCTGACCCCGAAGAACACCTTCCTCGGCTACTTCACCCCCGAGGACGGCTCCACCGTCGGCGTCGGCATGCCGTTCTCCGTCAACTTCACCCGGGGCATCACGCACCCGGACGCCGTCGAGAAGGCCATAAAGATCAAGACCGAGCCGGCCGTGGACGTCGAGGGCCACTGGTTCGGCAACGACCGCCTGGACTTCCGCCCGGAGAAGTACTGGAAGGAAGGCACCAAGGTCACCGTCGACCTCGACCTCGACGGGGTCGAGGGCCGCGACGGCGTCTACGGCAAGCAGCACAAGACGCTCACCTTCACGATAGGCCGCAACCAGGTCTCGATCGTGGACGCCAAGAAGCACACGATGAAGGTCACCCAGGACGGCAAGGTCGTCAGGACCCTCCCGGTCACCACCGGCAAGCCCGGCTACGACACCTGGAACGGCCAGATGGTCATCAGCGAGAAGCTCACCGTCACGCGCATGAACGGCGAGACGGTCGGCTACGGCGGCGAGTACGACATCAAGGACGTCCCGCACGCCATGCGCCTGACCACCTCCGGCACCTTCCTGCACGGCAACTACTGGGGCGGCGGCGCGTTCGGCAACTACAACGCCAGCCACGGCTGCGTCGGCCTGCGCGACGTGCGCGGCGGCTACGACAGCTCCACCCCGGCGGCCTGGATGTTCAACCACTCGATCATCGGCGACGTGGTGATCGTGAAGAACTCCCACGACCGCACGGTGGACCCGGCGAACGGGCTGAACGGGTGGAACATGTCGTGGGCGGACTGGACGAAGTGACCCTTCACTGAGATACGGGCCCGGCGCCGCGAACCACGGCACCGGGCCCGCCGCCGTTGCTCCCGGTGCCGTGCCTGCCTGGGGGAGCCCTCCGGGCCTCCCGACCCCAGCCCCCCTGACCCCCGGCCGCGTGTGATCGACCGCACCTGAGCCGTCGCCGTTAATCCCCGTGCTGTGCCTGCCTGGGGGGCGACCCCCAGACCCCCGGCCGCGTGTGATCGACCGCACCTGAGCCGTCGCCGTTAATCCCCGTGCTGTGCCTGCCTGGGGGCGACCCCCAGACCCCCGGCCGCGTGTGATCGACCGCACCTGAGCCGTCGCCGTTAATCCCCGTGCTGTGCCTGCCTGGGGGCGACCCCCAGACCCCCGGCCGCGTGTGATCGACCGCACCTGAGCCGTCGCCGTTAATCCCCGTGCTGTGCCTGCCTGGGGAGCGACCCCCAGACCCCCGGCCGCGTGTGATCGACCGCACCTGAGCCGTCGCCGTTAATCCCCGTTAACCTGCCTGCATGACCGTCACTCTCGAAGTCGCCGAAGGCGTCGGAACCCTGCGCCTGGACCGTCCGCCGATGAACGCGCTGGACATCGCCACCCAGGACCGGCTGAAGGAACTCGCCGAGGAGGCCACGCGCCGCGACGACGTGCGCGCCGTGGTGATCTACGGCGGCGAGCGGGTGTTCGCGGCGGGCGCGGACATCAAGGAGATGCAGAACATGGACCACACCGGGATGGTCCTGCGCGCCCGCGCCCTGCAGGACTCCTTCACGGCCGTGGCCCGCATCCCCAAGCCCGTCGTCGCCGCCATCACCGGCTACGCCCTCGGCGGCGGCTGCGAACTGGCCCTGTGCGCCGACTACCGCATCGCCGCCGAGAACGCCAAGCTCGGCCAGCCCGAGATCCTGCTCGGCCTGATCCCGGGCGCCGGCGGCACCCAGCGGCTGCCCCGGCTGGTCGGCCCCTCCAAGGCCAAGGACCTCATCTTCACCGGCCGCCAGGTCAAGGCCGACGAGGCCCTCGCGATCGGCCTGGTCGACCGCGTCGTCCCGGCCGCCGAGGTGTACGAGCAGGCGCACGCCTGGGCCGCGAAGCTCGCTCAGGGCCCGGCGATCGCCCTGCGCGCGGCGAAGGAGTCGGTGGACACCGGGCTGGAGACCGACATCGACACCGGGCTCGCCGTCGAACGCAACTGGTTCGCGGGCCTGTTCGCCACCGAGGACCGCGAGACCGGCATGCGCAGCTTCGTGGAGGAGGGCCCGGGCAAGGCCAAGTTCCGCTAGCCGGAGCTGTGTGATCTTTCGCCAACTCCGCCGGGTGGTCCTGCAGTTGACGCGTCGTCTCGTCCGTGTCCCTCGATGGGGCGGTTTATGGGAGCCTTAACGCAGCCTTAAGCCCGCGTTGTCGAGGGAGGCCGACGATTGCCCGGAAGTGAGCCGTCTTCGCAGGTCAATCGGGGCCTACCGGCTGGTGACATGTCGTCGGCATATGCCGGTCGCCCGGCGGAGAGCGGGGGCGCGCAGGGGGCGTATTCCCCGGGAACGGCCCCCAAGACGGCTCCGGGCCGCCATCATGTTGGCATGGCGGGGCTGGAGGGCATCGAACAGCCGCGGGGACACAGCCGTGCGGCCGCGGCGCGCTGGTCGCCCACGGTCGAGGACGAACGGGCGCTCAAGGCGCTCGAACTGTTCGGCAACCCGACGGAGGCGGAGGTGCCGCTGCCGTCCCGCCCGGAGTCCGCGGCCACCGCCCGCCGGCTCGCCCAGGTCGTCGTGCTGCGCACCTGGCGGCTCACCCCCAAGCTCACCGAGGACTGCGTGCTGCTCGTGTCCGAGCTGGTCGGCAACGCCGTACGGCACACCGGCGCCCGGGTTTTCGGCCTGCGGATGCGCCGCCGCCCCGGCTGGATCCGGGTGGAGGTCCGCGACCCCTCGCGCGGCCTGCCCTGTCTGATGCCGGTGCAGGAGATGGACACCAGCGGCCGGGGGCTGTTCCTCGTCGACCGGCTCTCCGACCGCTGGGGCGTGGACCTCTTACCGCGGGGCAAGACGACGTGGTTCGAGATGCGGGTGGCCGACCGGTAGCCCTGGAGTGACCTCCGCGCCGACACGACCCGAAATCATTCTTCTTTCGGGGCAATCGGCGGTTTTCTTACCTGACGCCCCTTAAATGGTGCGGGTGACCACGACCAACCGACGCGACGTGCTGCGCGCGGGCGCCGGGCTCGTCGCCGGCGGTGCGCTCGCCGCCGGTTGCGGCGCGGACCGGACCGCCCGGCCCGGCACCCCGGATCCCACGTCCCCGCCCCCGTCCGGTACCCCCTCCGCCCCCCGTCCGGCCGGCGCCCATGCCGCGCCCGCCCCCCGCGCCTACCCCGGGCAGCCCGCCCAGATCACCCACGGCCCGCGCACCCGCCCCCAGGTCGCCCTCACCTTCCACGGCCAGGGCGACCCGGACCTCGCCCACGCGCTGCTCACCGAGGCCGAGAAGGCCGGCGCCCGCCTCACCGTGCTCGCCGTCGGCACCTGGCTGGACGAACACCCCGACGTGGCCCGCCGGATCCTCGACGGCGGCCACGACCTCGGCAACCACACCCAGCGCCACATCGCGGTCAACACCCTGGCCGAGGCGGACGCCCGCAGGGAGATCACCGACTGCGCGGACCGGCTGAAGCGGCTCACCGGGTCCATCGGCACCTGGTTCCGCCCCTCCCGCGCACCGGCCGCCTCCCCGCTGGTCGCCCGGCTCGCCCGCGCCGCCGGCTACCCGCACGTGCTGTCGTACGACGTCGACTCACTCGACTACACCCGGCCCGGCGCCGCCGCCGTCACCCGCAAGGTTCTCGCCGACGTGCGCGCCGGGTCGGTGGTGAGCATGCACTTCGGGTACCCGGACACGGTCGCCGCCCTGCCCGTCCTCCTCCACGAACTCGGCCGCCGTAAACTGCGCGCGGTCACCACCACGGAGCTGCTGAGCTGATGCGAACCACGAAAGCCGCCCGACTGCTGGCGGCCGGCGCCGCCCTCACCGCCCTGACGCTGCTGTCCGCGTGCAGCACGGGGGCTCAGCACCACGGCAACGACGCCCTCGCCAGCAAGGCGCCGGCCCGCCCGGGCACCGGCAAACGGCAGGTCGACGTGCTGCCCGGGATGCCGCCCGTCGACAACCCCAGGGACCTCTACGCGGCCGACCGCCCCAACCAGCTCTCCCCGGTCGTCAAGGACTTCCCGTCCCGGGTGTACGTCCCCAACACCAACTCCAACACCGTCACCGTCATCGACCCCAAGACCTACGAGGTCATCGACACGCTGCGGGTCGGCCGCCAGCCCCAGCACGTCGTGCCGTCCTGGGACCTGAAGACCCTGTGGGTCAACAACGACCTCGGCAACAGCCTCACCCCGATCGACCCGCGGACCGGCAAGGCGGGCAAGCCGGTCGCCGTGCACGACCCGTACAACCTGTACTTCACGCCCGACGGCAGGTACGCCGTCGTGATGGCCTCCCGGGACCGCGAGCTGGTCTTCCGGGACGCGCACACCATGAAGGTCGTCAAGGCCGTGCCGGTCAGCTGCTACGGCGTCAACCACGCCGACTTCTCGCCCGACGGGCGCTACTTCATCGTCTCCTGCGAGTTCAGCGGCGAGATCCTCAAGGTCGACACCGCGAAGATGAAGGTCGTGCGCCAGGAGAGGCTGCCGTACGCCGGAGCGATGCCGCAGGACGTCAAGATCTCCCCGGACGGGAAGCTGTTCTACATCGCCGACATGGTGGCGAACGGCCTGTGGATCCTGGACGGCGACAAGTTCACCCGGCCGAGGTTCCTCTACACCGGCAAGGGCGCCCACGGCCTCTACATCAGCCGCGACTCCCGCGAGATGTACATCTCCAACCGGGGCGAGGGCACCATCTCCGTCTTCGACTTCGCCAAGAAGCGGCTCACCGAGAAGTGGCACCTGCCCGGCGGCGGCAGCCCGGACATGGGCGGCGTCTCCGCCGACGGCACGGTCCTGTGGCTGTCCGGCCGCTACAACGCCGAGGTGTACGCCATCGACACCCGCACCGGGAAGGAACTGGCCCGCATCAAGGTCGGCAGCGGCCCGCACGGCCTGGCCGTCTACCCGCAGCCGGGCCGCTACTCGCTCGGGCACACCGGCATCTTCCGCTGACCGCCGACCAGGCGCCGGACCGGGCGGACACGCCGCCGGTCGGGTGATGATCCACGCAGAACGGCCGGCCGACCGCCATCGTGCTGCGCATGATCATCACCCGTCTGCGGCGCCGTGCCGCCGCCGCCATCGTGTCACTCGGCGCCGTCCTCGCCACCACGGCCGCCACCGCCCCGGCCGCACCGCACACGGCCCCCACCAGGGCGGCCGCCCCGGCCTGCCCCCAGTTCGAGGACAAGCTCAAGGCCGCCGCCGAACGCGACGTGGACCTCGACCGGATCACCCCGGCACCCGCGTGGCGCACCGGTTGCGGCACGCTCTACCGCAGCGACAGCCGGGGCCCGTCGGTCGTCTTCGAGCAGGGCTTCCACCCCAGGGACGTCGTGAAGGGCCAGTACGACATCGAGCAGTACGTCCTGGTCAACCAGCCGTCCCCGTACGTCTCCACGACGTACGACCACGACCTGTACAGGACCTGGTACAAATCGGGTTACAACTACTACATCGACGCCCCGGGCGGCATCGACGTCAACAGGACCATCGGCGACACCCACAAATGGGCCGACCAGGTCGAGGTCGCCTTCCCCGGCGGCATCGCCCGGCAGTACATCATCGGGGTCTGCCCGGTCGACAAGAAGACCAAGACCGAGATCATGAGCGACTGCGAGAGCAACCCGCACTACCAGCCCTGGCACTGACGGCCGGGCGGCCTTGAGTCTCCAGCCGCTGGAGGGACCAGACTCGCCGCATGACCGAAGACGGCACCGGACTTCTCACCATCGGCGAGCTGGCCCGGGCCACCGGGCTGACCGTGCGCACCATCCGCTACTGGTCGGACGAGGGCGTCCTCACCCCGGTGACCCGGTCCTCCGGCGGCTACCGGCTCTACGACGCCGCCGCCGTCGCCCGCCTGGAACTGATCCGCACCCTGCGCGAGCTGGGCCTCGGCCTGGACGACGTACGCGGGGTGCTGGCCGGGGAGCGGTCGGTCGCCGAGGTGGCGGCCACGCACGTCGCGGCCCTGGACGCGCAGATCCGGTCACTGAAGGTGACCCGCGCGGTGCTGTCGACGGTCGCCCGACGAGGCTCGAGCGCAGAGGAGACGGCACTGATGAACAAGTTGGCGCGGCTGTCCGCCGCCGAACGGCAGCGGATCATGGAGGAGTTCGTGGCGGAGACGCTGCACGGGCTGGACACCGTGGACCCCGACATCCAGGAGCGGATGCGGCAGACCGCGGTCCGCCTGGCGGAGAACCCCACGCCCGAAGAGGTCGACGCCTGGGTGGAGCTGGCGGAGATGCTCCAGGACCCGGAGTTCCGCGCGCAGATGCGGCAGGCCGTCGAGTTCAACGCGGCCGACCGGCAGCCCGGTGAACCGCGCGGGCGGTCGCTGTGGTTCGCCAAGCGGCTGGTCGAGCTCGTGGCGCCGGTCCGCGAGCGCGGTGTGCGGCCCGCCGCACCGGAGGCCGACCGGGTGCTGGACGAGCTCTTCGGCGACGCCGACCGGGCCGCCGTGCTGGAACGCATGACGGCCGGGTTCAACGAGCGCGTCGCCCGCTACCGGGAACTGCTCGCCGTCGTCAACCGCACTCCGGCGCCTCCGCACGCCGAGGACTTCGCCTGGGTGGTCGCCGCACTCCGTGTTCGTGCGGGCCGTTAATCTGACCAGCGTCAGTACGCCAGCACGGCATGAGAAACACGACCAAAAGGGGCGGATCGGTGGCGGACATCGAGGAAGCACGCAAGCAGTTCCAGCGGATCGACGCGGACGGTGACGGATTCATCACGGCCGCGGAGTTCAAGAGCGCCCTCGCGCAGGGCGGTGACTGGAACGTCACCGAGACCGTCGCGGAGGCCATCATCAAGCAGCGCGACCTCAACGGCGACAAGGTCCTGTCGTTCGACGAGTTCTGGGCGTACCTGAACAAGTGAGGCCGGAACACGTGAGGCACGGCACCGCGTGAGGCACGGCACCGCGTGACGCACGGCGCAGGGGGCTCTCCCGACGGGAGGGTCCCCTCCGTCATGCCGTATGCGGTCATGCGGTCATGCCGTCACGGCGAACGCCGGATCCGCACGCTCCACCGGCCGTCGCGCCGCTCCAGCGTCAGCGGCAGGTCGAAGCACTTGCCGACCTGGTCGCCGGTGAGCACCTCCGCCGCGGGCCCCTGCGCGATCACCCGGCCGTCCCGCAGCAGCACGGCGTGCGTGGTGCCGGCGGGCAGCTCCTCCAGGTGATGGGTGACGAGCACGGTCGCCAGCGCCGGATGCGCGGCCCGCAGCTCCTCCAGCGCCTCGATCAGCCGCTCCCGGCCCGGCAGGTCAAGACCGGTCGCCGGCTCGTCGAGCAGCAGCAGCCGGGGCTCCGGCATCAGGGCCCGCGCGATCAGCGTCCGGCCGCGCTGCCCCTGGGAGAGCGTCGGCCAGCGGGCGTCCCGCAGCGCGGCCAGCCCCAGCGTGGCCAGCAGCGCCTCGGCCCGCTCCGCCTGCTGAGGCGTCGGCCGCCACCGGGGCACCGGCTCCACCGAGTTGGTCACCCCGGTGAGCACCACGTCCCGCACTGTCAGCGGCGAGGCCAGCGGATGGCGGGGGTTGACGTGACCGACGAGCGCCCGCAGCTCGCGCAGATCGACCCGGCCGAGCCGCCGCCCGAGCACGTCCACCGTGCCCCGGGTCGGATGCACCACCGCCCCCAGCAGGCCCAGCAGCGTGGACTTGCCCGCGCCGTTCGCGCCGAGCAGCGCCCAGTGCTCACCGGCCCGGACCGTCAGGGAGATCTCCTGGAGGATGGGGCGCCCGTCCCGGACCAGATCCACACCCTCGGCGCGCAGCACCTCGCTCACCGGGCCACCGCCCGGTTCACCGCGGACGGCACCGCCCGCACGCCGGCCGACGGTCCGGTGCCGACGCCGTGGCGGGTGCGCGGCAGACACGCCACGCCGCCCTCGGCCGACTGGGAACGGACGCGGATCACCGCTCTCGTACCGCCTTCCTGGTGGGTGCCGGGGAACGCCGTGTGCACCAGCTCCGTGCCGGTGCCGAGAAGCAGCGGACCGCCGAGCGTCATGCCGGGTACGCTAGCGACACCTCAGCTCCTCAGACAAGTGAGAACCGACCGGCAAGCCCGTAGCCCCGCACGCAAGTTGGTGACCCCATGCCGCTCGGCCCCCTCCGCCCCAGCCCCCTGGTCGAGCAGGCCGCGGACCGGCTGCGCGCACGGATCGCCGCCGGTGACTGGCCGGTCGGCGGCAAGCTGCCCGGCGAGACCACCATCGCCAGGGAACTCGGCGTCGGCCGCTCCACCGTCCGCGAGGCGCTGCGCGCTCGCCGGCGCCGGGCTGGTCCGGCCCCGGCACGGCGCCGGCGTCTTCGTCATCGCCACCGAACCCGCCGAGGACTGGCCCACCCGGCTGGGCCGGGCTGCGGTCACGGACGTCTACGAGGTCCGCATGGGCGTCGAGGTGCAGGCCGCCCGCCTCGCCGCGCACCGCCGCACCCCCGAGGACGTCACCGCGCTGCGGGCGGCGCTCGAGGGCCGCCGGGCGGCGGCCGCCGGGGACGACGCCGGTTTCATCGACGCCGACATCGCCCTGCACACGGCCGTGGTCGCCGCCGCCCGCAACCCCGTGCTCGCCGACCTGTTCACCGAGTTCGCGCCCGTCCTGCGGGAGGGCCTGCTGACCCTGCTCGACCTCACCCGCCTGCGCGAGCACGACCCCAACACCCACGACACCTCCCACGAGGCCCTCGTCCGGGCCATCGCCGACGGGAACGCCGAGGAGGCCGCGGCGGTACTGCTGGCGGAACTGGAGGAGACGCTGCACCTGCTGCGGGCAGGCGGCTGACCCCGAGCGCCACGGCCGTACGGACCTACGCCGCACCCCGCCGGTACTGGCCGGGCGGCACCCCGTACTCCCGCTTGAAGGCCTTGGCGAAGGCGAACTCCGAGGTGTACCCGGTGCGTTCGGCGATCTGACGCAGCGACAGGTCGTCCGAGCGCAGCAGCCGGCCCGCCGTCGTCATCCGCCACCAGGTCAGATACGTCAGCGGCGGCTCACCCACCAGCGCCGTGAACCGGCGGGCGAACGCCGCCCTGGACAGCCCGCCCGCGGCGCCGAGTTCCGCCACCGTCCAGGCGCGCCCCGGCTCGGCGTGGATCGCGCGCAGCGCCTCGGTGACCACCGGATCGGCCAGCGCCGCCGCCCAGCCCCGCGCGCGCCCCGCCGCACGCTCGCTCTCCCACCAGGCCCGCAGGATGAACAGCAGCAGCGTGTCCAGCAGCGAGGTGACGATCGCGTCCGTGCCCGGCCGCTGCTCCTGAAGCTCCATCCCGAGCAGCTCCACCGCAGCCCGCAGCGAGCGATGCCCGCCGACGGTGGCGGGCAGGTGCACCACCTCCGGCAGCTCGGCCAGCAACCGGTGCGAGCGGTCCCGGTCCAGCCGGTAGACCCCGCACAGCGTGACCGTGTCCGGGCAGCCCTCCCGCGGCTCCTCGGGCGGCGCCTTGCTCCAGGTGCCGTCCGGCCGCAGCCGTACCTCCCGCGTGGGCACGCCCGGCGCGCTCACCAGGGAGTGCCCGAACCCGTGCGCGAGGAAGACCACGTCCCCCGGCGCCAGCGCCACCGGCTCACCGTCCTGCGGGACCAGCCAGGCCGACCCGCGCAGCACCACATGGAACCCGGCCTCGTCGGTGTCGGCGAACCGCAGCCCCCAGGGCGCGTACTGGTACCGATGCGCGGAGTGCGGCCGGCCGATGCGCATGGCCGCGACGACATCGCTGAGCACGTCCATGCACCCACCCTAGCCACGCGGGTTTCCGGGCGGGAGACGATCGGACAGGAACCGGAGACCGGAGGACATGGAACGTCTCGCGGCCCGCTTCTAGCGTCGGCGGCATGACAACTTCCGCACGCGCAGTGCTCTTTCACGAAACCGGCGGCCCCGAGGTGCTCACCGTCGAGCAGACCGAACTGCCGGACCCCGGGCCGGACGAGGTGCTGGTGAGGGTCGAGGCGATCGGTCTGAACCGGGCCGAGGCGATGCTCCGCGCCGGCACCTACTGGTACCAGCCGGCCCTGCCGGGCTCGCGCAACGGGTACGAGGCCGCCGGCGAGGTGGTGGCGGTCGGCGCGGACGTGACGGCGTTCGCACCCGGTGACCCCGTGCTCAGCGCGGCGAACTTCAACCTCAGCTCCCACGGGGTCTACGGCGACCTGGCGCTGCTGCCCGAGACCTCCGTCGTGCCGCGCCCGTCCGGTGCCGACGCGGTCACCGCCGCCGCCGTCTGGCTCACCTACACCACGGCCTACGGCGCCCTGGTCGAACGGGCGCGGTTGGCGGCCGGGCAGCACGTCCTGATCACGGCGGCGGCCGGCGGGGCCGGCACCGCCGCCATCCAGATCGCCCGGCGCTCCGGCGCGATCCCCGTCGCCGCCACCCGCAGCGAGGCGAAGCGGCAGGCGCTGCTCGACGCGGGCGCGGAACTGGTCGTCGTGGGCGACCACGAGGACGTGATCAAGGAGACGATGCGGCTGACCGGCGGCCGGGGCGCCGACATCGTGCTGGACGCCATCGGCGGCCCCGTCTTCCGCGAGCTGGGCCGGGCAGCCGCCGACGACGCCTGCATGGTCAGCTACGGCTGGCTGTCCGAGCGGCCCATCGAACTTCCCAGGAACTGGCCCGTCACCGTGCACGGTTACAGCAACCTCCAGATGACCGGCACCCCCGAGGGCCGCCACCGCGCCGCCCACTACCTGGCCGCAGGCCTCGCCGACGGCACCCTGCGGCCGGTGATCGCCGAGGTGTACGACGGCCTCGACCGCATCCGGGACGCGCACCGCCTGATGGAGTCGAACCGCCACACCGGCAAGATCGTCGTACGGCCGTGAGGGCGTTCACCTGATCGCCGCGGCCGCGGAATAGCTGCCGCACCGGCGAGGTTGTCGCCCGACAGACGCATGCACACGCATGCAACGATCCCGGAAGGCGTGTCATGAAGATCGGCATCATCGGCGCGGGGAACATCGGCGGCAACCTCACCCGGCGGCTCACCGCCCTCGGCCACGACGTCGCCGTGGCCAACTCCCGCGGCCCCGAGACACTCAGGGAACTGGCCGAGGAGACCGGAGCGACCGCGGTACGGGCGCAGGACGCGGCCAAGGGGGCCGAGGTCGTGGTCGTCACCGTCCCCCTCAAGGCCGTACCCGGCCTTCCCTCCGGCCTGCTGGACGGCGCCGCCGAGGGGGCCGCGGTGATCGACACCGGCAACTACTACCCGCAGCAGCGCGACGGCCGGATCGCGGCCATCGAGGACGAGGGCCTCACCGAGAGCCGCTGGACCGAACGGCACCTCGGCCACCCCGTGATCAAGGCCTTCAACGGCACCTACGCCCAGGACATCCTGGACCGCCCCCGCCCCGCGGGCGACCCCGAGCGCATCGCCCTGCCGGTCGCCGGCGACGACGAGGCGGCCAAGGCCAAGGTCCGCGCCCTGATCGACGAACTCGGCTTCGACACGGTCGACGCGGGCGGCATCGACGACTCCTGGCGCCAGCAGCCCGGCACCCCGGTCTACGGCCTCCGCGGCAACACGGAAGCCGTACAGAAGGCCCTCACCGCAGCCACCCCCGAGCGCCCGGCGGACTTCCGGGGCTGAGACGGCACTACGGCGTGGCCCACTCCTTCAGCGCGGCCTTGCTGGAGAAGTCGGCCACGTCCTTGTCGTGCGGGGTGCTGGTGTACTGGTGGAAGCGCCACTTGGCCTTGATGCGGGGGTGGCCGGCGGTGACGTAGTCGGCGATCCAGAGGCCGTCACCGGCGTACGAGGTGTTGTCGATGTTCAGCCAAAAGTCGCGATTGCAGTAGAGCACGACCCTGTTGTGCGGTCGGAGGCTCTTCAGGGTGCGGATGAAGTGGTCCTTCTCCGCGTTGCTCGCGTGGGTGCCGTCGCCGGTGGTCTCCCAGTCGACCGCGAGGATGTCGCCGGCCCGCTCGGGGGCGTGCTGGACGAAGTACTCGGCCTGGGCGGTGATGTTGCCGGGCCACAGGAAGTGGTAGAAGCCGACGACCAGTCCGGCGTCGCGGCCTCTCTTGGTCTGGGCGCTGAGCCGCGGATTGACGTACGAACGGCCCTCCGTCGCCTTGATGAAGACGAAGGAGAGGCCGTCCGTGTCGTACGCGGAGGACTGGAAGGCGCTTACGTCGATGCCGTGCAACATGTAGGGGTTCTGCCCCTTGCGCCCCGATCCGGAACCTCAGCTTCGGGTGGTCACCTCGCTGAGCACCGACGGTGACTTCGCCGACCAGTCGGAGGTGATGATGCTCGCGTGGTCCTTGGCCAACAGGTCGAGCCGCGCGGCGACTTCGGCGTCCGTGGGGTTGGTGGAGGAGATGGCGGGGGAGACGCCGGCGGCGTCGGTCATGATCGAGATGTAGTGGTTCGCGGAGTAGAACGACGTGTCGTACCCGTTGCCGACGTACGTCGCCGCGTCGCCGTCGAAGAAGACGAACCAGGGGCGGATCGAGGTGTCGGAGGTCCAGCGGGTCGCCCGCGGGTCGCCGTTCGCCGCGCCCAGCACCGCCGGGAAGGCCTGGGCCTGCGCGATGTTCCCGGCCGCGTACAGGTCGCGCAGATGGTCGCCGTACTCCTGGTCGGTCCAGTAGTGGTCGAAGGGGTTGTCCATCTCCACGGTGCCGGGGATGACCTCGAAGAGGAACTTGCCCTTGAGGGCGTCACGGGACGGCCAGGCGTCGGCCTTGGCGGCCGCGTCCAGGGTGCTGTAGGTGCCGCCGAGCAGGTCGGCCGGCTTGTAGACGCTGCTGCCGAGCTTCTGGCTGATCAGCGTGTCGAACTCGTCCGGTCCGAGCCCCACGTTGTTGTTGAAGCCGACCTTCATCTCGATCTTGAAGACGATCGGCGGGTGGTCGGGGTGGAGCTGGTTCCAGGCCGCGATGTTGTCCAGGCAGCTGCCGAAGTCCTGGTCGCGGCTGGTGCTGTACAGCTGGCCCGGGGTCTTCGCGGTCTCGCAGTTGTTGTCGTCGCCCCACGGGTTGCTGTGGCTCACCCGCCAGCGCTTGCTGATGCTGTCCGCGTAGACGTCGATCTCGAGCAGCGAGGCGCCCGAGTCCAACGCCTGGGCGAAGTAGGTGTACTTGGACTTGTCGTACGCGTTGTGCGTGCCGATCGCCGTCGTCTGGGAGAACTTCGGCGCCGCCGCGTGGGCGTTGCCCGCTCCCACCGCCACCAGAGCGGCGGCCCCCACGAGTGCCGCCAGCCGTCTCACCGCACCCATAGCCCAACTCCCTTTCGCTGTAGCCGAGTTGACGGCAGCGTAGGGGTGAGCGGTTACTGCACGGTAGCCCCTGGAGGAACATCAGCCGCTCTTGAGTTGCGGGGGTTCCTTTCCGTGGGCGGCTAGATTGCTGACAGCCGGCGCTGGTCGCGGACGCGCTGCGGGCCCACCTCGCCGACGCCCATGGACCGCGACAGCAGCCGACCGGGATGGAGGCCTGACACGGTGACCGAGGACATCGGGTCCGCGACGGTGAAGGGCCGTACGTGTTCATCGCGGACGACGACGGTCCGCGACCCCGACGGACGCCTGTGGGGCCTGCAGGCCCCGGCGGCGAAGCGGCCCCGGCGGGAGGTGACGCGATGACGCGGGAGACGCCGGACAACACCGCCGTGCGCTGCGCCCTGTGGCGGGCGATGCACGTCCTGGTGGACCCGCCGCCGCATGTGCTGGAGGACGAGATCGGCCTGCGGCTCGTGGATCCGGGCGACGGCTGGCGCGACCGCCCGGACATGGACCCGGAGGCCACCCGCGGATTCCGGGCCGCGATGGTGGCCCGCGCCCGGTTCCTCGAGGACCTGGTCGCCGAGCAGGCGGACCGGGGCGTGGACCAGTACGTCCTCCTCGGCGCCGGTCTGGACACCTTCGCCCAGCGCAGGCGGGGGCCGGCGTCCCGGATGCACGTCTTCGAGGTCGACCAGCCGGGCACGCAGGACTGGAAACGCCGGCGTCTCGTCGAACTCGGCTACGGCATCCCCGATCGGCTGCACCTGGTGCCGGTCGACTTCGAGGCGGACGCCGGCAGCTGGCCCGACCGGCTCGCCGCGGCCGGGTTCGACCCCGGCCGGCCCGCGGTCGTCGCCTCCGCGGGCGTCAGCATGTACCTCACCGAGGAGGCCACGGCGGCCACCCTGCGCCGGATCGCGGGCTTCGCACCGGGCTCGACCCTCGCCATGACCTTCCTGCTCCCGGAAGAGCTGGTGGCCGAGCCCGACCGCCGCGGCCTGCGGGCGAGCCAGGACGGCGCCCGGGCCTCCGGCACGCCGTTCCTCAGCTTCTACGCCCCGGACGAGATGCTCGCCCTGGCCCGCGCGGCCGGCTTGAAGGAGGCCCGGCACGTCCCGGGCACCGCGCTCGCCGACCGCTACTTCACCGGCCGCCCTGACGGCCTGCGCCCGTCGACGGGAGAGGACCTGCTGCTGGCCGGCACCTGAGCGCGGTCCGGCTCAGCACTCGATGATGTTGACCGCCAGCCCGCCCCGTGCCGTCTCCTTGTACTTCACGGACATGTCCGCGCCGGTGTCCTTCATCGTCTTGATGACCTTGTCCAGGGACACCTTGTGCGAGCCGTCGCCGCGCATGGCCATCTTCGCGGCGGTGACCGCCTTCACCGCGGCCATGCCGTTGCGCTCGATGCACGGGATCTGCACCAGGCCGCCGACCGGGTCGCAGGTCAGGCCGAGGTTGTGCTCCATGCCGATCTCCGCGGCGTTCTCCACCTGCTCGGGGGAGCCGCCGAGGACCTCGGCCAGCGCGCCCGCGGCCATGGAGCAGGCGGAGCCGACCTCGCCCTGGCAGCCGACCTCGGCGCCGGAGATGGAGGCGTTCTCCTTGAAGAGCATGCCGATCGCGCCGGCGGCCAGCAGGAAGCGGACCACGCCGTCCTCGTCGGCGCCGGGCACGAAGTTGATGTAGTAGTGCAGGACGGCCGGGATGATGCCGGCCGCGCCGTTCGTCGGGGCGGTCACCACGCGGCCCCCGGCCGCGTTCTCCTCGTTCACCGCCATCGCGTAGAGCGTGATCCACTCCATGGCGTGGGCCAGCGGGTCGCCCTCGGCGCGCAGCTGACGGGCGGAGACCGCCGCGCGGCGGCGGACCTTCAGGCCGCCGGGCAGGATGCCCTCGCGGGACAGGCCGCGCTGCACGCACTCGCGCATCACCCGCCAGATCTCCAGCAGGCCCGCGCGGATCTCGTCCTCGGTGCGCCAGGCCCGCTCGTTCTCCAGCATCAGGGAGGAGATCGACAGGCCCGTCTCCTTGGTCAGGCGCAGCAGCTCGTCGCCCGTGCGGAAGGGGTACTTCAGGACCGTGTCGTCCAGCTTGATCCGGTCCGCGCCGACCGCGTCCTCGTCCACGACGAAGCCGCCGCCGACCGAGTAGTACGTCTTCGTCAGCAGCTCGGCGCCGGAGGCGTCGTACGCCCACAGGGTCATGCCGTTGGCGTGGTACGGCAGGGCCTTGCGGCGGTGCAGCACGAGGTCCTTGTCGAAGTCGAAGGCGATCTCGTGCTCGGCCAGCAGCGAGATCCGGCCCGCCTGCTTGATCCTCTCCACCCGCTCGTCCGCCGTCTCCACGTCCACGGTGCGCGGGGACGCGCCCTCCAGGCCGAGCAGGACCGCCTTCGGGGTGCCGTGGCCGTGGCCGGTGGCGCCGAGGGAGCCGTACAGCTCGCAGCGCAGGGAGGCCACGGAGGGCAGCAGGTCTTCGTTGCGCAGCCGGCGGGCGAACATGCGCGCGGCGCGCATCGGGCCGACCGTGTGGGAGCTGGACGGGCCGATGCCGATCGAGAACAGGTCGAAGACCGAGATGGCCACGGTCACTCCTCAGGAACAGGGGGATGGCGGGGCGCCCTCGCCGGTCCGGCCTCGGGCGCCCCACCGGGGACTTGCTTCGCCGGGACTACTTGTTCAGGCCCGGGTACAGCGGGTGCTTGTCGGCGAGCGCCTTCACGCGCGCCTTGAGGGCCTCCGCGTCGTACGACGGCTTCAGCGCCTCGGCGATCACGTCCGCGACCTCGGCGAAGTCCTCGGCGGTGAAGCCGCGGGTCGCGAGGGCGGGCGTGCCGATCCGCAGCCCGGACGTCACCATCGGGGGCCGCGGGTCGTTCGGGACCGCGTTGCGGTTGACCGTGATCCCGACCTCGTGGAGCCGGTCCTCGGCCTGCTGCCCGTCCAGCTCCGAGTCGCGCAGGTCGACGAGGATCAGGTGCACGTCCGTGCCGCCGGACAGGACGTTCACCCCGGCCTCACGGGCGTCCGCCGCCGTCAGGCGCTCGGCGAGGATGCGGGCACCCTCCACGGTACGACGCTGGCGCTCCTTGAACTCCTCCGAGGCGGCGACCTTGAAGGAGACCGCCTTGGCGGCGATCACGTGCTCCAGCGGACCGCCCTGGAAGCCGGGGAAGACGGAGGAGTTCAGCTTCTTCGCGAAGTCCTTGCCACGGGCCAGGATGATGCCGCCGCGCGGACCGCCGAGCGTCTTGTGCGTGGTGGAGGTCACCACGTCGGCGTACGGCACCGGGTTGGCGTGCAGGCTCGCCGCGACCAGGCCGGCGAAGTGCGCCATGTCGACCCACAGGTACGCCTCGACCTCGTCGGCGATCCGGCGGAAGGCGGCGAAGTCCAGCTCGCGCGGGTACGCCGACCAGCCGGCGATGATCACCTTCGGGCGGTGCTCCTTGGCGAGCCGCTCGACCTCGGCCATGTCGACCAGGCCGGTGGCGGCGTCCACGTGGTAGGCGACCACGTCGAACTGCTTGCCGGAGAAGTTCAGGCGCATGCCGTGGGTGAGGTGCCCGCCGTGCGCCAGGTCCAGGCCGAGGATGGTGTCCCCGGGCTGGGCGAGGGCGAACAGGGCCGCCTGGTTGGCGGAGGCGCCGGAGTGGGGCTGGACGTTGGCGTACTCGGCGCCGAACAGCTCCTTGACCCGGTCGATGGCGATCTGCTCGGCGACGTCGACGTGCTCGCAGCCGCCGTAGTAGCGGCGGCCGGGGTAGCCCTCGGCGTACTTGTTGGTGAGGACGGAGCCCTGCGCCTCCATCACCGCGAGCGGCGCGAAGTTCTCGGAGGCGATCATCTCCAGCGTGGACTGCTGGCGGCCGAGCTCGGCGTCGACCGCGGCGGCGATCTCCGGGTCCAGCTCGTGCAGGGGCGTGTTCAGGACGGTCATACGGCTACGACTCCTCAGCCGGCGTTCTGGGCGGTGTACTCGTCGGCGGAGAGCAGGTCGGCCGGCTCCTCCGTTACGCGCACCTTGAACAGCCAGCCGCCCTCGAAGGGGGCCGAGTTCACCAGCGACGGGTCGTTGACGACGTCCTCGTTGATCTCGGTGATCTCACCGGTGACCGGCGAGTACAGGTCGGAGACCGACTTGGTGGACTCCAGCTCGCCGCAGGTCTCGCCCGCGGACACCGTGGAGCCGACCTCGGGGAGCTGGGCGTAGACGACGTCGCCGAGCGCGTTCGCCGCGAACTCGGTGATGCCGACCGTCGACACGCCGTCCTCGGCGGGCGACAGCCACTCGTGCTCCTTGCTGTAGCGCAGCTGCTGGGGGTTGCTCATGGCCTGAATTCTCCTGTACGCGCGGGAGTGATGATGACGGGGGGACTGCTGGAGCCGCTGTGGGCAGCGGTGACGTGCGCGGGGTCACACAGTGGCCGCGCTCAGTGTCTACTTCTGGCGCTTGTAGAACGGCAGCGCCACGACCTCGTACGGCTCGTGGCTGCCCCGGATGTCCACGCCGACGCCCTCGGTGCCCGGCGCCGCGTGCGCCGCGTCGACGTACGCCATGGCGATCGGCTTGCCCAGGGTGGGGGAGGGGGCGCCGGAGGTGACCTCGCCGATCACCTCGCCGCCCGCGACGACGGCGTACCCGGCGCGCGGGACGCGGCGGCCCTGGGCGACGAGGCCGACGAGGACCCGCGGAGGGTTCTCCTGAGCCTTGGCCGCGGCCTGCTCGAGCGCCTCGCGCCCGACGAAGTCGCCCTCCTTGTCGAACTTCACCACGCGGCCGAGCCCGGCGTCGAAGGGGGTCAGCCCGGTGGTCAGCTCGTGCCCGTACAGCGGCATGCCCGCCTCCAGGCGCAGGGTGTCCCGGCAGGACAGGCCGCAGGGGACGAGACCGGCGCCCTCGCCGGCCTTGGTCAGCGCCTGCCACAGCTCGACGGCGTGCTCGGGCTTCACGAACAGCTCGAAGCCGTCCTCGCCGGTGTAGCCGGTGCGGGCGATCAGGGCCGGGACGCCGGCGACGGTGCCGGGCAGGCCGGCGTAGTACTTCAGGCCGTCGAGGTCGGCGTCGGTGAGGGACTTCAGGATGCCGGGGGACTCGGGGCCCTGGACGGCGATCAGCGCGTAGGCGTCCCGGTCGTCGCGGACCTCGGCGTCGAAGCCGGCGGCGCGCTCGGTGAGGGCGTCCAGCACCACCTGGGCGTTGGAGGCGTTGGCGACGACCATGTACTCGGTCTCGGCGAGCCGGTAGACGATCAGGTCGTCCAGGATGCCGCCGTCGGCCCGGCAGATCATGGTGTAGCGGGCACGGCCCACGCCGACGGAGGCGATGTTGCCGACCAGGGCGTGGTTCAGGAAGGCGGCGGCGCCGTCGCCGGTGACGGTGATCTCGCCCATGTGGGAGAGGTCGAACAGACCCGCCTTCGTGCGCACGGCGATGTGCTCGTCGCGCTCGGAGCCGTAGCGCAGCGGCATGTCCCAGCCGGCGAAGTCGGTCATCGTCGCACCGAGCGCCCGATGCACGGCATCGAGCGCGGTGTGACGGAGTTCAGAGCTGCTCATCGGTCGGTCGTCTCCCAGGGCAAAGCAGAACGGGCGAGGAACGTTCCTCCCCATCTGTCATCGGAACCTGAGAGGTTCGCCGGGACCGCCACGGGGGCGATCACGGCTTGCACCTTGGGTGGAGCCACTGGCGTAGAGCGGCCCGCTTTTCAGATGTGCCTCGCCCGCGCGGTAACGGGGCCTGAGAGATTCAAGGGAGGGACTTGCTCCTTCGGCGCCCCGGCATCAGTGCTGCCAGGGACTCTCCCGCGCGGATTCAAGCGGCCGGTATGCAGTTGGCGGCCACATCATCGCACGCCGAGCGCGCATTTGTAACCGACCTGTGGCAGGGCGCGGACCGCACCGACGACATCGCCCATTACCTTCCCTTTACGCGTTGCGGGCAGGAAGATTACCGAAGCGACAGGGGAGGACGATCACGGTGAACAGGACCCCGGCGTACGCCGCCACCGCCGCCACCACCGGCATCACGGTGCCGAAGCAGCGCTCCGCCCCGGCCCCCGTCGTCCGCGACCTGCGCGACCGCGCCGGCCGCGGCCCGCGCGCCCTGCTCTTCGGCCCCCGCGACCTGGTCGTGATCACCGGCCTGCCCGGCAGCGGCAAGTCCACTCTGATGCGGCGGGCGGTCACCGGCCCCCGCGTCGACTCCCAGGACACCCGCGACCGCTGGGACGCCCGCACCCCCCGTCTCCTCCCGTACGCCCTGTACCGCCCCCTGGTCCGCCTCGCCCACTACGCGGCTCTGCGCCGAGCCCTGCGCACCGGCGAGGGTGTCGTCGTGCACGACTGCGGCACCCAGCCCTGGGTGCGCCGCTGGCTCGCCCGCGAGGCCCGCCGCCGTGGCGCCGCCCTCCACCTGCTGCTGCTCGACGTGACCCCCGCTACCGCCCGCGAGGGCCAGCGCGAGCGCGGCCGGGGCGTCTCCGCCCACGCCTTCCGCCGCCACCGCCGTACGACCGCCCGGCTGATCGCCGCGGTCGAGGCGGGCGAGCCGCCCGCCGGCTGCGGCTCGGCGACCCTGCTGGACCGGCCCGCGGCGAACGCCCTGCACCGGATCGCCTTCACCGCGTGAGGCCGGCGAACGGACGTCCGAAGGTGAGGCACTGTCACAGCCACCCGCTAGCCTTCATGGCACAGCAGTGGTTCCCAGCAGGCGGTAGGCAGATGGACTTCCCGGCGGACATTCCCGCGGACTTCCCGGCACAAGCGCACCCCCAGCCGCACGGCGGCTGGCCCGGCAACGAACTGGAGGAGGTGCTCTCGGCCTCCCTCGGCATGCCCGCCGCGGCCGGCCGGATCATCGAGGTGCTGGGCCGCAGCCTGCTGTGGATCCCGCTGCCCAACGGCGGCGGCCCGGACAGCGGCCCGCTGGACCTGCCCTCGCTGGACATCGACGGCCAGGCGTACGTCCCGGTGTTCAGCTCCGAGGAGCAGCTGCGCCAGGCGGCCGGCTCCCACATGGCGTACACCATCGCGCCCGCCGTGGAGTTCGCCCGCGGTCTGCCCCCGCAGATCGGCATCGCCGTCAACCCCGACGCGCTGGTCGGCATCCCGCTGCCGCCGGCGGCGGTGGCCGAGCTGTGCCGGGCCGGCCGCACCCCGCTGGACGGCCCGAACACCGGCGGCCGGGTCCGGCTCTTCGAGCCCGACTGGCAGGACGACCCGGTCGACTTCCTCTCCGCCGCGTCCGCCGAGTTCGCCGGGACCGGCGTGGTCCGCACCGCCCGCCGCTGCCTGGCCGCGATCGAGACCGACGAGCCGGTCATGTTCGTGGGCGTCGAACTCTCCCAGTGGGAGGGCGACCTGCGCGCCCTGCCCCTCCAGGCCCTCGGCAGAGCCCTCGGCAAAATCCCGGTCAAGTGGCCGGTCAACCTGGTCCTGCTGGACGTCACGGACGACCCGGTGGCCGAATGGATGAAGGCGAGGGTCCGCCCCTTCTATCAGTACGGCCACTGAGGCGCCCGAAGGGGAGCGAGCGGCCACGGGGGACCGGCACCCGTGCACGCACCCGGGGCGGCACCCCGGTGGGCGCTTAAGCTGTCCCCGAACGCGGGGCACAGAAAAGAGAAGGGCACGACAGGTGAGCGCGAGCCACAGCGGCAGCGTCAGCGTGGAACACGCGCTGCGCCAGGTCACCCCCGGCCGCTACGACGCCTACGAGGCCCTGCTCCGCGCCCTCGCCACGCCCTCCGCCGGCCAGATCTGGATGCTGCTGTGGCACGGCCACGCCGGCTCCCCGGACGCCCAGTACGGAAACATGGAGGTCGACGGCTTCCAGTACGCCCCCTGCGTCACCTCCGCCCAGGAGCTGTCGGCCAGCGGCTGGAACCGGTCGTACGAGGTCGTCGACGGGCTCGACGTGGCCCGCACCCTCTACCCCGACCACTACGGCCTGTGGCTGAACCCGCACGCCCCGGGCGGCGGCGTCGGCATCCCGTGGCTGGACCTGCGCCGGATCGCCACCGGGCTGGACCGCCAGCCCGCGGGACCGCTCCGGCTGAGCGAACCCGGCATCGAGGTCCCGCAGTTCTACGCCCTCCTCGCGCAGAACGCCCACCGCACCCCGGCCCTGCGCTCCCTGCGCCGCGCCTGGGTGCAGCCGGCGCTCGGCGCGCCGTACCTCGCCATCGGCCTGGACGTGTACGACACCTCCCCGGCCGCCGTGGACTCGGTGCGCGCGATGATGCAGCAGTCCGTCGGGGCGGTCCCGGAGGGCCTGCCGGTGTCGACGGTCGTGATGACCGACGACTACGACCCGGTCGTGATGTGGATGCGGGCCAACGCCCGCCCCTTCTACGACCGCGAGGCGCACGCGGCGCCGGCGCCCGCGGCCGGCCCCGGATTCGGCTACACGGGACCCCGCTCCTACTGAGCACCCGGGTGCTGTGACCTGGGCCACAACGCTGTCGCGCGCCCTCAACTAGCCTTGACGACCGCCCGGTTCGGGAGAGGAGCGCGGTGATGCCCGCGTCCGGCAGCCGATCTTCCCTGTTCGGATAACGGATTCCCCTAGGCGGCATCACGTTTGCGCATACTTTCTCCATCAGACCTGGCGCGTGATCGAGAGCGCGTTGAAGACTCGCCTCTCAAGACGCGAGGCCATCGATCCTGTGCTCGAACCAGGCACGGGACCAGCTGGCTCTCCAGGGCCGTCACCCATCGTGCGGCCGGCGCAGGTAAGTGAACCAAGCCGCCCACAGCGGCGGACAAAGGCCGGTCACCACCGGCGAGAGGGGTCAGGTCAACTGTGACCGCACCGATCGAGACCACCGGGGAAGAGGCTGCAGCGCCTCCCGAGTCCGTGCTCGCCGGGGCCAAGAAGAGCCAGATCGAAGGGCGTTCACTCAGCCAGATCGCCTGGACCCGGTTCAAGCGGGACAAGGTGGCCGTGGCGGGCGGCGTCGTCGTCATCCTGCTCGTGCTGATGGCGGTGCTCGCCAAGCCGATCGAGTGGATCTTCGGGCTCGACCCGGACAAGTTCCACCAGGACCTCATCGACCCGGCGCTGCTGGCCCCCAAGGGCAGCTGGGGCGGCATGAGCTGGTCCCACCCGCTGGGCGTGGACCCGCAGTACGGCCGTGACATGCTCGCCCGCATCATCGACGGCTCCTGGGTCTCGCTCCTGGTCGCCGGTGGCGCCACCCTCCTCTCGGTGGTCATCGGCACCGTGCTCGGCGTCATCGCCGGCTACTACGGCGGCTGGGTCGACAGCCTCATCAGCAAGCTCATGGACACCTTCCTGGCGTTCCCGCTGCTGCTGTTCGCCATCGCCATCTCCGCCTCGGTGCAGGACGGGTTCTTCGGGCTCAACGGCCTGTCGCTGCGGATCTGTGTGCTGATCTTCGTGATCGGCTTCTTCAGCTGGCCCTACATCGGCCGCATCGTGCGCGCCCAGACGATGACCCTGCGCAGGCGGGAGTTCGTCGAGGCCGCCACCAGCCTGGGCGCCCGCGGCCCGTACATCCTGTTCCGCGAGCTGCTCCCCAACCTCGTCGCGCCGATCCTCGTCTACTCGACGCTGATCATCCCGACGAACATCCTCTTCGAGGCCGCGTTGAGCTTCCTCGGAGTCGGTATCGCTCCGCCGCAGGCCTCCTGGGGCGGCATGCTCAGCAACGCCGTGGATCTCTACACCGCAGATCCGCAGTACATGTTCGTGCCCGGACTGGCGATCTTCATCACCGTCCTGGCCTTCAACCTGCTGGGTGACGGGCTGCGTGACGCGCTCGACCCTCGCAGCAAGTGATCCATCGATAGAGGGGGCTTTCCTCAACGTGAAGACCAGAAGGGTTATCGCCGCCGTGGCGTCGGTCACGGCGCTCTCCCTGGGCGCGGCCGCCTGTGGCGGCGGGGGCGGCAAGAGCAGCAGTGGCGGCAGCGGCAGCAAGGACGCGGCGCTCAGCTCCATCGTCAACGCCTCGAGCAAGAAGGGGGGGACGGTCACGCTGGAGGACTCCGACGTGCCGGACTCCCTGGACCCGGGCAACACCTACTACGGCTTCGTGCAGAACTTCTCGCGCCTGTACGCGCGGACGCTCGTCACGTTCAAGCCGGCCGCCGGCAAGGACGGCCTCACGGTCGTCCCGGACCTCGCCGAGTCCCTGGGCACGCCCAGCAAGGACGCCAAGACCTGGACCTACCACCTGCGTCCGGGCCTGAAGTTCGAGGACGGCACCCCGATCACGTCCAAGGACGTCAAGTACGCGATCGAGCGCTCCAACTTCGCGCCCGAGGCCCTGTCCAACGGCCCGACGTACTTCAAGGCGTACCTGCAGGGCGGTGACAAGTACAAGGGCCCGTACAAGGACAAGAAGGGCCTGGACTCCATCGCCACCCCGGACGACCGCACGATCGTCTTCCACCTGAACCAGCCGTTCGCCGACTTCGACTACCTGGCGACCTTCTCCCAGACGGCCCCCGTGCCGCAGGCGAAGGACGACGGCGCGAAGTACGTCCAGCACATCGTGTCCTCCGGTCCCTACAAGTTCTCGTCGTACGAGGAGGGCGCCAGCGCCACCCTCGTCCGCAACCCGAACTGGGACCCGAAGACGGACCCGATCCGCAAGGCGCTGCCGGACAAGATCAACGTCAAGTTCAAGGTCAACCCGGTCTCGATCGACAACGACCTGCTCGCTGACAAGATCACCGCCGACATCGCCGGCGCCGGTGTGCAGCCGCAGACCCAGCCGAAGATCCTCAGCGGCAAGTACGCCAAGCAGACGGACAACTCCTACGCCGGCGCCACCGGTTACATGGCGCTGAACCTGCACGTCGCGCCGTTCGACAACGTGCACTGCCGCAAGGCCGTGCAGTGGGCGGTCGACAAGCAGTCGGTGATCGACGCCATGGGCGGTTCGCCCAAGGGCGACGTGGCCACCACGCTGCTGCCGCCGTCCGTCAACGGCTACACCAAGTTCGACGAGTACCCGTCCGCGGGCCACAAGGGTGACGTGGCCAAGGCCAAGGCCGAGCTGAAGCAGTGCGGCAAGCCGAACGGCTTCTCCACCACGCTGACGGCCCGTTCCGACCGTCCCTCCGAGGTCGCGGGCGCCACGGCCATCCAGAACTCCCTGAAGGCCGTCGGCATCAACGTCGACATCAAGCAGTTCCCGTCCGGCAAGTACTTCTCCAACTTCGCCGGTGTCCCGAGCTACGTCCACCAGCACAAGCTCGGCATGATGATGATGGCGTGGGGCGCCGACTGGCCGACCGGCTACGGCTTCCTGGACCAGATCATCGACGGCAGCGCCATCAAGCCCTCGGGCGGCAACAACCTGATGGAGCTGAACGACCCGAAGATCAACGCCGCGCTCAAGGCGGCCATCGGCAACACCGACTCCGCGGCCCGCACCAAGGCCTGGGGCGACATCGACAAGATGGTCGCCGACAACGCCTCGGTCGTCCCGCTGGTCTACCGCAAGAACCTGCTGATCAGGCCCACGTCCGCGACCAACGTCACGGTCACGCAGGCGTACCTCGGCATGTACGACTACCTGCTGCTCGGCTCCTCGAAGTAGCAGCAGGCCGGATACCCCTGAAAGGCAGGTGAAGGCACCGGGTGGCCGGGGCGGACAACCCCCGCCCCGGCCACCCGGAGCCGCACAGCTGTGGCTGCGTACATCATCCGACGCGTCTTCGGCGCATTGGTACTGCTGCTGGTGGTCAGCGCAGTCACCTTCGCCATCTTCTTCCTGGTCCCCCGCCTGGGCGGCCAGACAGCCACCCAGCTGGCAACCCAGTACGTCGGCAAGGACGCCAACCCCCAGTCCATCGCCGCGATCAAGCACAACCTGGGTCTCGACCAGCCCATCTACGTCCAGTACTGGCATTACATCAAGGGCCTGTTCGTGGGCGCCGACTACAAGTTCGGCCCCGATGCGACGCACTGCAACGCCCCCTGCTTCGGGTACTCCTTCAAGAGTCACATCGAAGTGTGGCCCCAGCTCCAGAAGCGCATCCCGGTCTCCCTGTCGCTGGCCGTCGGCGCGGCCGTGATCTGGCTGATCTTCGGTGTGACGACCGGTGTCGTCTCGGCGCTGCGCAAGGGCAAGCCGGTGGACCGCATCTCGATGTTCATCGCGCTCGCCGGCGTCTCGCTGCCGATCTTCTTCACCGGCCAGGTGCTCAACGCGCTGTTCATCTACCAGTGGCCCGTCTGGGACAGCACCGAGTACGTGCCGTTCACCCAGAACCCGGCCGACTGGGCCTGGCACCTGCTGCTGCCCTGGATCAGCCTCGCGTTCCTCTTCTCCGCCACCTACGCCCGGCTCACCCGGGCGGGCATGCTGGAGACGATGAGCGAGGACTACATCCGCACGGCTCGCGCCAAGGGCCTCAAGGAGTCGGTGGTCGTCACCAAGCACGGGCTGCGCTCCACGCTCACCCCGATCGTGACCATCTTCGGCATGGACTTCGGCACCCTCGTGGGCACCGCGGTGCTCACCGAGACCGTCTTCTCCCTGCAGGGTGTCGGCGCGTACTCCATCCAGGCCATCCAGGACAACGACCTGCCCATCGTGATGGCCGTGACCCTGGTCGCCGCGTTCTTCATCGTCTTCTGCAACCTCGTCGTCGACCTGGTGTACGCAGCCATCGACCCCCGCGTGAGGTACTCGTGAGCAAGCTCGACAAGGCGGCGGTCGGCGAACCGGCCACCACCGCCCCCTCCGACGCCGACGACGCGTTCCTCTCCGTTCGCGATCTGCGCATCCACTTCAACACCGACGACGGCCTGGTCAAGTCGGTGGACGGCGTCAGCTTCGACGTCCAGCGGGGCAAGACCCTGGGCATCGTCGGCGAGTCCGGTTCCGGCAAGTCCGTCACCTCGCTCGGCGTGATGGGCCTGCACCGCTCCGCCAACGCCAAGGTCTCCGGCGAGGTCTGGCTGGACGGCCAGGAGCTGATCGGCGCCGACCCGGACGAGGTCCGGCGGATGCGCGGCCGCAAGATGGCGATGATCTTCCAGGACCCGCTGTCCGCGATGCACCCCTACTACACGGTCGGGGCGCAGATCGTCGAGGCCTACCGGGTGCACCACGACGTCAGCAAGAAGGCCGCCAAGCAGCGGGCGGTCGAGATGCTGGACCGCGTGGGCATCCCGGAGCCGGCCAAGCGCGTCGACAGCTACCCGCACGAGTTCTCCGGCGGTATGCGCCAGCGCGCGATGATCGCGATGGCGCTGGTGAACAACCCCGAGCTGCTCATCGCGGACGAGCCGACCACCGCCCTGGACGTCACCGTGCAGGCGCAGATCCTGGACCTGATCCGGGACCTGCAGAAGGAGTTCGGCTCCGCCGTCATCATGATCACGCACGACCTCGGCGTGGTCGCCGAGATGGCCGACGACCTGCTGGTCATGTACGGCGGCCGGTGCGTGGAGCGCGGTCCGGCCGACGAGGTGTTCGAGGCGCCCCGCCACCCTTACACCTGGGGTCTGCTGGGCTCGATGCCGCGGCTGGACCGGGAGGAGACCGACCGGCTCATCCCGATCAAGGGCTCCCCGCCCTCCCTCATCAACGTCCCGTCCGGCTGCGCCTTCAACCCGCGCTGCCCGTACGCGGACATCCCGAAGGACAACGTCACCCGCACGGTCCGCCCCGAGCTGACCGAGGTCGGCAGCGGGCACTGGGCGGCCTGCCACATGACGCAGGAGCAGCGGGAGCGTATCTGGACCGAAGAGATTGCGCCGAAGCTGTGAGCGACGAAAAAGTGAGCATCCCCGCGCAGAGTGACGGTGCCGACGTGACCAAGGACGATGCTGTCTCCGACGGCGAGATCCTGCTGAAGGTGACCGGGCTCCAGAAGCACTTCCCGATCCGCAAGGGCCTGCTGCAGCGGCAGGTCGGAGCGGTGCGCGCCGTCGACGGCATCGACTTCGAGGTGCGCAAGGGCGAGACCCTGGGCGTCGTGGGCGAGTCCGGCTGCGGCAAGTCGACCATGGGCCGGCTGATCACCCGGCTGCTCGAACCGACCGCCGGCACGGTGGAGTTCCAGGGCAAGGACATCACGCACCTCGGCGTCGGCGGCATGCGCCCCATGCGCCGCGACGTGCAGATGATCTTCCAGGACCCGTACTCGTCGCTGAACCCGCGCCACACCATCGGCACGATCGTCGGCGCGCCCTTCAGGCTCCAGGGCGTCGAGCCCGAGGGCGGCGTCAAGAAGGAAGTGCAGCGGCTGCTGTCGGTGGTCGGCCTCAACCCCGAGCACTACAACCGCTATCCGCACGAGTTCTCCGGCGGTCAGCGCCAGCGCATCGGCATCGCCCGCGCGCTGGCCCTGAAGCCGAAGCTGGTCGTGGCCGACGAGCCGGTCTCCGCGCTGGACGTGTCGATCCAGGCGCAGGTCGTGAACCTGCTGGACGACCTCCAGGAGGAGCTGGGCCTGACCTACGTGATCATCGCGCACGACCTCTCGGTCGTCCGGCACGTCTCGGACCGGATCGCGGTGATGTACCTGGGCAAGGTCGTGGAACTCGCCGACCGGGACTCGCTGTACAAGGCGCCGATGCACCCGTACACCAAGGCGCTGATGTCGGCGGTGCCGATCCCGGACCCGAAGCGGAAGCACGTCAAGAGCGAGCGCATCCTGCTCAAGGGCGACGTGCCCTCGCCGATCGCCCCGCCGAGCGGCTGCCGCTTCCACACCCGGTGCTGGAAGGCGACGGAGATCTGCCGGACCACCGAGCCGGCGCTCGTGGAGCTGCGGCCCGGCCAGCGGGTCGCGTGCCACCACCCGGAGAACTTCGAGGACCAGGCCCCGCAGGACACGGTGCTGCTCTCCGCGGCCAAGGAGGCGGCCGAGCTGGTCTCCGAGGAGGTCCTCGCGGAGTCGGCGGAGACGTCGGCGGCGGTGGCGGCGGAGCTCGCCGAGGGGTCCGCCGAGGAGAACACCTCCGAGGAGAACACCTCTGCGGAGACTTCCGAGGAGGACGCCTCCGCGGAGAACGCCTCTGCGGAGGCTTCCGAGGAGAGCGCCGCCGAGGAGAGCGCCTCTGCGGAGGCTTCCGAGGAGAGCGCCGCCGAGGAGAGCGCCTCTGCGGAGAACGCCTCCGGCGGGGACGCCCCCGAGGAGAACGCCGGCGAGGCCGACTCCCAGGAGTCAACCGACAAGTAGCACATGACATCTCGGCAAAGTCATGTACATGGCTGAACGGGAGAGTGCAGAGTCGTCCGTGTCCGACCACTGATCGGTACACGCTCGAAAGGGACGACGCATGGCACTCTCCCGTTCGGCACGTCTGGGGGCCCTCGCGATCGCGGCGGCCTCCCTCCTCGTCATCGGAGCCTCTCCCGCCCCCACTCCGGGCGCCCCCGGCATCGGCGACCCCTACTTCCCCAACCTCGGCAACGGGGGCTTCGACGCCCTGCACTACGACCTCGACGTCGCCTACGCCCCCGACACCGGCCGTCTCGACGGCCGTACGACCCTCACCGCGCGCGCCACCCAGAACCTCTCCTCCTTCGACCTCGACCTCCAGCAGCTGCGGATCACCCGGGTCGACGTGAACGGCAGACGCGCCCGGTTCACCCGCGACGGCGACGAGGTCACCGTCACCCCGCGCCAGAGCCTGCGCAAGGGGCGGGAGTTCAGGGTCACCGTCACCTACGGCGGCGTACCGCAGCCCCTCAGCGGCCCCATCGTGTTCGGCTCCAAGTACGGCTGGATGAAGACTCCCGACGGCGTCTTCGTCGCCTGCGAGCCCAACGCGGCCTCCACCTGGTTCCCGTCCAGCGACCACCCCTCGGACAAGGCCACCTACGACATCCGGATCAGGGCGCCGAAGGGCCTGACCGGCGTCTCCAACGGCCGGCTGGTCTCGACGTACGACAAGGGCGGCTCGACGTACACCCACTGGCGCGAGTCGCGGCCGATGGCGACCTACCTCGCCACCGCCACCATCGGGAAGTTCGACGTGCGCACCGGCCGCACCCCGGGCGGCATCCCGGTCTACGTCGCCATCGACCCGGTGCTGAAGAACAGCAACGGCGTGGACGTGTACGCCGTCACCGCCGCCGCCACCGACTACTGGTCGAAGGTCTTCGGGCCGTACCCCTTCGAGGAGACCGGCGCGATCGTGGACGACATGCCCGAGGCCGGGTTCTCGCTGGAGGTGCAGAGCAAGCCCGCCTATTCGGCCGTGCGCAACGAGACGACCATCGTGCACGAACTGGCCCACCAGTGGTTCGGCGACTCGGTGAGCGTGGCGCAGTGGAAGGACATCTGGCTCAACGAGGGCTTCGCCACCTACGCGCAGTGGCTGTGGGCCGAGCACCAGGGCACCCGCTCCGCTCACGACTCCTTCCTCGCGGCGTACAACGCCCTGCCGGCCACCTCGTCGTTCTGGCAGATCAAGGTCGCCGACCCGCAGCGGGACACGATGTTCGCCTCCGCCGTCTACCAGCGCGGCGCGATGACGCTCCAGATGCTCCGCGAGCGCATCGGCGACAAGGCCTTCTTCAGGCTGCTGCCCGCCTGGACCAGGCTCCACCGGTACGGCAACGCGGACACCGCCGACTTCGTCCGCCTGGCCGAGCGGGTCAGCGGGCAGCACCTGGACGACCTCTTCCAGACCTGGCTGTTCACCACAGGGAAACCTGCCCTGTGAGCCTGGCTTTGTAAGGTTCACACCCGACACCGGGTGAGAATGTAGGGGTGCAGCTCCAGCCCCTCTTCAGCCACTCCGTCCAGCACACGCTCGATGTCATCGGCATCTTCGTGTTCGCGATCTCCGGCGCGCTGCTGGCCGTCCGGAAGAACTTCGACGTCTTCGGCATCGCCGTCCTCGCCGAGGTGACCGCGCTGGGCGGAGGGCTGTTCCGCGACCTGATCATCGGAGCCGTGCCGCCGGCCGCCTTCACCGACCTCGGGTACTTCCTGACCCCGCTGCTCGCGACCCTGGTCGTCTTCTTCCTGCATCCGCACGTGGAGCGCATCCAGACGGCGGTGCTGGTCTTCGACGCGGCCGGCCTCGGCCTGTTCTGCGTCAGCGGTACGACGAAGGCGTACGGCTACGGCCTCGGCCTGACCGCGTCGGCGACCCTGGGCCTCGCCACCGCCGTCGGCGGCGGCGTGCTGCGGGACGTGCTCGCCAACGAGGTGCCCTCACTGCTGCGCTGGGACCGCGATCTGTACGCGGTCCCGGCGATCGTCGGCGCCACGATGGTGGTGCTGTGCATCCGCTACGACGTGCTGACCCCGTTCACCAGCGGGCTGGCCGTCGTCACCGCTTTTGTGCTGCGCCTGCTCGCGATGCGGTTCCACTGGCGAGCTCCGCGCGCGTGGAACCGCCGGTCGACGGTGACCGAGGAGTAGTCCCCGTCGTCCCGGTGGTCCCTGCCGTCCCCGTGATCCCCCTGGTTCCGGTGGGTCCGGCGGCGGACCCGGTAAGAGAACCCGTGGTTCCGGTAAGAGACCGGTCCTGGCCCCGGGCGCGGTTCTGGCCCATCTGGAGGGTCAGCCAGCGGAACACCGTGTCGACCTGGGGCCGCCACAGCGCCATGTTGTGGCCGCCCGCGCTGTGCGGCAGGAACACCACGTGCACGGTCGTGGGCGCCTTGGCGATGGCCTCGAGGGCCACGCCCGCCTGGTAGCCGTCCCCCGACTCGCCGGAGATGTAGAGCGCGATCCGGGGCGGTACCGGGGCCTTCTTCAGCAGCAGGTAGGGGTTGTTCTCGGCGCGCAGGAGCGGGTTCTGCGCGGCGAGGGAGTTGCGCTCGCCGATCGGGTCGTTGTAACCGGACAGGCTCACGGCGGCCCGGTAGCGGTCCGGGTGGGCCACGGCCAGCTTGACCGCGCAGTGCGCGCCCGCCGAGTACCCGGCCACGGCCCAGCCCTGCGGCGCCGGTTCGGCCCGGAAGTTGTCCATGACCATCTTCGGCACGTCGATGCTGAGCCAGCTGTCGGCGTTGACCTGACCGGGGATGTTGGCGCAGCCGGTGTCGACGCCGGCCAGCAGGTTGGTGCGCGGGGCGACCAGGATGAACGGCGCCACCTGGCCGCTCCTCATCAGCGGCAGCAGCTGCTCATGGGCCTTCATGGAGCCGAACCAGGCCTTCGCCGAACCGGGGTAGCCGGGCAGCAGCTCCACCACCGGGAACTTCCTGGTGCGGTAGGCGGGCTCGTCGTACTGCGGCGGCAGCCAGACGTAGACCTCGGCGTTCACCCCGGAGACCCGGCCCTTGAGCTGGGTGACCTTCACTCCGCCGGCCGCGCGCATGCCGGGTCCGTCGGCCGCCGTGAAGGTCTGCCTGACCTTGGGCAACCGTTTCACCGCTATGCCGCCGGTCCCGTCGCTGCCCAGGTTCTGGGCCTGCTGGACGTGGTTGCCGGTGCCGAGCAGGTCGGCCCAGTTGTCGTACAGGTTGTTCTGGTTGTTGACCAGGACGAAGATCAGCGTGACGGCGGTGCCCTGGGCGAACAGCAGCATCGCCAGGCGGGCCGCGGCGCGCAGGGGCTTGGGCCCGCGCACCCGCGACCACAGGACGAGCGGCAGTATCAGTGCGACGACCGCCAGCACGACGGTCGTGTAGAGGAACGGAGTCCCGGTGAGGCTCATGTCCCCATAGAGGGAAAACGAAGGCCCGAGGTTGTGGACGTCTCCGGACACTTACTTAGAAATTGCCGGAACCTCACCCGGCAGGCCCAGCCCGCCCGGCGGGGCCCCGGCGTGCGGCCGCTGCTGCCCAGCCAAGAAAGCTACCGCTTAGTAGTTACCTGTTGTACCGTTCACCCATGCCAGAAGCAGCTTCCGCAGCGTCCCCCTCGCGGGCCGTGCTCGGCGACAGCGAGTTCGACCGCGACACCGCGGTCACCCGGCGCGAGCCCGGTGTCTACGACATCGACCTCTCGGCCGGCTGGACCATCATCAACGCCGTGAACGGCGGGTATCTGCTGGCCGTGCTGGGCCGGGCCCTCGCGGACACGCTCCCGCACCCGGACCCCTTCACCATCACCGCGCACTACCTGACCGCCTCCCAGCCCGGCCCGGCGGTGGTCCGCACCGAGACGGTCCGCACCGGCCGCACCCTGTCCACCGGCCAGGCCTCCCTCTTCCAGTACGACGACGAGGGCCACGAGGTCGAGCGGATCCGCGTCCTCGCCTCCTACGGCGACCTCAGCACCCTGCCCGACGACGTCCGTACGACGGCGGTGCCGCCGCCGATCCCGCCCCTCGACCAGTGCTTCGGCCCCGAGGACGGCCCCGCCCCCGTCGAGGGAAGCTCGGCGATCACCGACCGGCTGATGCTCAAGCTGGACCCGGCGACCCTCGGCTGGGCCCTGGGCGCGCCCTCCGGCAAGGGCGAGATGCGCGCCTGGTTCGGCCTGGCCGACGGCCGCGACGCCGACCCGTTGTCCCTGCTGCTGGCGGTGGACGCCCTGCCGCCCACGGCCTTCGAACTCGGCCTGAAGGGCTGGGTCCCCACCGTCGAACTCACCGTCCACGTCCGCCGCCGCCCCGCCCCCGGCCCGCTGCGGGTGTCCATCACCACCCGCAACCTGGCCGGCGGCTTCCTTGAGGAGGACGCCGAGATCTGGGACAGCACCGACCACCTGGTCGCCCAGTCCAGGCAGCTGGCCAGGGTCCGGCTCCGCTGAACGGCGCACACCGCCGGCCGAGCCGTGCGCCGGCGACCGCCGGCCCCTTCGCCCGAGCCGGTTCGGCTTGCAGGGGTGGCCGAGTGGCGTGTCAGGCCCGGTTCAGGGGCGTGCGGCCCAGCCAGGCCGCCAGCCGCTCGTAGGTGTCCGCCTTCTCGTCGGCCTGGCGGGGGGCGTCGAAGGGGGTCCCGGCGTCGCGGGGCCGGGAGGGCGGGAGGACCGCGCGGGCGGTGGTGAGGGCGAACTCGGCGAGTTCCGGGTCGAGTTCGAGGGGGTGGCCGAGGGCTTCGGCGAGGTCCCAGGTGTGGGTCACGATCTCCATCACATAGCCGGACAGCGCCGCGTGGCCCGGCACCTCGCCCCACGGCACCCGCACCGGGGACGTCATCCGCTCGTCGCTCGCCCACGCCTTCAGCACCCGGACGCGCACCTCGTCGTAGGCCGCGGCCCAGCCGTCGTCCGCGACGCCATGGGCGACCGGTTCCACCGCCAGCCCGTCGCCGCCCTCGCCGACCACGGCGATCCGCCGGGTGCCGCCGACCACGTGGCTCAGCAGGGCACGTACGTCGAACTCGGAACAGGGCGTCGGCGCGGTGAGGTGTTCGGGGCGCACGGTCTTGATCAGGGCCGCGGCCTGCTCGGTGGCGCGGGCGTAGACGGGGCGCGGGTCGGTGAAGCCGGTGGTGGTGGTCATGAGATGCCTCCGTGTCCGTGTCCTGCGTGGGTCGGTGAGATGAGGATGGCGGGATAACCTGACACCTTCCGTCAACATTTGCGGGAAGCCCGCGACCGGCGCGATCCTGGCCGCGTGAAGTCCGACCGGCTGCTGTCGATCCTGCTGCTCCTGCAGACCCGGGGCCGCGTCCCGGCACGTGAACTCGCCGACCGGCTGGAGGTGTCGGTCCGCACCGTCTACCGGGACATCGAGGCGCTGTCGGCCTCCGGCGTCCCGGTGTACGCCGAGCGCGGCCGGCACGGCGGCATCGAACTCCTCGCCGGTTTCCGCACCGACGTCACCGGGCTGACCGCCGACGAGTCCCGCGCCCTGTTCATCCTCGCCGCCCAGGGCGCCCACGCCGCGCTCGGCCTGGACGCGGCCCTCGGCTCGGCTCTGCGCAAGGTGATGGCCGCGCTGCCGGCGCCGTACCGGCCCGCCGCGGAGGTGACCAGCCGCCGCATCCTGGTCGACGCCACCCGCTGGAGGAGCGGCCCCCGGCAGGCCGTCGACCTCCAGGTCCTCCAGGACGCGGTGTTCTCCGACCGGCGCCTGAGGCTGCGCTACCGGCACAGCGAGTCGCGGGAGGCGCGGACGTACACCGTGGACCCGTACGGCCTGGTCGCCAAGGCCGGGACCTGGTATCTGGTCGCCGACCGGCGCGCGGCGCCCCGGCTGTTCCGGGCCGACCGGATCTGCTCGGCCCGGCCGCTGGACGAGCCCGTACGGCGCCGCCCGGGCGTCGAACTCGCCGACGTCTGGGAGGTGTTGCGCCGGCAGGTGGAGGACATGCCGCAGGGCATCGAGGTCACCGTGCGGGTACGGCGCGAGCGGCTGGACATGTTCCAGCGGATGGCGGCCGCCCACCTGACGGCCCTGCCCGACGACGACGGCGTGAGCGACTGGGTCACCGCGAAGCTGGCCTTCCCGGTGCTGCGGGCGGTCCGACAGCTCCTCGCCTTCTCCGACCAGGTGGAGCTGCTGGACCCGCCGGAGGCGCGCGCGGAACTGCTGGCGGGGGCCCGCTCCGTCACGGCCCTGTACCAGGCCGGCCCCGGCACCGGGGATTGACAGCCGGCCGGCAGCGGCGGCCCAAGTGCCGCCCAGGCGGCGTTGGTTGAGTGCGGTCTCTCAGGACTTCCTCACCCGCATCGGAGCCATCTCTCATGAAGCGTGTCCGTCTCGCCCCCGCCGTCGCCCTGCTGGCCCTGTCCCCGCTGCTGCTGACCGCGTGCGGCTCCGGTGACTCGTCGTCCTCCTCGGGGGGCGGCACCTCCGTCCGGCAGCAGGGCTGCCGGGCGCCGTCGGGCATGCCGACGGGCGGGGCGCCCTCCGGCGGGCCTTCGGGCGCGTCCACCGTGCGGCCCAGCGGCACGCCCGGCGGCACGCCCTCCGGCATGCCGAGCGGCGCGCCCGGCGGCCAGGGCGGTGCCGGCGGGCGCCGGGGCGGCGGCTGCGGCGGTCCGGGCGGCGGCCAGGCTCCGGAGCGGACCGGCGGGCAGGCGCAGCAGGGCTGAGCCGGGGCCGTGGCCGGGGGTGGAGGCCGCTCAGTCCAGCCAGTGGCCGCGGCCGACGGAGATGAGCCGCAACTGCCGGGCGGCGAGCCGGGTGACGCGCTCGCGTTCCTCCGGCGGGCCGTCCAGGGCCTCCAGGAACAGGGAGGCGGTGATGAGCATCTGGTCGACGTAGAGGTGCGCGAGCATCAGCAGGTCGTCGTCGCTCCAGCCCGCCGCCTCCGGGTCCTTGGCCAGCTCGGCCTTCACCTCCTCGGCGAACCGCACCAGTTGGGCCTTGATGGCCTCCCGCACCGGCTGCACCCCGCCGTGCCGTTCCCGGGCGATGAACCGGACGTGGGCGGGGTACTCGTCGACGTGACGGGCGATCAACTCGATGGCGCGCGCGATGCGCTCCTCGCTGTCTCCGGTCGTGGACACCGTCGTCCGCACCATCGGATGCAGACTGCCCAGCGCCTCGTCGACCAGCGCCACCCCGAGGTCGGCGGTCGAGCGGAAGTGCCGGTAGAAGGCCGTCGGGGCGACGCCGACGGCCCGGGTGACCTCGCGCAGGCCCAGGCTGCTCAGGCTCTGCTCCTCCAGCAGCGCGAGCGCCGCGTCGAGGAACGCCTGGCGGGTCTTCTGCTTCTGGGCCTGCCGGATGCCGAGGGTGTGACTCATGTCATCCAGTTAACAACTGTTCTCCGGAATTGGAAACCGCTGAGCGCGGTACAGTAGAAGTCAGTGAACAACTGTTACTACAACTGTTCACCCAAATTTCACACCGGCTCGATTCACGAGGCAACTCGGAGGGGGGACCCGTTCCCATGCTGTTCCTCGTCGCCGCACTCATGCTGCTCGGTGTCGTACTGGGCACCGTCGCTCACGCACCGCTGACCGTCACCGCCGTCATCGCCGCCGGCATCGCCGTCTGGCTCGGCGCCTTCGCGATCCGCGAGCGCCTCGGCCGCCGGCGCCGTACGCAGGCCAACTGACCGTCCGCACCTACTTCCAGGAGCTGAGCACCATGCATCTCACCGCACCGGTCACGAGCGGCACCGAAACCCGTCCGGCCGCGCGGGACGCCGACGGCATGGCCGTGGCGTCCTTCATCCTCGGCCTGCTCGGCCTGCTCGTCCTCAACGTCTTCCTCGGCCCGGTCGCCATCGTGCTGGCCGCGGTCTCCCTCTGGCGCGGCACCGCCCGCCGCGGCCGGGCCCTGCTGGGCCTGACCCTGGGCGTGGCCGACCTGGCCGTCCTGGTCATCGCGATGGAGGTCTCGCACACGCTGTCGTGGAGCCTGTGAGCCACGCTGCCGCGAAACCCGCGAGCCCGGCCGCCCCACCTGCCGCGGAGGGCGCCCGAGGACGACGGGGCGACCGGCCGACACACAGTGCGGAGTCGGACCCGGGCACGGCTTGCCGGGCCTGCGCCGACCTCGGAGCCGAGGCGGGCGGCGGGGGAGCCGTAGAATCGGGGCACCATGGCTTACCTCGACCACGCCGCGACCACCCCGATGCTCCCGGAGGCGGCGGAGGCACTCACCGCCCGGTTGAGCATCACGGGCAACGCCTCCTCCCTTCACGCATCCGGCCGGCAGGCACGCCGCACGGTCGAGGAATCCCGTGAGACCCTCGCCGAAGCGCTCGGCGCCCGCCCCAGCGAGGTCGTCTTCACCTCCGGCGGCACCGAGGCCGACAACCTCGCCGTCAAGGGCCTGTACTGGGCCCGCCGCGGCGCCGACCCGGCCCGCACCCGCGTGCTGTCCAGCCCCGTCGAGCACCACGCCGTCCTCGACGCCGTGCACTGGCTCGGCGAGCACGAGGGCGCGACGGTGGAGTACCTCCCCGTCGACTCCCACGGCCGCGTCCACCCCGAGGCCCTGCGCGAGGCCATCGCCCGCAACCCCGACGACGTCGCGCTGGTCACCGTGATGTGGGCCAACAACGAGATCGGCACCGTGCTCCCGATCCGCGAACTCGTCGAGACCGCCGCCGAGTTCGGCATCCCCGTGCACTCGGACGCGGTCCAGGCCTTCGGCCAGGTCCCGGTCGACTTCGCCGCCTCCGGCCTCGCCGCGATGACCGTGTCGGGCCACAAGATCGGCGGTCCCTACGGCATCGGCGCGCTGCTGCTCGGCCGCGACCAGAGCCCCGTGCCCGTCCTGCACGGCGGCGGCCAGGAGCGGCACGTCCGCTCCGGCACCCTCGACGTCCCCGCCGTCGCCTCCTTCGCCGTCGCCGGCCGGATCGCCACGGAGCGCCGCGCGTGGTTCGCCCGGGAGATCGGCGCCCTGCGCGACCAGCTGATCGACGCCGTCCTGAGCGCCGTCCCGGACGCGATCCTCGGCGGCGACCCGGCGCCCGAGGGCCGCCTGCCGGCCAACGCGCACTTCACCTTCCCCGGTTGCGAGGGCGACTCCCTGCTGCTCCTGCTGGACGCCCAGGGCATCGAGTGCTCGACCGGCTCCGCCTGCACCGCGGGCGTCGCCCAGCCCAGCCACGTGCTGCTCGCCACCGGCACCGACCCGGACCTGGCCCGCGGCACCCTGCGCTTCTCCCTCGGCCACACCTCCACGCAGGCGGACGTCGAGGCGGTCGCCAAGGCGATCGGCCCGGCGGTGGAGCGCGCCCGCGCGGCGGGCCTCACCTGAGACACGGGGCGCAAGAAGCGGGCGGGGACAGAAAACGGCCTACGAGGCGGGTTCCCTTCGCCGGTATTGTCCGGATCAGGTTCTGGGGGTCGCCTTCCGGTCCTCGCGGACCTTCCGGCCTCTCAGCCCGAGCGTCGATGTCGGCACCAGCGGAGATTTCCTTACCTCTCCTTGAAGAGATCGATCTTTCTCTCGCTGAAGTCGGCTACTCCGCTTGGGCTCCCTCACTCGTCTCGTAGACCTGTAAACAGGATAGAACCGCTCATACCGGATGAAAAAGGCCCCCGGCCTTGATTTTTTCGCCGATCCTCAGGTCCCCGCGGACCCGTACCCTGAAAGGGTTATGACTGAGACCCCGCAGCGCCCCCTCCGCGTCCTCGCCGCCATGTCCGGCGGAGTCGACTCCGCCGTCGCCGCCGCGCGCGCCGCGGAAGCCGGCCACGACGTCACCGGCGTCCACCTCGCGCTCTCCGCGAACCCGCAGTCCTTCCGGACCGGCGCGCGGGGCTGTTGCACCATCGAGGACTCGCGCGACGCCCGCCGCGCGGCCGACGTCATCGGCATCCCCTTCTACGTCTGGGACCTCGCCGACCGCTTCCGAGAGGACGTGGTCGAGGACTTCATCGCCGAGTACGAGGCCGGCCGCACCCCGAACCCGTGCCTGCGCTGCAACGAGAAGATCAAGTTCGCCGCGCTGCTCGACAAGGCCCTGGCCCTCGGCTTCGACGCGGTGTGCACCGGGCACTACGCGAAGATCGTGCGCAAGGAGGACGGCACCCGCGAGCTGCACCGCGCCTCCGACATGGCGAAGGACCAGTCGTACGTCCTCGGCGTGCTCGACGAGCAGCAGCTCGCGCACGCCATGTTCCCGCTCGGCGACACGGTCACCACCAAGGAGGAGATCCGCGCCGAGGCCGAGCGCCGGGGGCTCGCGGTCGCCAAGAAGCCCGACTCGCACGACATCTGCTTCATCGCCGACGGCGACACCCAGGGCTTCCTGGCCCGGCGGCTGGGCAAGGCGGAGGGCGACATCGTCGACGAGTCCGGCGCCAAGCTGGGCACGCACGAGGGCGCGTACGGCTTCACCATCGGCCAGCGCAAGGGCCTCAGGATCGGCACCCCGGCCCCCGACGGCAAGCCCCGCTACGTCCTGGACATCTCCCCGGTGAACAACACCGTCACCGTCGGCCCCGCCGAGGCCCTGGACGTCTCCGCGCTCACCGCGATCCGGCCCCGCTGGTGCGGCACCGCCCCCACCGGCCCCGGCACCTACACCGCCCAGCTGCGCGCCCACGGCGGCGAGACCGAGGTCACCGCGGAGCCGGTCGGCGGCGAACTGCGCGTCACCTTCGCCGAGCCGGTCCGCGGCGTCGCCCCCGGCCAGGCGATCGTCCTGTACGACGGCACGCGCGTGGTCGGCTCGGCGACGATCGCGGCGACCACGCGCGCGACCGCCGCTGCGGCGCGGACCGCCTAGTCCTTCGCGACCGGGGCGGGCCCTAAGCGGCCCCGCCCGTGAAGAACTCCGTCAGCACCGGTCCCAGCACGTCCGGTTCCACCATGTGGGTCTGCCCCGGCAGCACCCGGTAGGTGCCCTGTGGCACCGCCTCGGCCACGGCCTGGTTCGCGCGGTGCATCCACTCCGGGCTCGCGCCGCCCGCGACCGCCAGCACGGGGACGGACACCGCCGCCAGCCGGTCCCTGGGGAGCAGACCGTCGCCCATGACCGCGTCGTCGTGCGCGAGGCTCGGCGCGACCGCCTCCATGCCGGCCCACATCGGCGACTGGCGGGCGCCCCGGATCACCTCCTCGCCGAGGCCGGTGAGCCGCAGGAACAGCTCCACCGCGTCGCCGCGCCGGTCCTCCGACAGGGCCTTGCCCAGCTGCTCCTTGTAGACGGCCTCCCGCTCGGCGCCGCCCTGGAGGAAGTCCGCGTACGGCACCTCGTACACGGCGGCCCGGCCGGCCGGCAGCCCGCTCGCCAGCGCCCGCAGCACCAGCGCGCCGCCCGAGGAGACCCCGAACAGCGCCGCCTCGCCTCCCACCGCGTCGATCAGCGCGGCCAGGTCCTCGACCTCCCGCTCGACCGCGTAGGGCTCCGTGTCGCCGCTCTCGCCGCGACCGCGGCGGTCGTAGACGACGGCCGTGCAGTGGCCCGCGAGCCGCTCCGCAAGGGGCGCCAGGGTGCCGCCGGTGGACATCGCGCCGCTCACCAGGACCACCGTCGGCCCCTGACCGGTCACTCGGTACGCGAGCGCGGTTCCGTCCCGCGAAGTCGTCTTCTTGTCCATGTCGGCTGAGACTGCCGTACCGGCACGGACTCATCGGTCACGACACGTCGACGTCGTAGAAGCAGAAGTGGTCCTTGATCTGCGCCACGCCCGGCTTCGGGTCCGGGTACGCCCACACCAGGTCCGGTGCGTCCGGCAGCGACCAGTAGGACGCCGTGCCCTTGAAGGGGCACACGGTGTGCGTCTCGGAGGGGGTGAGCAGGTCGAGGCGTACGTCCTCGGCGGGGATGTAGTACCGGTCCGGACAGCCGGTCTCGCGCAGCAGCAGCGACCGGTCGCTCTCCGCGAGCACCTGGCCGCCGCGCACCACGCGCACGTGCCGCTCGCTCTTGTCCACGGTGATCGTGTGTCCTTGGGTCATACCAGGACAGCACCGGCGGGACCGCGCTTCTTCCCGTCGCCGGCGAGGGCCGTACGGTAGAGGCCATGAACATCTGCGTCTTCCTGTCCGCCGCCGACCTCGACGAGCGATACACGCGCCCCGCGCGCGAGTTCGCGGAACTGATCGGCAAGGCCGGTCACACGCTGGTGTGGGGCGGTTCCGACGTGGGCCTGATGAAGGTCGTCGCGGACGGGGTGCAGGACGCGGGCGGCAGGCTGCTGGGCGTCTCGGTGGAGTTCCTCGCCAACAAGGCGCGGCCCGGCGCCGACGAGATGATCGTCGCCGCGGACCTCGCCGAGCGCAAGAGGCTGCTGCTGGAGAAGGCCGACGCCGTGGTGATCATGGTGGGCGGCACCGGCACGCTGGACGAGGCCACCGAGATCCTGGAGCTGAAGAAGCACGGCCGCACCGGCAAGCCGGTCGTCCTGCTGAACACGGCGGGCTTCTACGACGGCCTCAAGCAGCAGTTCCGCCGCATGGAGGACGAGGGCTTCCTGCCCCGTCCGCTGTCCGAGCTGGTGTTCTTCGCGGAGGAGCCGGTCGGGGCGCTGGCCTACCTGGAGGAGCAGCTCGGCGTGCAGTGATGCGAGCATGGCGGGCATGGCTACTCATGTGATCACCGGGGCCGGTTCCGGCATCGGCTCGGCCGTCGCCCGCCGTCTGCACGCGCGCGGGGACGACCTCGTGCTGCACGCGCGCGACGCGGGCCGCGCGAAGGAACTGGCGGCCGAGTTCCCCGGCGCCCGCACCCTGGTCGGCGACCTCGCCGACCCGGACCGGCTCTCCTGGGCGTTCTCCCACCAGAGCCTGCCGGACCGGGTGGACTCCCTGCTGCACATCGCCGGCGTCGTCGACCTGGGCGAGGTCGGCGAGCTGACCACCAAGGCCTGGCACCACCAGCTCAACGTCAACCTGATCGCCCCCGCCGAGCTGACCCGGCACTTCCTGCCCCAGCTCCGCGCGGCCCGCGGCCATGTGATCTTCGTCAACTCCGGCGCCGGCCTGAACGCCCACGCCGGCTGGTCCGCGTACGCCGCCTCCAAGCACGGCCTGAAGGCCCTCGCCGACTCCCTGCGCCACGAGGAGCACGGCAACGGCGTCCGGGTCACCTCCGTCTACCCCGGCCGCACGGCGAGCCCCATGCAGGCCAAGGTCCACCAGCAGGAGGGCAAGGACTACGACGCCTCGCAGTGGATCGACCCCGAGTCGGTCGCCACGACGATCCTCATGTCCCTCGACCTCCCCGGGGACGCGGAGGTCAACGACCTGACGGTACGGCCGGGGCGGTGATCGCGGCGAGCGGTGCCGAGATCCGCGACTGGCTGGCCGAGGCCTGGTCGAGGACAGCGGGCGCGTTGGTCCTGGGCGGCCTGGATCTCGGCACTCCGCCTGCCGGGCGGCCGGTCGCGGGCGAGATCTTCGACCCGTCGGACCTGGCGGAACTGCGTGTGCTGACCACCACGGGCGAGTTCACCGGCGACATCTGCCGCTGCCCCGGCAGTCCGACACTGGCGCTGCTGGACTCCGACGGCGAGTTCATCGCCACGGGCAGCCTCCACGGCGGGCGCGACGTCTCCTGGGAGCGGGCCCGCTTCCGCAACAACCTGACCGTGGCCGACCCGGACGCGCTGATGGCCTTTCTGGAGCGGCATCGAGGGCAGAGCTCCCCGGGTGTTCGGCATACGCTGCCGGGGTGAGTGAGAAGAGCCAGTTCACCTTCCCGGGGGCCACCGGTGTCGGGTCGATGCCCGGTGCCGATGCGCGGGAAGCCGCCAAGACAGTCACCGGCAGCTTCGAGGACTTCCCCTTCCTGCCCGAGCTGCCCGCACGCGGGCCCGGCGCCGACATGATCGGCCGTACCGCGGGCATGCTCGTCGAGCTGTACGCGCGCGTGGAGCCCAGCGGCTGGCGCGTCGGGGACCGGCCGGGCCGGGACACCAAGCGGGCGCGGTCCTGGCTGGGGGAGGATCTGGACGCCCTGGAGGAGTTCACGCAAGGGTACGAGGGCGACCTGAAGGTGCAGGCGGTCGGCCCGTGGACGCTGGCCGCCTCGCTGGAGCTGAAGAACGGCGAGGCCGCCCTCTCCGACGCCGGCGCCTGCCGGGACCTCGCCGCCTCCCTCGCCGAGGGACTGCGGCTGCACCTCGCCGAGGTACGGCGCCGCGTCCCCGGCGCCCGGCTCGTCCTCCAGCTCGACGAACCCTCCCTCACCGCCGTCCTGCGCGGACAGGTCCGCACCGCCAGCGGCTACCGCACGCACCGCGCCGTCGACCGGCAGGTCGTGGAGGCCACCCTGCGGGACGTGACCGGGGCGCACGGCGACGGGCCGGTGATCGTCCACTCCTGCGCCCCCGACGTGCCGTTCGCGCTGCTGCGGCGGGCCGGAGCGGCCGGTGTCTCCTTCGACGCCTCGCTGCTCACCGAACGTGACGACGAGGCGATCGGCGAGGCCGCCGAGGGGGGCACCCGGCTGTTCGCCGGCGTCGTGCCGGGCACCGACGGCCCATTGTCAGACCCTGCCGGTAGCGTCATGGGTGTCAGGACGCTGTGGCGCAGGCTGGGCCTGCATCCGGGACTGCTCACCGAGGCGGTCACGGTCACCCCGGCGTGCGGTCTCGCGGGCGCTTCCCCCGCCTACGCACGCCAGGCGCTCGCCCACTGCGTCCGGGCGGCGAGATCCCTCGCGGACAACCCAGAGTAACGGGAGGAAACACGGTGGCCGGCGACAAGCAGCAGGCTCAGACGGCAGTGCCCGCCGAGGCGCGTGACAGGCACGCGCAGCTCGCTGAGCAGATCGAGGAGCACCGCTTCCGGTACTACGTGAAGGACGCCCCCGTCGTCAGCGACGCCGAGTTCGACGAGCTCCTGAAGACTCTGGAGGCGCTGGAGGAGCAGTATCCGGAGCTGCGCACCCCGGACTCCCCGACCCAGAAGGTCGCGGGGTCGTACGAGACGGAGTTCACCGCGGTCGAGCACCGCCAGCGGATGCTCTCGCTCGACAACACCTTCAACGACGAGGAGCTGGCCGCCTGGACGGAGCGGATCGCACGCGAACTCGGCGACCAGGAGTACCACTTCCTGTGCGAGCTGAAGGTGGACGGCCTCGCCGTCAACCTCACCTACGAGAAGGGCCGCCTCACGCGCGCGGCCACCCGGGGGGACGGCCGCACCGGCGAGGACATCACCCCCAACGTCCGCACCATCGCCGAGATCCCGGACCGCCTCCAGGGTGACAAGGTGCCCGACCTGGTGGAGATCCGCGGGGAGGTCTACTTCCCGATGGAGAAGTTCCTCGAGCTGAACGAACGCCTGGTCGCCGCCGGCGACAAGCCGTTCGCCAACCCCCGCAACGCCGCCGCCGGTTCGCTGCGCCAGAAGGACCCCCGGGTCACCGCCACCCGTCCGCTGCACATGGTGGTCCACGGCATCGGCGCCCTGGAGGGCTTCACCGGCCTGACCCGTCTCTCCCAGGCCTACGACCTGCTGAAGACCTGGGGCCTGCCCACCTCCCCGCACAACAGGGTGGTCGACGACCTCGACGGCGTGCGCGCGTTCATCGCCCACTACGGCGAGAACCGCCACTCCGTGGAGCACGAGATCGACGGTGTGGTCGTCAAGCTGGACGAGATCCGCCTCCAGGGCCGCCTCGGCTCCACCGCGCGTGCGCCGCGCTGGGCGATCGCCTACAAGTACGCGCCGGAGGAGGTCAACACCAAGCTCGTCGACATCAAGGTGGGCGTCGGCCGCACCGGCCGGGTCACGCCGTACGCCCAGGTCGAGCCGGTCACGGTGGCGGGCAGCGAGGTGGAGTTCGCCACCCTGCACAACCAGGAGGTCGTCAAGGCCAAGGGCGTCCTCATCGGCGACACGGTCGTGCTGCGCAAGGCCGGTGACGTCATCCCGGAGATCCTCGGCCCGGTGGTCGACCTCAGGGACGGCAGCGAGCGGGAGTTCGTGATGCCGGGCGAGTGCCCCGAGTGCGGCACGTCGCTCAGGCCCATGAAGGAGGGCGACGTCGACCTGCGCTGCCCCAACGCCCGCACCTGCCCCGCCCAGTTGCGCGAGCGCGTGTCGTACCTCGCGGGCCGTGAGTGCCTGGACATCGAGCACTTCGGCGCGGTGGCGGCCGCCGCGCTCACCCGCCCGCTGGAGCCGGCCGACCCGCCGCTGGTGGACGAGGGCGACCTGTTCGACCTGACGGTGGAGAAGCTGCTGCCCATCAAGGCCTATGTCCTCGACCCCGACAGCGGCCTGCCCAAGCGGGACCCCAAGACGGGCGAGGAGAAGGTGGTCACGGTCTTCGCCAACCAGAAGGGCGAGCCGAAGAAGAACACCCTCGCCCTGCTGGCGAACATCGAGGAGGCCAAACAGCGCCCGCTGGCCCGCTTCCTGAACGGCCTGTCCATCCGGCACGTCGGACCGGTCGCCGCGCAGGCCCTCGCGCGCGAGTTCCGCTCCATCGACCGCATCGAACAGGCCACGGAGGAGGAGCTGGCCACCACCGACGGCGTCGGCCCGATCATCGCCGCCGCGCTCAAGGAGTGGTTCGCCGAGGACTGGCACCGCGAGATCATCCGCAAGTGGAAGGCCGCCGGAGTCCCGCTGGAGGACGCCTCGACCGGCGAGGACGAGGGCCCGCGTCCGCTGGAGGGGCTCACGGTCGTCGTCACCGGCACCCTGGAGCACCACACACGGGACGGCGCCAAGGAGGCACTGCAGAGCCGGGGCGCGAAAGTGACCGGATCGGTGTCGAAGAAGACCTCGTTCGTCGTCGTGGGTGACAACCCCGGATCGAAGTACGACAAAGCCGTGCAATTGAAGGTTCCGGTGCTGAACGAGGACGGTTTCGGGGTCCTCTTGGAGCAGGGCCCCGAAGCGGCGGCCGAAGTCGCGCTTCCGACCGGGGAGTAGCGGTTGAAGGCCACCCGATCGGCGCATATCAGTTGCATACGGGTGGCCCGGGCGCATTCGGGCAACCGTCGACGACCGGTGCCCGTGGAAGCCTTCCGCGGCCTACTGTTGAGACGTGCACCTGCCGTGCCCGGCTGCGGTTGGGGCATCCCCGTGCGCTTCCGGCGTGCGGGGAAGGGTTCTTCAACGCGGAGCTGCTGATGGCTGTCGGACATCGGGCCGCGTGGCGTGGGCACCGCCGGCTGTGAGAGGGACGGGAATGGAACCGACCGAGAGCGTCGCCCCGGACTCACGGCTGCGCCTGCGCCGTCGCGCGGGCACAGGGCGGACGACCCGATGGACGGGGACCCGGTGGGCGGGAACCCGGTTGACCACAGGGACCCGGTGGACGGCGCGGACCCACGGACGCACCCCCGGCCAGGCCCGTACGGCCAGGCCGGGCGCCGCCGCCGAGACCCACCCGCCGATACCCGTGGCTCTCGAGCCCGCCCCCGGCCTGGCCGGCGCCGAGCGCGGGCGGCGCCCGTTCCGGCCCACCCTGCCCGCGGCCGTCACGGCCGCCGCCGCGCTCGTCCTCGGCGCCGGTTTCTGCCGCGCCTTCACCGGCCACCACGCCCTCTTCCCGAGCGGTACCGCCGGCTGGTCGCTGGCCCTGCTCACCGGGGTCATCGTCGGCCACCTCGTGATGCTGGGCCGCGCCCGCTGGTGGGGCGGCACCGGCTCCGGAGCCGCCCTCACCCTCGCCGTGCTGCTGCTGTACGGCTGGGTGCCCGCCGGCATGGTCAGCCTCACCGTCGTCGTCCTGGTCGGCATCGCCCGGCGCCACCGCTGGCGGCAGGGAGTGCTGCACGGCGCGGTGGACATCCTCGGCATCGGCGCCGGCGCGCTGCTGCTCCGCGCGTTCGGCCGCGTCCCGAGCGTCGAGACGCCCTGGCGGCCGGACGGCTGGAGCGCCGCCACCGCGCTCGAGATCACCCTCGCCGCGGGCGCCTACCTCGCGGTCAGCCGCGGACTGCAGTGGTACCTGCACGCCCCGCCCGGCGGCAGGATGCCCACCGTGGCCCGCACCGCCGTGGTCAGACACGCCCTCGTCGCCGTCGCGCTGCTCGGCATCGCCCCGCTGCTGTGCGTCGTCGCCGTCGCCCAGCCGGTCCTGCTGCCGCTGTTCGCCATCCCCCTCATCGCCCTGGACTCCACGCTGTGGATGGCACGCGCGCGTGCCGAGGAGCAGCTGCGCGACCCGCTGACCGGGCTGCCCAACCGGCAGTGGCTGCTGGAGCGGATCTGGACGGCCCTCGACGACGCCGAACGCATCGACGCCCGCTCCGCGCTCATGCTGATCGACCTCGACCGTTTCCGGTCGGTGAACGACACCCTCGGTCATCTCGCCGGGGACCGGCTGCTGCTCCAGATCGCCGACCGGCTGCGGCTCGCCCTGCCGCGCGGGGCGGAGGCCGCGCGGCTCGGCGGGGACGAGTTCGCCGTGTTACTGCCCGTCGCCGACTCCACGACGTCCGCCACCCGCATCGCCCGCGGCCTGGTCGCCGCGCTCAGCTCCCCGCTGGACCTCGACGGGCTCACCCTCGTCCTGGAGGCCAGCGCCGGCGTCGCCGTCTTTCCCGACCACGCGCTGGACGCCGAAGGGCTGCTGCGCCGCGCCGACGTCGCGATGTACCAGGCGAAGCGGGACCGTACGGGCGTCGAGGTGTACGAGTCGAAGCGGGACTCCAACACCCCGGACCGGCTCGGTCTCCTCGGGGACCTGCGCCGGGCGCTGGACGCGCACGAGGTGCAGTTGCACTACCAGCCCAAGGTCCGCTTCGACGGGCAGGTCGCCGGCCTGGAGGCGCTTGTCCGCTGGGTGCACCCCGAGCGCGGGAAGGTCCCGCCGGACGAGTTCATCGCGATCGCCGAGTCCTCCGGGCTGATGCCCCATCTCACCGAGTACGTGCTGGAGACCGCGCTCGGCCAGGTCGCCCGGTGGCGCGCGCAGGGGCTGCGGGTCCCGGTCGCCGTCAACGTCTCTCCGCGCGACGTCCACACCCCCGGGTTCGCGGGCTCGGTCGCCGCGCGGCTGGCCCGGCACGGGGTGCCCGCGGGGGCCCTGCAGCTGGAGATCACCGAGCATGTGCTGCTGGAGGACCCGCAGCGGGCCGCCGACACCCTCGCCGCGCTGACCGGACACGGCGTGAAGATGTCCCTGGACGACTTCGGCACCGGGTATTCGTCGCTGGTGCATCTGCGGCGGCTGCCGGTGAGCGAGCTGAAGATCGACCGGTCGTTCGTGGCGCGGCTCGCGGTCGACGCCGAGGACGCGGAGATCGTGCGGTGCACCGTGGACCTGGCGCATTCGCTGGGGCTTCTCGTCGTCGCCGAAGGGGTGGAGGACGACGAGACGTGGGAGCGGCTGCGGGACCTGAGGTGCGACGCCGTGCAGGGCTGGCTGGTCGCCGCCGCCATGCCGCCGGAGGAGACGACGGCGTGGCTGCTGGCGCGGGAGTCCCGCGGATGGCAGCGGCCGCGCGCCGCGCTGCCTGCCGCCGAGTAAGCGGTCCCGGGATGCGTCCCGCCCCTTTGATCGTTGTACCGACCGGCGCCGGAGCGCGCTTCGCGGTCCGGTCGGAAGCTCAAAGGGGAACCCAGCCATGTCACTGTTCGTGCCGCAGTTCGAAGACTCCGTGATCGTCCGCGAGGCCGAGGCCGAAGTCGTCGGCGCCGCGCCCCTCACCATCCGCCTGCTGGCCGACAGCAGCGCCACCGGCGGCGCCCTGTCCACCCAGCGCGTCACCCTCGAGGCGGGCGCGGACGGCGCCAAGCCGCACTGGCACGACAACTCCGCCGAGATGTTCTTCCTGCTCGACGGCGCCGCCGACATCCTCTCCGGCGACGACGTCGTCACCGCCGGGGCCGGCGACCTCGTCGTCGTCCCGCCCGGCAAGCCGCACGCCTTCGCGGCCGTACCGGGGGCCGACGCCGATCTGCTCATCGTCCTCACACCCGGCGTCGAGCGCTTCGAGTACTTCCGGCACCTGCAGCGCATCCGCCTGGGCGAGGCGACCGAGGAGAGCATCCTGGAGGTCCAGGACCTGTACGACAACCACTTCCTGCACAGCGAGGCCTGGGCGACGCGCCGGGCTTGACCGGCGGCCCGGGGAAACCGTTTCACGGCCACCCCGGCCCGCCCCATAGGATTGGGGCTGGTCGTCCCATTCCCGTCTGCCGCGCGACGCCTGGCACGCACGCTCGCCGCGTTGCCGAATCGCCCACCTGGCTCCGCCACGAGGGCGCTCCGGCGCCTTGCGATCGCACGCACCAGACGCCGCGCGGCCCGCCCTCCGGGCGAACGACGGGAAGGGGACGACTAGCCCCCGCCCAAACCACACACACTCACCCCAGAGGATCGCTGCATGCCTGGCATCACGCGCGAGGAGGTCGCCCACCTCGCCCGGCTGGCGCGTCTGGAGCTGAAGCCCGAAGAACTCGACCACTTCGCGGGACAGCTGGACGACATCATCGGCGCGGTCGCCCGCGTCAGCGAGGTCGCCGACCAAGACGTACCGCCGACCTCGCACCCGCTCCCGCTGACGAACGTCATGCGCCCGGACGAGGTCCGTCCCTCGCTCACCCCCGAGCAGGCGCTCTCCGGCGCCCCCGCCCAGGAGCAGCAGCGTTTCAAGGTGCCGCAGATCCTGGGGGAGGAGTGACCGCCATGACGGACAGCAACATCATCAAGCTCACGGCCGCGCAGATCGCCGAGAAGATCGCCTCCGGCGAGCTGACGGCCGTCGAGGTCACCGAGGCCCACCTCGCCCGGATCGAGGCCGTCGACGAGAAGGTGCACGCCTTCCTGCACGTCGACCGCGAGGGCGCCCTCGCCCAGGCCCGCGCCGTGGACGAGAAGCGGGCCCGCGGCGAGAAGCTCGGCCCGCTGGCCGGCGTCCCGCTCGCGCTCAAGGACATCTTCACCACCGAGGGCGTGCCCACGACCGTCGGCTCGAAGATCCTCGAGGGCTGGATCCCGCCGTACGACGCGACGGTCACCAAGAAGCTCAAGGCCGCCGACGTCGTCATCCTCGGCAAGACCAACATGGACGAGTTCGCCATGGGGTCCAGCACCGAGAACAGCGCCTACGGCCCGACCGGCAACCCCTGGGACCTCACCAGGATCCCCGGCGGCTCCGGCGGCGGCTCCTCCGCCGCGCTCGCCGCCTTCGAGGCCCCGCTCGCCATCGGCACCGACACCGGCGGCTCCATCCGCCAGCCGGCCGCCGTCACCGGCACGGTCGGCGTGAAGCCGACGTACGGCGGGGTGTCCCGCTACGGCATGGTGGCGTTCTCCTCCTCCCTCGACCAGGGCGGCCCCTGCGCCCGTACGGTCCTGGACGCGGCCCTGCTGCACGAGGTCATCGCCGGGCACGACCCGCTGGACTCCACCTCCATCGACGCCCCGGTCCCGCCGGTCGTCGAGGCGGCCCGCAACGGCTCGGTGCAGGGCATGCGGGTCGGCGTGGTCAAGCAGTTCCGCGGCGAGGGCTACCAGGCCGGAGTGATCCAGCGCTTCGACGAGTCGGTCGAGCTGCTGAAGGAGCTGGGCGCGGAGATCGTCGAGCTGGACTGCCCGTCCTTCGACCTCGCCCTGTCGGCGTACTACCTGATCGCGCCGTCCGAGTGCTCCTCCAACCTGGCCCGCTTCGACGGCCTGCGCTACGGCCTGCGGACCGGCGACGACGGCACGCACTCCGCCGAGGAGGTCACCTCCCTGACCCGCGAGGCCGGCTTCGGCCCGGAGGTCAAGCGCCGCATCATGCTCGGCACGTACGCGCTGTCGAGCGGCTACTACGACGCGTACTACGGCTCCGCGCAGAAGGTCCGCACGCTCATCACGCGCGACTTCGAGAAGGCCTTCGAGCAGGTCGACGTGATCGTCTCGCCGACGACCCCGACCACCGCCTTCCCGATCGGCGAGCGCGCCGACGACCCGATGGCGATGTACCTGGCGGACCTGTGCACCATCCCGACCAACCTGGCGGGCAACGCGGCCATGTCCCTGCCCTGCGGTCTCGCCCCGGAGGACAACCTCCCGGTGGGCCTGCAGATCATCGCCCCGGCGCTCAAGGACGACCGGCTGTACAAGGTGGGCGCCGCCGTCGAGGCCGCCTTCGTGGAAAAGTGGGGTCACCCGCTGCTGGAGGAGGCACCGTCGCTGTGAGCAAGCTGTCGAAGGCCAAGGACTTCAAGAAGTCCAAGTCCGGTACGTACCTGTCCATGGCCACCACCGCGTTCGGCGCGATCGGTGTCGCCAAGCAGATCAAGAAGGCCCGCGCCGAGCACGACACGCTGCGGCTGATCGACGCCACGGTCTCCGCCGTGGCGATCGTGACCGGTCTCGCGATCCTCTGCCGCGAGCTGAAGCGGCTGGGCGACGACGACGTCCTGCTGGGCTGAGAGGGAAGTTTTCACCGTGACCACCACGACCGACCTGGTGTCGTACGAGGACGCGCTGGCGTCGTACGACCCCGTCATGGGCCTCGAGGTCCATGTCGAACTCGGCACCAAGACCAAGATGTTCTGCGGCTGCTCGACCGCGCTCGGCGCCGACCCGAACACCCAGACCTGCCCCACCTGCCTCGGCCTGCCCGGCGCGCTCCCGGTCGTGAACAAGACCGGCGTCGAGTCGGCGATCAGGATCGGTCTCGCGCTGAACTGCGAGATCGCCGAGTGGTGCCGCTTCGCCCGGAAGAACTACTTCTATCCGGACATGCCGAAGAACTTCCAGACCTCCCAGTACGACGAGCCGATCGCCTTCAACGGCTACCTCGACGTGCAGCTGGAGGACGGCGAGACCTTCCGTGTGGAGATCGAGCGCGCCCACATGGAGGAGGACACCGGCAAGTCCACCCACGTGGGCGGCGCGACCGGCCGTATCCACGGCGCGTCCCACTCCCTGCTGGACTACAACCGCGCCGGCATCCCGCTGATCGAGATCGTCACCAAGCCGATCGTGGGCGCCGGCGAGCGCGCCCCCGAGGTCGCCAAGGCGTACGTCCGCGAGCTGCGCGAGGTCATCCGGGCCCTCGGCGTGTCCGAGGCCCGCATGGAGATGGGCCAGATGCGCTGCGACGTGAACCTGTCGCTGATGCCGAAGGGCGCCGACAAGTTCGGCACGCGCTCGGAGACCAAGAACGTGAACTCGCTGCGTTCGGTGGAGCGCGCGGTGCGCTTCGAGGTCATGCGCCACGCCGCCGTGCTGAACGGCGGCGGCACGGTCGTGCAGGAGACCCGTCACTTCCACGAGGACACCGGCTCCACCACCTCCGGCCGTACCAAGGAGGAGGCCGAGGACTACCGGTACTTCCCGGAGCCCGACCTGGTCCCGGTCGCGCCCTCGCGCGAGTGGGTCGAGGAGATCCGTGCGGCCCTGCCCGAGCTGCCCCTGGTGCGCCGCAACCGGCTGCGCGAGGAGTGGGGCGTCTCCGGCACCGAGATGCAGGCGATCCTCAACGCGGGAGCGCTGGAGCCGATCGTCGCCACGATCGAGGCCGGCGCCGACGCCGCCTCCGCCCGCAAGTGGTGGATGGGCGAACTGGCGCGCAGCGCCAACGAGTCCGGCAAGGCGCTGGACGAGCTGGCGATCACCCCGGCGCAGGTCGCCCGGGTCGCCGAGCTGGTCGCGAAGGGCGACCTGAACGACAAGCTGGCCCGGCAGGTCATCGAGGGCGTCCTCGCGGGCGAGGGCACCCCGGACGAGGTCGTCGACAAGCGCGGCCTGAAGGTCGTCTCCGACGAGGGCGCGCTGACCGCCGCCGTCGAGGAGGCCATCGCCGGCAACCCGGCCGTCGCCGACAAGATCCGCGGCGGCAAGGTGGCCGCGGCCGGCGCCCTGGTCGGCGCGGTCATGAAGGCGACCCGGGGCCAGGCCGACGCGGCCCGCGTGAAGGAACTGATCCTTCAGAAGCTGGGCGTGAGCGAGGGCTGAGCCCCGCCGACCCGTTCGTACGGCCCCGGAAGGCGCGCCCTCCGGGGCCGTACGCATGCCCCAAGTCTCACGCGCGGCGACAGAGTTCGCGGATCTGTCCTGTGACATCGCTCCCAGCGCTGTGAATAAGCCCACGAACACAGCAAACGATCAGGTTCACCTGCAAGAGTGTCCTCTGATTGCACATGCGTTCTTTGCGGGCTGTTCAGTTTATAGACGATCATTCCCGGCCAAAGATCCACAAATCGTACTTCTGGGAGCTCGTCCGTGGCAGACCTCGCGCGTTGGTGTGTCCGGCATCGGCTGATCGTCGTGCTGCTGTGGCTGCTCGCCTTCGGCGGGGTCACCGCGGGCGCCGCCGTGGCCGGTTCGTCGTACTCGAACGCCTATGACGTTCCCGGCACCGAGGCCGGCCGCGCGACCCAGCTGCTCAAGGAGGGCTTCCCGGGCCTGGGCGGGGACAGCGACACCGTCGTCTGGCACACCGGCACCGGCAGCGTCCGCACCGCCGCCGTCGAGCAGACCATGACCCGCACCCTGGACCGGATCGCCGGGCTGCCCGGCATCGCCTCGGTGGACGGCCCGTACGGCCGCCAGGGCGCCCACCGGATCAGCGCCGACGGCCACACGGCCTACGCCACCGTCACCTTCACCCAGGAGGCCGAGCACATCGGCAAGGGCGAGGCGGAGGCGGTGGTGCGCACCGCCAAGGCCGCCGAGGGCCACGGGCTCCAGGTGGAGCTGGGCGGCAGCGCCATAGGCCTCACCGCGTCCCCGCGCGAGCACACCGCCGAGGTGGTCGGCGTCCTCGTCGCCGCCGTCGTGCTGTTCCTCGCCTTCGGCTCGCTCGCCGCCTCGGCCCTGCCCATCGCCACCGCGCTGGTCGGCGTCGGCACCGCCTACTCCGGCATCGGGCTGCTCGGGCACGCCATGACGGTCGCCGACTTCGCGCCCATGCTCGGCATGCTCATCGGTCTGGGCGTCGGCATCGACTACGCGCTGTTCATCGTGACCAGACACCGGCGCGGACTCAAACGCGGCCTGGACGTCACCGAGGCCGCGGTGAACTCCGTCGCCACCACCGGACGCGCGGTGGTGTTCGCGGGCGCGACGGTGTGCATCGCGCTGATGGGCATGCTCATCCTGCGCCTGAGCTTCCTCAACGGGGTCGCCGTGGCCGCCTCGTTGACCGTGGTGCTCACGGTCGCGGCCTCGGTCACCCTGCTGCCCGCCCTGCTGTCGTACATCGGCTCCCGGGCCCTCAGCCGCCGCGAGCGGCGCCGGCTCGCCGAGCACGGGCCGCGCCCGGAACTGCCCACCGGGCTGGCCGCCCGCTGGTCGGCGCTGGTCGAACGCCGCCCCAAGCTGCTCGGCTCGCTCGCCGTGGTCGTCATCGCCGTGCTCGCCCTGCCGACCTTCTCCCTCCACCTCGGCACCTCCGACCAAGGCAACGACCCGAGCACCTCCACCACCCGCAAGGCCTACGACCTGCTCGCCGAGGGCTTCGGGCCCGGGGTGAACGGGCCGCTCACCCTGGTCACCCGGGTGGAGGGCGCCGACGGTGGTCTGGCCCTGGACAACCTCGACACGACCCTGCGCGCCACCCCGGGCGTCGCCTCCGTCACCCCGGCCACCTTCGACGCCGGCGGCACCACCGCCTACCTCACCGTCGTCCCCACCTCGGCGCCGCAGTCGCAGCAGACCAGCGACCTCGTGCAGCGGCTGCGCACCAAGGTGCTGCCGCGGGCCGAGACCGGCACCTCCCTGCACATCCAGGTCGGCGGGGTCACCGCCGGCTACGACGACTTCGCGGCCGTGATCGTCGGCAAGCTGCCGCTGTTCGTCGGCGCGGTCATCTCCCTCGGCTGTCTGCTGCTGCTCGTCGCGTTCCGCTCCCTCGGCATTCCGCTGAAGGCCGCGGTGATGAACATCGCCGCCGTGGCCGCCGCGTTCGGGATCGTGGTCGCCGTCTTCCAGTGGGGCTGGGGCAGCGAACTGCTCGGCCTCGGCCGGGCCGGGCCCATCGAGCCCTTCCTGCCGGTGATCATGGTCTCGGTGCTCTTCGGGCTGTCCATGGACTACCAGGTCTTCCTGGTCAGCCGGATGTACGAGGAGTGGCTGGAGACCGGCGACAACCGGCGCGCCGTCCGCGTGGGCCTCGCCGAGACCAGCCGGGTCATCAACTCCGCGGCGATCATCATGATCTCCGTCTTCCTCGCCTTCGTGCTCAGCGGCGACCGCGTGATCGCCATGTTCGGCATAGCGCTCGCCTCCGCCGTCGCCCTGGACGCCTTCGTCCTGCGCACCCTGCTCGTGCCCGCGCTGATGCATCTGCTGGGCTCCGCGAACTGGTGGCTGCCCGCCTGGCTGGAGCGCCGCCTGCCGCACCTGAGCATCGAGCCGCCCGAGTGCCGTGCCGCCCACGAGAGGCTCGCGGGCGTCACGGTGGCGGACCTGCAGGAGGACGATCAGCGCGATGTACGCGATATCCCTGGGTGACGACGGCGCCGAACTGCGGCCCGTGGAGGTCTGGCACGCCGAGGAGGTGCTCGCCCACATCGACCGGGGACGGGAGTTCATCGGACGGCACATCGGGATGCCGGACGTGGTGGCCGACCTGGACGGCGCCATTGCCTGGATCCGGTCGTACGCCGACCGGCGTGCCTTCGACGCCGGCGGCCTGCACGGCATCTGGCTGGACGGCTCGCTGGTCGGGGGCCTGCTGTTCCGGGTGTGGGACACCGCGAGCGGGGTGTGCCGGGTCGGCTGCTGGCTGGAGCCCGCGGCGACCGGGCGCGGACTGGTCACGCGGGGCATGCGGGTGCTGCTCGACTGGGCTTTCGAGGAGCGCGGCATGCATCGCGTGGAGTGGCATGTGTCCACCGCCAACGAGCCCAGCATCAACGTGGCCCGCCGTCTCGGCATGACCCGCGAGGGTGTGCTCCGCGAGAACCACCCGCACCGGGGTGTGCGCACCAGCACCGAGGTCTGGTCGCTGCTCGCCCCCGAGTGGCGCGCGGCACGCAGGCGTGGCGCGCACGACGATCATTAAGGGCCCTCTCAGACGGGGTCCGTACGGTGCCGGGCATGGCTACGAAGACACAGGAAGGCGCCCCGGCCGGCACCGAGGCGCAGGACGACGACACGGCGGTGGAGGCCGCCGGCACCGAGGAGGGAACCGCGGAGCAGGAGACCGCCGCGGAGCAGGAGACCGCCGGGCAGGAGACTGCCGCGGAAGGGGCCGCCGAGGAGGCGGCCGGGCGGGAGAAGGCGCCCTCCGGGGTCGGGCAGGGCGCCGGCGCGGTCGTCTCCGCCGCGCTGGGGTTCGTCTCGCTCAGCGGCGGCTGGATCGGCACCGTCGCGGGCGCCCGCGAACAGCTCGTCGGCCAGCTGCGGACGTCGTCCACCGCGAGCGTCGCCACCCAGATCAAGGCGGTGTACGGCAACGCCTGGCACAGCACCGCCCTGTGGGCCGGCCTGTTCGCGCTGGCCGCGCTGCTCACCGGTGTCGTCGTGCTGGCCCGGCCCGCCTTCGGCGCCCCCGGACGCCCGCAGGCGCACTGGATCAAGTCGGTCGCCTGGGGCGGTGTCTCGCTCGGTGTCATCGGCCTGCTGCTGGCGGTCCTGAAGTACTCCGACGCCCTGCTCGCCCTGCCCTCGACAAGCTGAGAAAGCCGCAGGTCCCCAGGGGCCTTAGGGAGTCCATGAGCACCTCATGGGCTCCCTGAGGCCCCTTACGCGCGCGTGCGGCCCGTGCGCGGCCCGAAGATGCGGAACTCTCCCGATGCGGCGCACCCGGCTGGGAGACGAAGGTGAAGGCATCGCAGAACGCGAGGCACCACACCGGCTCTCCGCGAAGGGACACGTCATGATCGAGTTCGAGTACCACAAGATGCGCTCCGCCGAGCTGATCCGCGAGGCCGAGCAGGCACGGCTGGCCCGCGAGGCCGCCCGGGCGCACCGCGCCGCCCGCCGCGCGGGTTCGGCCGGCCCCGAGGGCGCGGCCGCCGAGTCCCATACCGGCCGGCCGCGCCGGCACCGGCTCCCGCGCACCGCGTGACCGCCACAGCGGCGGAGGGGGCCGGGACGGAGAGGACAGGGACGGAGGGTGGCCGTACGGGGGTCGGCCGCCTTCCGGACCGCCCGGGCCCGGGTCGTACGACCGCCCATCCCGGTCGTACGACCCGTCCGTCCGGGACTACGACCCGCCCGGCCATCGGTACGACGATCGCACCGGACCTGTGGAAAACCGCTGCCCCGCCGTCCCGGTCCCGTGCGATGCTCGGGCCCGTGGAGACCAGGTCCGTCAGTCCCGTGTTCGTCGGCCGCACCGGCGAGCTGGGCGTCTTGAACGACGCGCTCGCCCGCGCCCGCGCCGGCGAGCCCCAGGCGCTGCTGCTCGGCGGTGAGGCGGGAGTCGGCAAGACCCGCCTCGTCGAGGAGTTCGCCGCGCTCGCCGGCCGGCACGCGGTCGCCGCCGTCGGCGGCTGCGTGGAGATCGGCGCCGACGGGCTGCCGTTCGCGCCCTTCGCCGCCGCGCTGCGCACCCTGCGGGACGCCCTGCCCGAGGAGTTCGCCGCCGCCGCGCGCGGCCAGGAGGAGGAGCTGGCCCGCCTGCTGCCCGACCTCGGCGAGGCCGGCGCCGGCCACCACGACGAACAGGGCATGACCCGCCTGTTCGAGCTCACCGTCCGGCTGCTGGAGCGGGTCGCAGCCGAGCGGCCGGTCGTGCTCGTCCTGGAGGACCTGCACTGGGCCGACGCCTCCACCCGCCACCTCCTCGCCTACCTCCTGCGCACCCTGCGCACGGGCAGGCTCCTCGTCCTCGCCAGCTACCGCTCCGACGACATCCACCGCCGCCACCCGCTGCGTCCCCTGCTCGCCGAGCTCGACCGGCTGCGCACCGTCCGCCGCATCGAACTGGCCCGCTTCACCCGCGAGGAGGTCGGCGGCCAGATCGCCGGCATCCTCGCCGCCGATCCCGACCCCGCCCAGGTCGACGAGATCTTCGAACGCTCCGACGGCAACGCCTTCTTCGTGGAGGAACTCGCCGTCGCCGCCCGCGACGGCTGCTGCGCCGGGCTCACCGACTCCCTGCGCGACCTGCTCCTGGTCCGGGTCGAGGCGCTGCCCGAGAGCGCCCAGCGGGTCGCCCGCATCGTCGCCGAGGGCGGCTCCACCGTGGAGTACCGGCTGATCGCCGCCGTCGCCCAGCTCGGCGAGGACGACCTCATCGAGGCGCTGCGGGCCGCCGTCGGCGCCAACATCCTCACCGTCACCCCGGACGGCGACGGCTACCGCTTCCGGCACTCCCTGGTCCGCGAGGCCGTCGCCGACGACCTGCTGCCCGGCGAACGCTCCCGCCTCAACCGCCGCTACGCCGAAGCGCTGGAGGCCGACCCCACGCTCGTCCCGGCCGACGCGCGCGTGATGCGCCTGGCCAGCTACTGGTACCACGCGCACGACCCCGCCAAGGCCCTGCCCGCCGTCCTGGACGCCTCCGTCGTCGCCCGCCGCCGGCACGCCTACACCGAGCAGCTCCGGCTGCTGGAGCGGGCGATGGAGCTGTGGGACAGCGCCCCGGAGGAGGTGCGCTCGGCCCTGCGCCCGGTCGACTACACCGAGGTCTATCCCCCCTGCGGCTGCGACCCGGCCACCACCCCGCTGCGCTATCTGGACCTGATGGCCGAGGCCGCCGTCGCCGGCCGCTTCGGCGGAGAACGGGAACGCGCACTGAAGATCACCAAGCGTGCGCTGCGCCTCCTGGAGGACGAGCCGGACCCCCTGCGCGCCGCCTGGTTCTGGATCCAGCGCTCCCGCCTGGTGCAGGCCCAGGCCCGCGGCGACGGCCGGCAGGAACTGGCCACCGCCCAGGACCTGGTGCGCGGCCTGCCGCCGTCCGAGGTGCACGCCGAGGTGCTGGCCCTCGCCGCCAACTGGTCCATGCTGCACCGCCCCGGACCCGAGGCCTTCGCCGCCGCCCAGCGTGCCGTGGAGTACGCGCGCATGGTCGGCGCCCGTGAGATCGAACTGCACGCCCGCCTCACCCTGGGCTGCCTGGAGGTCGACTCCGGCGACACGGAGACGGGCCTTGACCGGATGCGGCAGGTGCTGCGGGACACCCTCGCCGAAGGCGTGCACCAGGTGGCGGGCCGCACTTACGTCAACCTGCCCTCCCAGCTGCAGGGCATCGGCCGCGACCGGGAGGCCGTCGTCCTCCTGCGCGAGGGCATCGCCTTCAGCCGCGCCCAGGGGCTGCTGGACTCCGAGTCCTGGATACGCGGCAACCTGGCCGAGGCCCTGTACGCGCTCGGCGACTGGGCCGAGGCCGCCGAGGCGGCCGCCCACGCCTCCCGGGCCGGGCACAGCGCCAAGACCCGTGGCACCGGCGCCCTGCACCTGGCCCACCTCGCCCTGGCCAGGGGCGACCTCGCCGGGGCCGGCCGCGAGCTCGCCGCCGCCCGCGCCCACTACGGCACGCACGACCCCATGCCCCAGCACTCCCTGCCGCTGGCCCGGGTGGCCCTCGGCGTCGCCGCCGAGGAGGGCCGCACGGCCGACGTCCGCGCCGAACTGCTCCGGGCCCTGGACGACGGCTTCCCGCCCGGCACCCAGCGCTACGGCTGGCCGCTGCTGCGGGCCGCCGCCGCGGCGGAGGCCGAGACCCGCGCCCTGCCCGCCGCCGAGCCCGGCCGCGCCGAGATCCTCGACCGCCTCGGCGAGGCCGTACGGCACCTCGCCACCGGCGGCCCCCTCTGGCGGGCTTACGAGCAGTGGACCCGCGCCGAGCTGCGCCGCGCGCAGGGCGCGGACACCGCCGACGACTGGTCGCCGGTCGTCACCGCCTTCGAGTGCCTGGACCGCCCCTACGACCTCGCCCGGGTCCGCCACCGCCTCGCCGCGGCCCTCCTGGCCGAGGGCGGCGACGACGAACGCGATCGCGCGCTGGAACTGCTCCGGCTGGCCGCGGCGGTCGCCGCCCACCTCGGTGCCCGCCCGCTCGCCGACGCCGTCGCCCGGCTCGCCCAGCGCGCCCGCCTCACCCTGACCCGCCCGCCCCGGCAGGCCCTCGCGCCGGCCGACCCGGTCGCGGCCCTCGGGCTCACCAGCCGGGAGCGGGACGTGCTGCGGCTGGTCTCGGCGGGCCGCACCAACCGCCAGATCGCCGAGGAGCTGTTCATCTCGCCGAAGACGGCGAGCGTCCACGTCTCCAACATCCTGGGCAAGCTCGGCGTCTCCGGCCGCGGCGAGGCGGCGGCGCTGGCGCACCGGCTGGGGCTGTTCCCGTCGGGGGACGAGGAGCGGCTGGCCGCCGGATGACGCGCAGCCCGCCTCACCTCACTTCCACCTCCAGCACCCGGTCGTCGCCCTTCCCGGGCCGGCCCCGGCCGTCGGTGTTGCTCGTCACCAGCCACAGCTTGTCGCCGCCCGCCGCGACCACCGTGCGCAGGCGGCCGTACCTGCCGGTCAGGAAGGCCTGCGGCGGCGCCGCGGCCCGCGTGCCGTCGAGCGGGACGCGCCACAGCCGCTCGCCCTTGAGGGCCGCCATCCAGATCACGCCGTTCACGTAGGCGATGCCGCTGGGGGAGGCGTCGTCGGTGTGCCACTGGGCCAGCGGGTTCTGGAAGGCGGGGTCGGAGGACCTGCCCTCGGCCTTCGGCCAGCCGTAGTCGCCGCCCGGCTTGATCGCGTTCAGCTCGTCCCAGGTGTCCTGGCCGAACTCCGAGGCGAACAGGCGCTGCCGGCCGTCCCAGGCCAGGCCCTGGACGTTGCGGTGGCCGTACGAGTACACCGGCGAGCCGGGGAACGGGTTGCCCGGAGCCGGCTCGCCCTCCGGGGTCAGGCGCAGGATCTTGCCGCCGAGCGACCTCCTGTCCTGGGCCAGGCCCCGCTCGCCGCTCTCCCCGGTGCCCGCGTACAGCATGCCGTCCGGGCCGAACGCGATCCGGCCGCCGTTGTGGATGAAGCCCTTGGGAATGCCCTTGAACACCGTGTCGGGAGCGCCCAGTTGCTCGCCGGCCGGCTTGCGCTCGTCGTACAGCATGCGGACGATGCGGTTGTCCGAGGCCGAGGTGAAGTAGGCATAGATCATGTGGTCCGAGGCGAAGCCGGGGGAGAGGGCGATGCCCAGCAGACCGCCCTCGCCGGCCGGGGACACCCCGGAGACCGTGCCCAGCTCGGTCGTACGGCCCGTCCCGGCGTCGATCCGGACGATCGTTCCGTCGTCGCGGGACGAGACCAGCAGCCCGCCGCCGGGCAGCGCGGCCAGCCCCCACGGTGTCTTCAGATTCCGGGCAACGGTGCGCAGCACCTTCACCGATCCCTTGGCCGGCGGGGACGATGCGGTGGCCCGGCCGGAGGGGGCCGTGCCCGGCGCCGTACCGGTGGCCGTCGTCCGCCCGGCGCCGGACGCGGGCCCTTCGCCGCCGGCGGAGCAGCCGGCCGCCAGCAGCAGGGCGGCCGCGGCCAGCACGGCCGGCACAGCGCGTCGTCGCACGATCGTGGTCCCTTCGAGGCGGTGGTCCGGCGGCGGATGCTCGCTCGCGTACACCGCCAGCCTCCCCGGGTTCCCGCTCCGGCACCACCGATCCCGCGAAGGTCGTCAGTCCCAGGAACCCTGCGCCGCCGGCAGCCGCGCTATCTCGGCCAAGTCCTCGCCGGTCAGCCGCAGTCCGCTCGCCGCCGCGTTCTCCACCGCCCACCGCTCCCGCTTGGCGCCGGGCAGGGCGATCACATGGCGGCCCTGCGCCAGCACCCAGGCCAGCGCCACCTGGGCCGGGGTGACGTGCTCGCCGTGCCGGCGGGCGATGCGGCGCAGGCCCGCGACGATCGGCTGGTTGGCCGCCATCATCTCCGCCGTGAACCGGGGATGCCGGGCGCGGACGTCGTCCGGCTCGAAGCCCTCGCCCGGAGTCAGCGTGCCGGTCAGGAAGCCGTTGCCGAGCGGCATCGCGGCGAGGAAACCCACGCCCCGCGCCTCACACCACGGCAGCAGCGTCCGCAGCGCCTCCGGCGACCACACCGACAGCTCCGCCTCCACCGCGGCCACCGGGAACACCTGCTGCACCCGCTGCAACTGGCGCAGGGTGCCGTCGTGCAGCCCGGCGCCCGAGCGCCGTCCGCCGCGCGCCCCCACCGCGCACAGGCCGAGCGCCCGCACCTTGCCGGCCCGCACCAGGTCGGCCATCGCGCCCCAGGTCTCCTCCACCGGCACCTCCGGGTCGGCGCGGTGCAGCTGGTAGAGGTCGATCACGTCGGTCTGCAGGCGCCGCAGCGAGGCGTCGCAGGCCCGCTTCACATAGCCGGGGCGGCCGTTGGCCACGATGTGCTGCTCGCCCACCAGCAGCCCCACCTTCGTGGACACGAAGGCCTCCGCGCGCCGCTCCTTGAGCACCCGGCCGAGCAGCAGCTCATTGGTGAACGGGCCGTACATGTCCGCCGTGTCCAGCAGGGTCGAGCCCAGGTCCAGCGCCCGGTGCACGCATCTGAGCGACTCGTCGCCGCGCTGCCGGGAGGTGCTGTACGCCCAGCTCATCGGCATGCACCCGAGTCCGACGGCCCCGACCGCGAGCGCCCCCGCGCCGATCGTCCTGCGCTCCACCTGCTCGTGAACCTCCCTTAGCCCGGCCCCCAACCTAACCTCTGCACGCGCGCGTGCCTGACATAGCCTCCTTGCCATGAGTGCTGACGTATGGCTTCCCATCGCGCCCGAGGAGATCGAGGGGCTTCCCGCCGGGCCCCGGTACCTGTTCTGGGACGGCGAGGAGGAGTTCCCCGGCGATCCGGCCGACTGCGCCTTCTACGTCGTCCCGTACATGAAGCCCTCCGGTGTCGGGGTGCGCCCGCTGCCGCGGATGGCCGCCGTCGAGGTCGTACAGACGCTGTCGGCCGGCATCGACCACGTGGAGCCCGGCCTCGGCCACCTGCGGCCGGGCGTGCGGCTGTGCAACGCGCGCGGGGTGCACGAGGCGAGCACCGCCGAGCTGACGCTGGCCCTGGTCCTCGCCTCCCTGCGCGGCATCCCGGACTTCGTGCGGGCCCAGGACCGCGGCGAGTGGCTCGGCGGATTCCGGCCCGCCCTCGCCGACAGATCCGTCCTCATCGTCGGCTACGGCTCCATAGGCGCCGCCATCGAGGACCGGCTCGCGCCCTTCGAGGTCGCGCGGGTGGCGCGCGTCGCGCGCTCTGAGCGCACCACGGCGCGCGGTCCGGTGCATCCACTCACCGAATTGCCCTCTCTGCTTCCACACGCCGACGTCGTGATCCTCTCCACGCCCTTGACGGAGCAGACGCGGGGCCTGGTGGACGCCCAGTTCCTGGCGCGGATGAAGGACGGCGCGCTGCTCGTCAACGTCGCCCGCGGACCGGTCGTCGACACGAAGGCGCTGCTCGCGGAGGTGGAGAGCGGCCGGATCACCGCGGCCCTGGACGTCACCGACCCCGAGCCGCTGCCGCCGGGACACCCGCTCTGGCAGGCCCCCGGCGTGCTCATCAGCCCGCACGCCGGCGGGCCCACCTCGGCGTTCCTTCCCCGCGCGAAGCGGCTCCTCGTGGACCAGCTGACCCGGTTCGTGAACCGGGAGCCGCTGCGGAACGTGATCCTGACGACGGGGTCCGGCGGCAGGGTCTGATCCGCTTCCGGCACCCTGCGCAACCCCCCGGACGCGGTCCGTACCGGCATCCCCGCTGGTCGTCACGGAGCGTAGAGAAGCTATGTCCCTGAGTGACGATCCTGGTGTATCGTCCCGGAAGGGGCAGCGCCGCCGACCGTTGGGCGCCGGGGATGGACATTTCAGATTTGTGAGGGGGGCGACGGGCGATGCACGGCCTATGGACGCACGATCCGACGCGGCGGAGCCGCCGACGGCGGCCCTGGCGCACGGCCGCGCGCAGACGCGGTCACCACACCGGCCACCACAGCCATCACCAGCGCCGGCACAGCGGCCGCAGGAGGCATGCGCACCCGGCGCACCGGCACCGGGACCCGGGAGCGGCGCTCACCGGGAGGCCCCGGTGAGCGCCCCGCCCTCGCTGACGACCGCCCTCGACCCAGCGGTGCGCGCACCGCACCCGCAGCAGGCGCCGCCGCCGGGCCGGCCGCCCGCCGGAGAGGGCACCCGCACGCTGGAGCAACTCGTCCTCGCCCTCGTCTGCGCGGCCTACGCCGTCGGGGCCGCGTTCGACTGGGGCACGGACGAACTGGCGTTGATCATGGGCGACTTCGGACTCAGCGCCGCGGCCGGCGCCGCCGCCGTGTCCTGCTTCGTGTACGCCCGCAGCCCGCGCGTCCACTTCCGCTCGGCCTGGATGCTGTTCGCCTTGTCCTCGATGATGGCGGCCCTCGGCAACGCCGTCTGGGGGTGGTACGAGGTCGTCCTCGGGCAGTCCGTGCCCAGCCCCAGCTACGCCGACCTGTTCTTCCTGTGCTTCGCGCCGCCCGCCATCGTGGGCCTGCTGGTGCTCGCCAAACGGCCGGTGACCAAGGCCGGCTGGATCTGCCTGGGGCTGGACGCCTGGCTGATCGGCGGCTCGCTGCTCACGCTGTCGTGGAGCCTGGCGCTCGCCCAGGCGGCCCGGTTCGACGGACCGAGCGTGGCGCACACCGCGCTGTCGCTGGCGTACCCGCTGATGGACATCGCGCTCGTCAGCATGGTGCTCGCGCTGCACTTCCGCCGCTCCCCGGGCAACCGCACGGCGGTGAACACCGCGATCGGCGCCCTGGCGCTGACCGTGATGTGCGACGCGCTGTTCACCTCGCCCCTGCTGCACAGCAGTTACCACTCCGGGCAGCTGCTGGACGCCGGCTGGTTCTCCGGTTCGCTGCTGCTCGCCTACGCCCCCTGGGCGGCGACCCGCCGCAAGGGCGCGCAGCGGGCGCGCGTACCGGACGGGCACACGCGCGTGGTCCACGAGCACCTGCCCGGACAGCGCGGCACCGGCCACCCCCGCGTGCCCGTGCCCACCCCGGGAGGCGATCACAGCCGTTATCCGGCCGGCCGGCCGCTCTCCGGCTCCCTGGCCGCCCTCACCCCGTACCTCGCCGCAGCCGTGTGCACCCTGGGCATCCTGTACAACGTCCTCAACGGGCGCCGGCCCGACCACGTCGTGCTGATCACCGCGGGCGCCGTGGTGCTCGCGCTCGTCATCCGGCAGGGCATCATGCTGCTGGACAACATCACCCTGACCCAGGAACTGGCCCAGAAGGAGAACCACTTCCGCTCCCTGGTGCAGGGCTCCAGCGACGTCATCATGATCGCCGCGCCCAACGGCGTCCTGCGGTACGTCTCCCCGGCCGCCGCCGGGGTCTACGGCCGCCCCGCCGAGGAACTGGTGGGCACCGAACTGGCCGCCCTCATCCACCCGGAGGACCTGGGCTGCGTGGTGCACGAGGTGCGCCGCTTCCTCGCCGCCAGCCCGGTGGAGGAGCCCACCACCCGGATCGAGTGCCGCTTCCGGTCCGGCGACGGCGGCTGGCTCAACGTGGAGTCGACCGTCAACCGCCACCACGGCGGCCTGATCTTCAACAGCCGGGACGTGACCGAGCGGGTCCGCCTCCAGGCACAGCTGCAGCACAACGCCGAGCACGACCCGCTGACCGACCTGCCCAACCGCGCCCTGTTCACCAAGCGCGTCCAGCAGGCCCTGTCCGGCCGCCGCGCCACCGACCGGGGTGCCGCCCTGCGGGGTACGGCCGTGCTCTTCATCGACCTGGACGGCTTCAAGGCCGTCAACGACACGATCGGGCACCAGGCCGGCGACGAGCTGCTCGTCCAGGCCGCCCGCAGACTCCAGGACGCGGTCCGGCACGGGGACACCGCGTCCCGGCTGGGCGGCGACGAGTTCGCGGCCCTGATCGTCGGGGACGGCACCCGGGAGCATGCCGCCCGGGAGCGGAACATCCTGGAGCTCGCCGACCGCCTCAGGGTGACCCTCTCCCAGCCCTACGCCATCGACGGCCGGGACGTCCGGGTCAACGCCTCCATCGGCGTCGCCTTCGCCGAACCGGGCCTCGGCGCGGGGGAGCTGCTGCGCAACGCCGACCTCGCGATGTACCGCGCCAAGGCGGCCGGAAAGGGCCGGGTGGAGCTGTACCGGCCGCAGATGCAGCAGGACGTCGTCCGCAAGGCGGAGCTGGCCACCCGGCTGCGCGCCGCGCTGCACGACGGCGAGTTCGCCCTGCTGCACCAGCCGGTGGTGCGCCTCGACGACGGCCGGATCACGGCGGTCTCGGCGCAGGCCCGCTGGCGCTCCTCGCAGGGGGTGCTGTTCACCCCGGCCGAGTTCCTGCGGATGGCCGAGGACGGCGACAAGACGGCCGAGCTGGACCGCTGGATCCTGCGGGAAGCGGTCGAGCAGGCCGCCGAGCGGGCGGCGAGCGGGACGGTCGTCCCGGTGGCGGTGCGCACCAGCGCCCGGCGGCTGCTGGACCGCTCGGTGCCGCCCGGCTCCGTGGAGGCGCTACTGACCCGGCACGGGCTGCCGCCCGGCGCGCTGGTGCTGGAGCTGTCCGACACCGATCCGCGGGTCGGCCTGGACGAGCTGGAGCGCCGGCTGACCGCGCTCAGCCGGCTCGGGGTGCGGATCGCGCTGGACGGCTTCGGCAGCGGCCACGCGGCCATCACCGCCCTCAGAAGGCTGCCCGTGGACATCCTGAAACTCGACCGCAGCCTGGTCGAGGGCGTCGTGGAGTCCGCGCGGCTGCACAAGATCACCAGCGGTCTGCTGCGGATCGCCTGCGACCTCGGGCTGCAGTCCGTGGCCGAGGGCGTGGACCTGCCCGAGCAGGTCCTCGCGCTGCGCGCGATGGGCTGCACCCACGGGCAGGGCATGGCCTTCGCCGGCCCGCTGGACGAGTACCGGCTGCGCCGGGCGCTCGGCTCCGGCCACTACCCGGTGCCGCACGCACCCGCCGAACCGGCGTTCGCGGGCACCGCCCCCCGCTCACATTCCGAGACTCCCGTCCCACCTACTTGACATGTGGTGCGCGTCGGGGGGAGGGTCAGTGCCATGCGCACCCGAATTCTCGTACTTGGACAGCGCGTCGGCTGAGCTGGGACCCACCGGAGGACCTTCCGGAAACCCCAGCGACCTCACCGGCGCGCTCCCCTCGCTTGCCCTACGGCACGAGGGGTTTTTTGTTGCACGAGTGCCGTTCGTGCAGCGCTTGAACTCCGCCCAAACCTCGCAAAAACCCTCAGCATCGAGAAGAGAATGCCGATGACCGAGCAGGCCACCGGGGCCCATCCGCAGCCGCGGCCCCGATCCGGAGGACAGCAGTCCGCCCCCGTCGAGCACGTCACGGGTGCGCAGTCCCTCATCCGCTCCCTCGAGGAGGTCGGCGCTGACACGGTATTCGGCATCCCCGGCGGCGCGATCCTGCCGGCGTACGACCCGCTGATGGACTCCACCCGGGTGCGCCACGTGCTGGTCCGCCACGAGCAGGGCGCCGGCCACGCGGCCACCGGCTACGCCCAGGCCACCGGCAGGGTCGGCGTCTGCATGGCGACCAGCGGCCCCGGCGCCACCAACCTGGTCACGCCGATCGCCGACGCCCACATGGACTCCGTGCCGCTGGTCGCGATCACCGGCCAGGTGGCGTCCTCGTCCATCGGCACGGACGCCTTCCAGGAGGCGGACATCGTCGGCATCACCATGCCGATCACCAAGCACAACTTCCTCGTCACCAAGGCCGAGGACATCCCGCGGGTCATCGCGCAGGCCTTCCACATCGCCTCCACCGGCCGCCCGGGACCGGTCCTGGTGGACATCTCCAAGGACGCCCTCCAGGCGAAGACCACCTTCAGCTGGCCGCCCACCATGGACCTGCCCGGCTACCGCCCGGTGACCAAGCCGCACGCCAAGCAGATCCGCGAGGCGGCCAAGCTGATCACCTCCGCCAGGCGGCCGGTCCTCTACGTCGGCGGCGGCGTCCTCAAGGCGCAGGCCACCGCCGAGCTGAAGGTCCTCGCCGAACTCACCGGAGCGCCCGTCACCACCACCCTGATGGCGCTCGGCGCGTTCCCCGACAGCCACCCGCTGCACGTGGGAATGCCGGGCATGCACGGTGCGGTCACCGCCGTCACCGCGCTGCAGAAGGCCGACCTGATCGTCGCCCTCGGAGCCCGCTTCGACGACCGCGTCACCGGCAAGCTGGACAGCTTCGCCCCGTACGCCAAGATCGTCCACGCCGACATCGACCCGGCCGAGATCGGCAAGAACCGCGCCGCCGACGTGCCGATCGTGGGCGACGCCCGCGAGGTCATCGCCGACCTGGTCCAGGCCGTGCAGAAGGAGCACAGCGAGGGCCACAAGGGCGACTACACCGCCTGGTGGAGCGACCTGAACCGCTGGCGCGAGACCTACCCGCTCGGCTACGACCAGCCCGAGGACGGCTCCCTGTCCCCGCAGGCGGTCATCGAGCGCATCGGGCAACTGGCGCCCGAGGGCACGATCTTCGCCGCGGGCGTCGGCCAGCACCAGATGTGGGCCGCGCACTTCATCCAGTACGACAAGCCCGCCACCTGGCTGAACTCCGGCGGCGCCGGAACGATGGGCTACGCGGTCCCGGCCGCCATGGGCGCCAAGGCCGGCCGGCCGGAGCAGACCGTCTGGGCGGTCGACGGCGACGGCTGCTTCCAGATGACCAATCAGGAACTGACCACCTGCGCGCTGAACAACATCCCGATCAAGGTCGCCATCATCAACAACGGCGCCCTCGGCATGGTCCGCCAGTGGCAGACCCTGTTCTACAACCAGCGCTACTCCAACACCGTGCTGCACTCCGGCCCCGACGACATCAACCCGGACGCGAAGGGCACGCGCGTGCCGGACTTCGTGAAGCTGTCCGAGGCGATGGGCTGCGTGGGCCTGCGCTGCGAGCGCCCGGAGGACCTGGACAAGGTCATCCAGGAGGCGAACTCCATCAACGACCGCCCCGTCGTCGTCGACTTCATCGTCCACGAGGACGCGATGGTGTGGCCGATGGTCGCCGCCGGCACCTCCAACGACGAGATCATGGCCGCCCGGGACGTCCGCCCCGACTTCGGCGACAACGAAGACGACTGAGCGAGAGAGACGTAAAAAGACCATGTCCAAGCACACGCTCTCCGTCCTGGTGGAGAACAAGCCGGGCATCCTCGCCCGGATCGCCGCCCTGTTCTCCCGCCGCGGCTTCAACATCGACTCGCTCGCGGTGGGCGTCACCGAACACCCCGACATCTCCCGCATCACCATCGTGGTCGGTGTTGAGGAACTGCCGCTGGAGCAGGTGACCAAGCAGCTCAACAAGCTCGTCGAGGTGCTGAAGATCGTCGAGCTGGAGCCGGGTCAGGCCGTGCAGCGCGAACTGGTCCTCGTGAAGGTCCGCGCCGACAACGAGACCCGCTCCCAGATCGTGGAGATCGTCCAGCTGTTCCGCGCCAAGACGGTCGACGTCTCCCCGGAGGCCGTCACCATCGAGGCCACCGGATCCAGCGAGAAGCTGTCCGCCATGCTGAAGATGCTCGAGCCGTTCGGCATCAAGGAGCTGGTCCAGTCGGGCACGATCGCGATCGGCCGCGGCGCCCGTTCGATCACCGACCGTTCGCTGCGCGCGCTCGACCGATCGGCATAAGACCGGAAACGGGCGGTCGGCGCGCCGCCGCCCGCCCGTATGCCGAGACCCCCAGACTTCCTTCCCACCCACCGTCATACGGTGGGACGCACAACCTGCACACCAAGGAGAGAACCCAAAGTGGCCGAGCTGTTCTACGACGCTGACGCCGACCTGTCCATCATCCAGGGCCGCAAGGTCGCGGTCATCGGCTACGGCAGCCAGGGCCACGCCCACGCGCTGTCGCTGCGCGACTCCGGCGTCGACGTGCGTGTCGGTCTGCACGAGGGCTCCAAGTCCAAGGCCAAGGCCGAGGAGCAGGGCCTGCGCGTGGTCACCCCGGCGGAGGCCGCCGCCGAGGCCGACGTCATCATGATCCTCGTCCCGGACCCGATCCAGGCCCAGGTCTACGAGGAGTCCATCGCCCCGAACCTGAAGGACGGCGACGCGCTGTTCTTCGGCCACGGCTTCAACATCCGCTTCGGCTTCATCAAGCCCCCGGCCGGCGTCGACGTGTGCATGGTCGCCCCCAAGGGCCCGGGCCACCTGGTGCGCCGTCAGTACGAGGAGGGCCGCGGCGTTCCGTGCATCGCGGCCGTGGAGCAGGACGCCTCCGGCAACGCGTTCGCGCTGGCCCTGTCGTACGCCAAGGGCATCGGCGGCACCCGCGCGGGCGTCATCAAGACGACCTTCACCGAGGAGACCGAGACGGACCTGTTCGGTGAGCAGGCCGTGCTGTGCGGTGGCACCGCGGCTCTGGTCAAGGCGGGCTTCGAGACGCTGACCGAGGCCGGCTACCAGCCGGAGATCGCCTACTTCGAGTGCCTGCACGAGCTGAAGCTGATCGTGGACCTGATGTACGAGGGCGGCCTGGAGAAGATGCGCTGGTCGATCTCCGAGACCGCCGAGTGGGGCGACTACGTCACCGGTCCGCGCATCATCACCGACGCCACCAAGGCCGAGATGAAGAAGGTCCTCGCCGAGATCCAGGACGGCTCCTTCGCGCAGCAGTGGATGGACGAGTACCACGGCGGTCTGAAGAAGTACAACGAGTACAAGCAGCAGGACTCCGAGCACCTGCTGGAGACCACCGGCAAGCAGCTGCGCAAGTTGATGAGCTGGGTGAACGAGGAGGCGTAAGCCTCACGTCAGGGGGCCGGGGCAGTCTGCTCCGGCCCCCGTCGTCCATCTGTTGTCCAGCCCGTCCAGCCCCGGACGGGTGATCCTTCCGTGGAGGCGCAAGACGCCCTGCGCCACGCCACTACACTGCTGCACATAACACGCGTCAGGCCCACAGCGTCGTGCGTCTTCCGCGGCTAGCCCCCCTCCACCGCCAGCGGCCGTCGGGACGGCCGTCCGCTTTGGACTTGTGAGGACCTCACGTGAGCTCGAAACCCGTCGTACTCATCGCTGAAGAGCTGTCGCCCGCGACCGTGGACGCACTCGGCCCGGACTTCGAGATCCGGCACTGCAACGGAGCGGACCGAGCCGAACTGCTCCCCGCCATCGCCGACGTCGACGCGATCCTGATCCGCTCCGCCACCAAGGTCGACGCCGAGGCCATCGCCGCGGCGAGGAAGCTCAAGGTCGTCGCCCGCGCCGGCGTCGGCCTGGACAACGTCGACGTCTCCGCCGCCACCAAGGCCGGCGTGATGGTCGTCAACGCCCCGACCTCCAACATCGTGACCGCCGCCGAGCTGGCCTGCGGTCTGATCCTCGCCTCCGCCCGCAACATCCCGCAGGCCAACGCCGCGCTGAAGAACGGCGAGTGGAAGCGCAGCAAGTACACGGGCGTGGAGCTGGCCGAGAAGACCCTCGGCGTCGTCGGCCTCGGCCGCATCGGCGCCCTGGTCGCCCAGCGCATGTCCGCCTTCGGCATGAAGGTCGTCGCCTACGACCCCTACGTGCAGCCCGCGCGGGCCGCGCAGATGGGCGTCAAGGTGCTGTCCCTGGACGAGCTGCTGGAGGTCTCCGACTTCATCACCGTCCACCTGCCCAAGACCCCCGAGACCCTCGGCCTGATCGGCGACGAGGCGCTGCGCAAGGTCAAGCCGAGCGTGCGCATCGTCAACGCGGCGCGCGGCGGCATCGTCGACGAGGAGGCGCTGTACGCGGCGCTGAAGGAGGGCCGGGTCGCCGGCGCCGGCCTCGACGTGTACGCCAAGGAGCCGTGCACCGACTCCCCGCTGTTCGAGCTGGACCAGGTCGTGTGCACCCCGCACCTGGGCGCCTCCACCGACGAGGCCCAGGAGAAGGCGGGCATCGCCGTCGCCAAGTCCGTCCGCCTCGCCCTCGCCGGCGAGCTGGTGCCGGACGCGGTGAACGTCCAGGGCGGTGTCATCGCCGAGGACGTCAAGCCGGGTCTGCCGCTCGCCGAGCGCCTCGGCCGGATCTTCACCGCGCTCGCCGGTGAGGTCGCCGTCCGCCTCGACGTCGAGGTCTACGGCGAGATCACCCAGCACGACGTGAAGGTGCTCGAGCTGTCCGCGCTCAAGGGCGTCTTCGAGGACGTCGTCGACGAGACCGTGTCCTACGTCAACGCGCCGCTGTTCGCGCAGGAGCGCGGCGTCGAGGTGCGGCTGACCACCAGCTCCGAGTCGAGCGAGCACCGCAACGTGGTCACCGTGCGCGGCACGCTCGCCGACGGCGAGGAGGTGTCGGTCTCCGGCACGCTGGCCGGCCCCAAGCACCTGCAGAAGATCGTCGCGGTCGGCGACTACGACGTCGACCTCGCGCTCGCCGAGCACATGGTGGTGCTGCGCTACGAGGACCGTCCCGGTGTCGTCGGCACCGTCGGCCGCATCCTCGGCGAGGCGGGCATCAACATCGCCGGCATGCAGGTCGCCCGCGCCGCGCAGGGCGGCGAGGCGCTGGCCGTGCTCACCGTCGACGACACGGTGTCCCCCGGCGTGCTGGCCGAGGTCGCCTCCGAGATCGGCGCCACGTCGGCCCGGTCGGTGAACCTCGTCTGACACAGCTGTGAAACGCCGGGCGGGCTGACCTTCGTCAGCCCGCCCGGCGTTCTGTCCTTCCGCGCCCTACTTCTCCCCGACCCCGATCCCGCGAAGGCTCACCGCCGCGCCCACCGCCGCCAGGGCCAGCAGCACCGCCCCGGCGACCGCCGCGCCGTGCATCCCGGTGGTGAACGCCTCCCGGGCGTTGGCGAGCAGGGACGCACCGGCCGGGCCGGGCAGGTGGGCGGCCGTGGCGAGGGCGTCGCCCAGGGTCTCGCGGGCCCCGGCCGGGGCGCCGGCCGGCATCTCGTGGCGGTAGACCGCCGTACCGATCGAGCCGAGGACCGCCATGCCGAGCGCCCCGCCGAACTCGGCGCTGGTCTCCAGCAGGGAGGAGGCGGTGCCCGCCCGCTCCACCGGCGCGCCGCTCATGGCCAGGTCGGTCAGCTGGGACATGATCGCGACGACTCCGCAGGCGAGGACGCCGGCCCCGGCCAGGGCGAGCCACAGGGAGTCGGTGCCGACGAGGGCGAGCATCGCGTAACCGGCCGCCATGGCCGCGAAGCCGCCGGCGACGACGTGTCCGCGGTGGACGCCCCGCTGGACGAGCTGTGCGGTGACCGGGCCGGCGAAGCCGATGAACACCGACGGCAGCAGGCTCCACAGGGCCGCCGCGAGCGGGCCGTAGCCGAGGACCGACTGCAGGTACTGCGTGGTGAAGATGGCCGAACCCATCATGCCGAGGCTGCCGATGAGGTTCAGGACCAGCGCCGGGGTGAAGCCGCGGCCCCTCAGCAGGGCCGGCGGGATGAGCGGCGAGGCGGCCGTGCGCTGCCGCTGGACGAACAGGCCGGTGAAGAGCAGGCCGACGGTGACGGAGACGACGTACAGCGGGTGCCAGCCCTCGGACGGGATCTCCTTCAGGCCGTAGATCACCGGGAGCACGGCGGCCATCGACAGCGGGACGCTCAGCCAGTCGAAACGCCCGGGGCCCGGGTCCCTGGACTCCGGCAGCAGCACCGGGCCGAGGAGCAGCAGCAGGGCCATCGCGGGCAGGTTGACCAGGAACACCGAGCCCCACCAGAAGTGCTCGACGAGGATGCCGCTCATCACCGAGCCGAGCGCGATGCCGCCGGTCATCACCCCGGACCACAGGCCGATCGCCTTCGCCCGCTGGGCGGGGTCGGTGAACATCGTGCGCAGCAGGGCCATCGTGGACGGCATCAGGGTCGCGCCGCCGATGCCGAGGACCGCGCGGGCCGCGATCAGGGTTCCGGCGCTGTCGGCGTAGGCCGCGAGGAGCGAGGCGCCGCCGAAGGCCGCGGCGCCCATGAGCAGGAGCCTGCGGCGCCCTATGCGGTCGCCGAGGGAGCCCGTTGTCATCAGCAGGCCGGCCAGGACGAAGCCGTAGATGTCGAAGATCCACAGCTGCTGGGTGCCGCTCGGGTGCAGGTCCGCGCTGATCGCGGGGGTGGCGAAGTACAGGACGGAGACGTCCATCGAGACCAGCAGGAGCGGGAGCATCAGCACGCCGAGAGCGGTCCACTCGCGGCGCCCGGCGCGGGCGGGGGCGGCGCTGCCGGCGCCGACCGGGGCGTTCGTGCTCGTCGAGTTCGTCATGCCGAGGACTGTACGGACGTCTTAAACGCTTGTCTAGAACGACTGTATAAGTCATGCGTCTAGGACGGTTGTATGGACGGGCGGTAGGGTGAGCGCATGGGACACCGTGAGGATCTGCTCGAGGGCGCCAAGCGCTGCCTGCTCCAGAAGGGCTTCCTGCGCACGACCGCGCGGGACATCGTCAAGGAGTCGGGCACCAACCTGGCGTCGATCGGCTACCACTACGGCTCGAAGGCCGAGCTGCTGGTGCAGGCCTACATCTCGCTGATCGAGGGCGTGGGGGAGCGGTTCGACCCCGGGCTCGGCGGAAAGGTGACGCAGCCCCCCGGATCGCTGGAGCGCTTCCAGGAGGTGTGGGCGACCATCATCCGCACGGTGCCCGGATCACGGCCGATCTGGCTGCTCAGCTTCGAGCTGATGTTCCAGGACGAGCGGCTGGACCAGGTGCGCAAGCTCCTGGCCGACGCGCAGAAGGAGGGCCGGGCCGGACTCGCCGCCCTGTTCGGCGGAGTCCCCGAGGCGGACCTCGACCAGGAGACGGTCGACACCGAGGGCCGCCTCTATCAGACGCTGCTCAACGGCCTCATGGTCCAGTGGCTCTTCGACCCGGACTCGGCGACCACCGCGGAGCAGCTCACCGAGGGGCTGCGGCGGGTGATCGCGTCGGTCCGCCCGAGCTGACCGCCGTCAGCGCTGCTCAGGGCGCCGGTCGCGCAGCGCCGGCCCCAGCGCGGCCAGCATCAGCACCGCGGTCAGCGCGAACCCCCGGGCATACCCCGTGCGCGCCGTGAGGAGGCCGAACCCGGCGGCGCCCACGCCCATGCCGCCGTCGTAGGCGAGGTTCCACAGCGCGATGACCGTGCCGTACGACGGGCGGGAGACACGGCTGTACATCACGGCCAGAGTCGCGTTCTGGGCGATGCCGAAGCCGGTGCCGAAGACCGCCGCCCCCGCCAGTACGGCGACCGGGCCGGCGGCCGCCGCGAGCGCCGCCATCCCCGCGGCCGACACCAGCAGACCCGGTACGACCAGCCGCGCGGAGCCCCGCCGGTCGCCGTACCGCCCCGCCGCCCAGCGGGCCGCGGTCGAGGCGCCGCTCTGCACCAGCAGCGCCGCCGTCGCGACCCCGGCCGACCCGCGCGGAACCGCCAGCGGCAGAAACGTGACCAGGATCCCGGCGGCGAGCGCGGTGGCCGCGAACACCGCGGTCGGCCGCCGCAGCCCGGCAGCACCCAGGGCCTCGAAGACACCGAGTGCCTCGGACTCGCGGCCGCGGACCCGCGTCCCGCTGCCGGCTGCGTGGGCCTCGCCGCCGAGCGCGTTCCCGTCGTCGGTGATGTGCCCGGCGCCGCCGTGCGCCTCCCCCTCCGCGGACGTGAATCTGCCCTCGCCGTCGGCCACTTGCCCCTGATCACCGGTGGCGTCCGCCGCGTCGCCGAGTGGACCGCTCTTCGCCGTGTCCGGTTCCCTGAGTGCCGGCACCGTCGGGATCGTCGCCAGGGCCGCCAGGGCAGCGGCCGTGGTGACCGGGGCGTACCCGACGTGGACGGTCAGCCAGACGCCCAGCGGGAGGGCGACGAGGGACGGCACCCCGCCGACCACGCCGACGAGCGCGAGCCCCTCGGCCCTGCGCCGCGCCGGGATCAGGGCCGCGGTCAGGGCGCCGCCGGCCACCAGCGTGAGGGCGAAACCGAGACCGCGCACCAGGCAGACGGCGGCGGTCCACAGGGGGCCGGGACAGAGGGGCAGCGCCAGCGCGGGCGCACCGAGCAGAAGGAGCCCGGCCGCCAGCGGGCCCCGGTTGCCGTATCGGCGCAGGATCCGGGGTCCGGACAGCTCGCCGAGCACCGTCGACAGCATCATCGCGCCGGTCGCGAGACCCGCCCCGCCGCGGCCGGCGTGCGAGGGCACCGAAGACAGCAGCAGGAAGAAGCTCACCGTGGCGCCCACCATGCTCACGAACCGCAGCAGCAGGGCACGGTTCAGCAGGGGCGGCCGCGCGGGACAAGTCCCGGTCCGCATCAGGGAGTTCGTCATGCCACCGACGCTAGGCGGCGACCGGCCCCCCGGTAAGCTCCAATTCCATGGCTGTGCAGTGGGCCGGTCGGTCCCCCGAGTTGCTGCTGACCGTCGACCGGAGCAGCGGTGAGCACCTGCGCGTCCAGCTGGAGCGGCAACTGCGCGACGCGATCCGCACCGGCCGCCTGCACACCGGCGAACGCCTCCCCTCCTCCCGCGAACTGGCCCGCTCACTCGGCCTGTCCCGCGGCCTGGTCCAGGACTGCTACGCCCAGCTGCAGGCCGAGGGCTACCTGGTCACCCGGGCCGGCTCGGCCACCCGGGTCGCCCCCTGCGGCCCCCCCGCCCCGGCCCCGCCGACGCCGTCGCCGATCCCCGAACGGCCGCGCCTGATCGCCGACTTCCGGCACGGCGTACCCGACCTCGCCTCCTTTCCCCGCGACGACTGGCTGTGGGCGCTCCGGGAGGCGGCCCGCCGGATGCCGACCGCCGGCCTGGACTACGGCGACCCGCTCGGCAGCCGGGAGCTGCGCACGGTCGTCGCCGCCTACCTGCGCCGGATCCGCGCGGCCGCCGCCGACCCGGACCACACCCTCGTCTGCTCCGGCTACGCCCAGGGGCTCGCGCTCACCCTCCAGGCCCTGGCCGGCGCGGGCGTGCGCACCGTCGCCCACGAGGACCCCGGCAGCCCTGCCACCGCGACCGCGGCCATCCGCGCGGCCGGCCTCACCCCGGTCCCCGTGCCGGTCGACGCGCACGGCGTCGACGTGGCGGCCCTGGCGGCGACCGACGCCCGCGCGGTGATCGTCACCCCGGCCCACCAGTGGCCCACCGGGGTCCTCCTCGCCCCGGAACGGCGGCACGCGCTGCTCGCCTGGGCGCGGCACCGCGACGCGTACGTCGTCGAGGACGACTACGACGCCGAGTTCCGCTACGACCGCGAACCGGTGGGCGCACTCCAGGGCCTCGCGGCCGACCGGGTCGTGTCGATCGGCACGGTCAGCAAGTCCCTCGCCCCCGCCCTGCGGATAGGCTGGCTGCTGTCCCCGCCCGCGCTCACCGGCCGGCTCGCCGAGCTGAAGCGGATCGCCGACCGCGGCACCCCCACGCTCGACCAGCTGGCCCTCGCCCTGCTGATCGAGTCCGGCCGCCACGACCGTCATCTGCGCCGGATGCGCCCCCTGTACGCGGCCCGCTGCAGGGCGCTGCGCGCCGCCCTCGCCGAGCACGCACCGACGGTGCGCCTGACCGGCCTCGCGGCGGGATTCCACGCGGTGGCCCACCTTCCCGCCGGGGCCGACGAAGAGACGGTGATCGCGGCGGCGCGCGCCCGCCGCGTCGGTCTGTACGGCATGAGCGCGAACCGTGCCTCCCGCGCCACCGAGCCGCCTCGGCTGGTCCTCGGCTTCGGCAACGTGCCCGAGCGGGCGATCGCCGAGGGGATCGCCGTGGTCGGAGACCTGCTCGGCTGAAGTCCGCCCGGCGCGGCTACAGCCGGGCCCGCTTCAGGGCCATGTGCAACAGGAGCCGGTCCTCGCCGTCGTCCAGGTCCAGGCCGGTCAGCTGCTCGACGCGGGACAGGCGGTAGTACAGGGTCTGGCGATGGATGCCGAGTTCGGCGGCGGTGCGGCCGGCCTGGCCCGCGCAGTCGAGGAAGACCTCGGCGGTGCGGGCCAGTTCGCGATGGGCGGGGACGAGCAGCGGGCCGACCACGGGATCGTGCGCGGCCTGCGCCGGCAGCGCGGTCAGCAGCCGGTACGGCCCGATGCGCGCCCACTGGGCGACCGGCCCGAACCGGGGCTCGGCCAGCGCGGCGCGCGTCGCGGCGGCGGCCTCCTGCCAGACCGCCCCCAACTCGGCCAGCCCGACGCGGGGTTCGCCGACCCCGGCGGCGCACCGGGGGGCTGCGGCCTGCCGGACCACCGCCGCCCCGGCGAGTCCCGCGGCGGCCGCCGCGGCCGCGCGGGCCCCGGCTCCGCGCGCGGCGCCGTCCGGCGCGCCTCCCGCGCTCCCCGGAACGCCGCGCACCGCTTCGGCCTCCTTCAGCAGCCGCGTGGCCGCCGCCGTCGCGGGGGCGCTCACGTCCGTGGCCCGCAGGCGCACCAGCAACGCCAGACTCTGCGCCGCCGCCCCCCAGGGCAGCGTGCACAGCGCCGTGGCGTGCGGGATCGTCCGGGCCGCGGGGGCGTCGTCGGGATCGGCCGACGGCCAGGGCGCGACGCACACCAGGGTGACGGGGCCGTCGGCGCGGGGGCCGAGCGCGGTGCGCAGCTCGGCCACCGCCATGTCCTGCTGCCAGCCGCGCTCGGCGGTGAGCACCGCCCGCAGCTCCCGGCTCAGCCCGGCCCCGGCCTCCGCCTCGTCCGCGAGCAGCGCGCCGATCCGGCCGGCCACCGCCATCGCGGCGGTCAGCTGGGCGTCCGTCGGCCCGGGGTCGCCCTCCAGCAGCCAGACGTAACCGAGGACGACACCCCGATGGCGTACCGGCAGGCAGATCCGGCCGCGGTAGACCCCGGCCTCCGGGCTCGGCGGGATCCGCACCGGGCCGGTCGCGCGGGTGATGCCGAAGCCCTCGAACCACGCGCGCACGGTCGCGGTGGAGCGCCGGGTCAGGATCGAGCGGGTGCGCACCGGGTCCAGCGCGGAGGGATCCAGCTCGTCGTCGCTGTCGTACGCGCCGAAGGCGATCAGCTCGAAGTCACGGTTCTCCAGGGTCGCCGGGACGCCCAGCAGCTCGGAGATCTCGTCGACCAGCTCCTGGTAGTCGCCGCCCTTTAGGCCCTTGAAATCCGCCGCCACCCGGCCATTCTCCCTCATTTTCCGGCGGCCTTCATACATCTGTCTGAGATCCCGTGCACGGATGCGTGACAGCTGTCGATGGCCCAGGATCGAAGAGATCCCTAGGTTTCACGGTGGTTCTCCGTGCCGTACCCGAATCGTCGGGCAATGGCTAATTTGGTGCTTGTCTGTGGAGGTGCCCCGTGCTGGGTCCCGTGATTCTCGCCGCGTCGCGCAGCGACCGGATGCGACGCCTGATCTCGGCGGCACCGGTGACCAAGCAGGTCGTCGACCGCTTCATCCCCGGTGAGACCGTCGACGACATCGTGCCGATCATCAAGGACCTCACGGGCAAGGGCCTGGAGCTGACGATGGACGTCGTCGGCGAGGACATCACCACCCCCGAGCAGGCCACCGCCGCCCGCGACGCCTACCTGGCGCTGATCGACCACCTCAAGGAGCTCGAGCTCGGCGAGAAGGTCGAGATGTCGGTGAAGCTGTCCATGTTCGGCCAGGCGCTCCCCGGTGGCCACGAGCTGGCCCTCGCCAACGTCCGCCCGGTCGTCGAGGCCGCGGCCGCCATCGGTACGACCGTGACGCTGGACGCCGAGGACCACACCACCCTCGACTCGATGTTCGCCATCCACGAGGAGCTGCGGAAGGACTTCCCGAAGACGGGCTGCGTCATCCAGGCCTACCTCTTCCGCACCGAGGCCGACGCCCGCCGGCTCGCCGCCGCCGGCAGCCGCGTCCGCCTGGTGAAGGGCGCCTACAAGGAGCCCGCCGAGGTCGCGTACCAGCAGAAGCACGAGATCGACAAGGCGTACGTCCGCGTCCTGCGGATCCTGATGGAGGGCGAGGGCTACCCGATGATCGGGTCCCACGACCCGCGCCTCATCGCCATCGCCCAGGAGCTGGCCCACCGGGCCGGCCGCAAGCCGGCCGAGTACGAGTTCCAGATGCTGTACGGCATCCGCGGCGAGGAACACCTGCGGCTGGCCGCCGAGGGCCACCGCATGCGCGTCTACACCGCCTACGGCACCGACTGGTACGGCTACTTCATGCGCAGGCTCGCCGAGAAGCCGGCCAACCTCCGGTTCTTCCTCCGCTCGATGGTCAGCAAGGGCTGAACCCCGGCAACGCGCCCCACCACCCGCTCACGCACAAGGAGTTACGGATCTCATGGACGCTGTGACCCAGGTCCCCGCCCCGGTCAACGAGCCGGTGCACGGCTACGCCCCCGGTTCGCCCGAGCGCGCCCGGCTGGAGGCCAGGCTCAAGGAGCTGGCCGAGAACCCGATCGACCTGCCGATGACCATCGGCGGCGAGAAGCGGATGGGCGGTGGCGAGCCCTTCCAGGTGGTCCAGCCGCACAACCACAAGGCCGTCATCGGCACCGGCCGGCACGCCACCCAGCAGGACGCGCGGGACGCCATCGACGCGGCGCTCGCCGCCGCCCCGGCCTGGCGCGCGATGTCCTTCGACGACCGCGCCGCGATCATCCTGCGCGCGGCCGAGCTGCTCGCCGGCCCCTGGCGCGAGACGCTCGCCGCCTCCACCATGCTCGGCCAGTCGAAGACCGCCCAGCAGGCGGAGATCGACACGCCCTGCGAGCTGGTCGACTTCTGGCGCTTCAACGTCCACTACGCCCGCCAGATCCTCGCCGAGCAGCCGCCGGCGAACTCCCCGGGCGTGTGGAACCGCCTCGACCACCGCCCGCTCGAGGGCTTCGTCTACGCGATCACGCCGTTCAACTTCAGCGCCATCGCGGGCAACCTGCCGACCGCGCCCGCGCTGATGGGCAACGTCGTCGTGTGGAAGCCGTCCCCGACGCAGACCCACGCCGCCGTGCTGCTGATGCAGCTGCTGGAGGAGGCCGGGCTGCCCAAGGGCGTCATCAACCTCGTCACCGGCGACGGCATCGAGGTCTCCAAGGTCGCCCTGGAGCACCGGGACCTCGCGGGCATCCACTTCACCGGCTCGACCAGGACCTTCCAGTACCTGTGGAAGACGGTCGGCAACAACATCGAGAAGTACCGCTCCTACCCGCGGCTCGTCGGCGAGACCGGCGGCAAGGACTTCCTGGTCGCCCACCCGAGCGCCGACCGCGCGGTGCTGAAGACCGCCCTGACCCGCGGCGCCTTCGAGTACCAGGGCCAGAAGTGCAGCGCGACCTCCCGGGCGTACATCCCGGCGTCGATCTGGAACAGCGGCTTCAAGGAGGAGTTCGCCGCCGAGGTCGACGGGATCACCATGGGTGACGTCACCGACCTGTCGAACTTCATCGGCGCCGTGATCGACGACCGCGCGTTCGAGAAGAACAAGGCCGCGATCGACCGCGCGAAGTCCGACCCGGCCTGCGAGATCATCGCGGGCGGCAGCTACGACGACTCGGTCGGCTACTTCGTCCGCCCGACGGTGATCGTCTCCACCGACCCGGAGAACGAGATCTTCCGCACCGAGTACTTCGGCCCGATCCTCGGCGTGTACGTCTACGAGGACGACAAGTACGACGAGATGCTGACCCAGATGGAGTCGGTGTCCGACTACGCGCTCACCGGGTCGGTCGTCGCCAACGACCGCGCCGCGGCGGCGTACACGATGGAGAAGCTCCGCTACGCGGCGGGCAACTTCTACATCAACGACAAGTCGACCGGCGCCGTCGTCGGCCAGCAGCCCTTCGGCGGCGGCCGCGCCTCCGGCACCAACGACAAGGCCGGCGCCCCGCAGAACCTGCTGCGCTGGACCCTGACCCGGGCCATCAAGGAGACCCTGGTCCCGCCGACCGACTACACCTACCCGCACATGGGCTGACCCTCGGCCCTCCCCGAACACGGGCCGGGAAGCCTGACACCGAGCAGGCTTCCCGGCCCGTTTCCATGAACCGCCGGCCACCCGGCGCCGGCCGCGGGACAGTGGGCCACATGACGGTCCGACTGCGCCTCGCCCACACCGCCTGCCTCGAACCCGGCGAACTCGACGCCGTCCGCGCCCTGCTGGACGAGTCGTTCGGCGGGGACTTCTCCGGCGACGACTGGGACCACGGGCTCGGCGGGACGCATGTGCTCGTCCACGACGGCAGCGGGCTCGCCGCGCACGGGTCGGTGGTGATGCGGCGCGTCCGGCACCGGGGGCGCTGGCTGCGCACCGGGTACGTCGAGGCCGTCGCCGTACGGCCGGACGCGCGGCGCACCGGGCTCGGTGGGCGGGTGATGGGCGAGCTGGAGCGGATCATCGACCGGGCGTACGGCCTCGGTGCGCTCTCCGCGAGCGAGGACGGGGCCCGGCTCTACACCGCCCGGGGCTGGCAGCGGTGGCCCGGCCGGGTGCACGCCCTCTCCCCGGACGGGATCGTGCGGCTGCCGGACGAGGAGGGAGACGTGTTTCTGCGGCCCGCGCTGGCCGGCCCCCTCGACCCGCCCGGCGAGCTGGTCCTCGACTGGCGGGACGGAGACGTCGCCTGACGAGGCGTCAGCCAGCCGCCCGTACCGGATCTCACCGGCGTTGCCGCCGCACGGCATCAGCAGGAACGCCTCCACGAGACCGGCGCGGCGTCCGAGGCGTCGTACTGGCTGCTCGTGCCGACCCGCGCCACCCGGCCCCGCTCGCGCAGCGCGCCGATCGCCGCGCCTGGCAGCCGGGCGAAACGGCCGGCCGCGGTGCCGGCGCCGCCCGCCGCTCCGGAGACGAACACGTCCTCGCCCTCGCGCAACCGGGCGATCCGGGTCAGGGTGACGCACGCGGTCAGGCCCGTGTCGCCCGGCACGCCCGGATACGCCGTCAGGGCATGCCGGAGTGATGGGGGAGCCGCCTGGCCGCCACCGCCCCGTACCGGCCCCGATCCGTACCCTGCGCGCGCTCGGCGCGGTGTCACCCGGACGCACGAAAGACCAGGTCACGGCGGTGTGGCGCCGGTCGCCGTCTCAGATAGTAGGAAGTCCGAGTAATTGTGCAGACAGAACGGGGCCGCTCCCTTACGTTTGTAGGAGCCGAACGTCTCGCTCGATCCAGCGAATGGTGGTCGTGAGCCGGGCACCGATGCAGGCAACCCCTGCGGCCCGTGAGCTCCCCGCCCCCGGCGTCTCGTAACCCCTCATTGCCGTGCTCCGTTCGCCGAAGGAGTGAATTCCCATGGCCGAGACGACCGTCCGCCGCCGAGTCCGCCACGTGTCCCGCACGAGTGAGTCCGACCGCAAGAACGCCGCCGCCGCCCTCCAGCGCGCCCTCGACCGCCGCGACAACGGCGGCGAGACCGGACACTGAGCCCACGTCCGGTGCCGTCCGTGCTCGTCCACATGGTGGACGGAGCGTGTCATCACCTGGGACGAGGAGTAGGGTGCCCGCATGTCTCGCAGCATCGATCTCGCAGTGATTCCCGGGGACGGCATCGGACAGGAAGTCGTGTCCGAGGGTCTCAAGGTCCTCTCCGCCGTCCTGCCGCAGGATGTGAAGCTGGAGACCAAGGAGTACGACTTCGGCGCCAGGCGCTACCACGCCACCGGTGAGACCCTCACCGACGCCGACCTGGAGCAGCTGAAGCAGCACGACGCGATCCTGCTCGGCGCCATCGGCGACCCGTCGGTGCCGTCCGGCGTCCTGGAGCGCGGCTTCCTGCTCAAGCTCCGCTTCGCCTTCGACCACCACGTCAACCTGCGGCCGAGCAAGCTGCTCCCCGGCGTCGCCACCCCGCTCGCCGGCCAGCCCGAGATCGACTTCGTCGTCGTCCGCGAGGGCACCGAGGGCCCCTACACCGGCAACGGCGGCACCATCCGCAAGGGCACCGAGCACGAGGTCGCCACCGAGGTCTCCGTCAACACGGCCTTCGGTGTCGAGCGCGTGGTCCGCGACGCCTTCGCCCGCGCCCAGGCCCGCCCGCGCAAGAAGCTCACCCTGGTCCACAAGAACAACGTGCTGACCTTCGCCGGTCACCTGTGGACGAACATCTTCAACAAGGTGGCCGAGGAGTTCCCCGAGGTCACCACCGACTACGTGCACGTCGACGCGGCCACCATCTACCTGGTCACCGACCCGGCCCGGTTCGACGTCATCGTCACCGACAACCTCTTCGGCGACATCATCACCGACCTCGCCGCGGCCGTCTCCGGCGGCATCGGCGTCGCGGCGAGCGGCAACATCAACCCCTCCCGCGAGTTCCCCTCGATGTTCGAGCCGGTCCACGGTTCCGCGCCGGACATCGCCGGCCAGGGCAAGGCCGACCCCACCGCCACGGTCCTGTCCGTCGCCCTGCTGCTGCGCCACCTCGGGTACGACGCCGAGGCCGACCGCGTCGACGCCGCGGTCGCCGCGGACCTCACCGAGCGCGCCTCGCTGGGCGCCCGCAGCACCTCCGAGATCGGCGACGCGCTCGCCACCCGAGTAGCCGGCTGACCCGGCGCTCCGCACGAGAAGCCGCCGGGTCGGACGACCGCCCGGCGGCTTTCCCCTGTCCCCGCCGGGTGCCACCATCGACCCCCGGGCCGCTTTCACCCCCGTTCCTTCCGCCGCCGGCCCCGCGCGATAATCGAACGCGGAGCCGCGGTATGAGGGAAAGCTCGGACGTCCTAACACCGGTCTGACCAGGCCGATGGCGGGCGTGAGCGCGGCCCGTCACTACAACCGGTGAAGGACAACCACTCATGACGACGCCCACGATCGAGCTCAAGCCCTCCGCCAGCCCTCTCGCCGCCGCCGAGCGCGAGGCGATCCTGGCCGACCCCGGGTTCGGCCGCCACTTCACCGACCACATGGTGACGATCAGGTGGACCGAGGGCCGCGGCTGGCACGACGCCCAGCTCGTCCCGTACGGCCCGATCTCCCTCGACCCGTCCACCCACGTCCTGCACTACGGCCAGGAGATCTTCGAGGGCCTCAAGGCCTACCGCCAGCCCGACGGCTCGATCGCGCTGTTCCGCCCCGAGGCGAACGCCCGCCGCTTCCGCAACTCCGCCCGCCGCATGGCCATGGCCGAGCTGCCCGAGGAGCTGTTCATCGCGGCGCTGGACGCGCTGCTCACCCAGGACGCCGACTGGGTCCCGCCGCACGGCGGCGAGCAGTCGCTGTACCTGCGCCCGTTCATGTTCGCCACCGAGGCCGCGCTCGGCGTGCACCCGGCGAACGAGTACCTGTTCATGCTCATCGCCTCGCCCTCCGGCTCCTACTTCGCCGGCGGCGTCAAGCCGGTCACCATCTGGGTCTCCGAGGACCACGTCCGCGCCGTGCCCGGCGGCACCGGCGACGCCAAGACCGGCGGCAACTACGCGGCGTCCCTGCTGCCGCAGGCCGAGGCCGCCGCGCACGGCTGCGACCAGGTCGTCTACCTCGACGCGGTCACCCGCACCAAGGTCGAGGAGAGCGGCAGCATGAACGTCGCCTTCGTCTACGGCGACCGGATCGTCACCCCCGCCCTGACCGGCTCGATCCTGGAGGGCATCACCCGCGACTCCCTGCTCCAGGTCGCCCGGGACCTCGGCTACACCGCCGAGGAGGGCGTGATCACGCTGGAGCAGTGGCGCGCGGACGCGGCCTCCGGCGCCCTCACCGAGGTCTTCGCCTGCGGCACGGCCGCGGTGGTCACGCCGATCGGCCACGTCAAGACCAAGACCGACCAGTGGACCCACGGCGACGGCACCCCCGGCGAGGTCACCCTCCGGCTGCGCGAGGCCCTTCTCGGCATCCAGCGCGGTGTGGCCGAGGACAAGCACGGCTGGATGCACCGCATCGGCTGACCTGCGGACCCGCCCGTACTCCCACCGCACCCCCGCTCCCGCCGGGGCACGGGAACAAGGGTGCGGTTGGAGCGCGGGGCGCGTGGGTATCCACTCATCCCGCGGGGGGCGCGTGCCCCGGTGCGCACGGGGGACGGGGGAGGCACCGCAGGTGAACGCATGGTCGCCGATACCACGGCTGCGCTGGTTATGGCGCGCGCTGCGCACCCCGCGCCGCCCGCAGAGCCTGACCGCGCTGCTCGCGCTGGCCGGCTGTGCCGCCCTGCTGCTGTGGCGGGCCTCCGCCATGGACGCCTACGAGCAGAACCTCGCCCTCAACCTGGGCACCGACCTCCTCGGCGTGGTCATCACCGTCTTCGTGATCGGCCCGCTGATCTCCCGTGCCCAGGAGGGCCGGGTCCGTGAGCACACCCGGCTCGACTACGAGTGGTTCGCCTCCCAGGTGCACGGCGCGACGGCGTGCGTGAAGGTGCTCGACACCTTCTCCAACCTGTTCGGACCGCAGTTCTCCGAGCGCCTGTTCCGCGGTGTCAAGACGGCCACCGCGCGCGGCGCCCGGGTGCAGATCCTGCTGCTGGACCCCGACTCGCTCGCCGTCATCCTGCGCGGCCGGGAACTCGGCGAGCAGAGCGACGACATCCGCCGCGACATCATGCGCAACCTGCGCACCCTGGACCGCTTCGCGCGCTGCCTGGACGACGGCTCCCGGGCCCTGCTCGAGGTCCGCCTGTGCCAGACGTCCCCCGGCGTCACCCTCTACCGCTGGGACGAGCGCTGCCTGGTCTCCTTCCTGACGGTGGGCCGGCTCTCCGGCGAGGGCGTCCAGCTGGAGGTCGCCGTCCGCTCCCCGCTCGGCACCTTCGTGGAGCAGCGCTTCGACGAGCTGTGGGGGCAGAGCAAGCCCATGGAGCACTTCACCCGGCTGCCGCTCACCCTGGTCGATGCCACCGACGGCCGCAGGGAGTTCCGCTGCCCGTTCGTGTCCGTCGAGGAACGGCTGTACGTCGCCGGGTCCGACCTGGTGTCGTACCTGGCCCGGCACCGCCTCGACCAACTCTCCGCGCACAGCGACGCCTTCACCGTGCGGGGCGGCCACGAGCTGATCGTGGTCGACGACGAAAGTCCCTTGCACGCGTCGCTGCTCCAGAAATTCGCGGAGAAGTACGATGCGTCGGCGGCCGCCTTCGTGGAGTTGCGGCCGCCGGTCCTGGTCACGGAATAGAGGCCCTGGCACACATGAGTTCAGCGCACCACCCCGCTCCGCACGCGAACCCCCGGTTCCGCGCCTTCACCCCCCGTGACCTGGACGGCCTGCTGGACCGGGTGTCCCTGACACCCGCCGAACGGCTCGCCCTGCGGGCCGTGTCCGCGGTCATGCCGTTCCGCACCAACTCCTACGTGGTGGACGAGCTGATCGACTGGTCGGCCGTCCCCGACGACCCGGTCTTCCGGCTGACGTTCCCGCAGAGCGGCATGCTGCCCGCGCACGACCTGCGCCGGATGGCGGACCTGCTGACGCGGGACGCGCCCCAGGCCGAGGTACGGCGGGCCGCGCACGAGATCCGGATGCGGCTCAATCCGCACCCCTCCGGCCAGCTCGACGCCAACGTCCCCGTGCACCGGGGCCGGCGCCTGACGGGGCTTCAGCACAAGTACCCCGAGACGGTGCTGATCTTCCCGCGGCAGGGCCAGACCTGCCACGCCTACTGCACGTACTGCTTCCGCTGGCCGCAGTTCGTCGGCGAGTCCGAGCTGCGCATCGCCACCGACGACATCGCCGCCACCAGCGCCTATCTGCGCGCCCACCCCGAGGTGAGCAGCACGCTCGTCACCGGCGGCGACCCGCTGGTGATGAGCACCGAGGTGCTGCGCCGCTACGTGGAGCCGCTGCTGGAGATCGACACCGTCCGCTCGGTGCGGATCGGCACCAAGGCCCTGGCCTTCTGGCCGTACCGTTTCCTCACCGACCGGGACGCCGACGACCTGCTGCGGCTCTTCGAGAAGGTGGTGGCGAGCGGCCGCCATCTGGCGCTCATGGCCCACTTCACCCATCCGCGGGAACTGCGCCCGGCGGTGGTGCGGGAGGCGATGCGCCGGGTGCGGGACACCGGCGCGGTGATCCGCTGCCAGGGGCCGCTGGTGGCCGGGATCAACGACAGCGCCGAGGTGTGGGCCGAGCTGTGGGAGGAGACGACGACGCTGGGGGCGGTGCCGTACTACCAGTTCGTGGAGCGGGACACCGGCCCGCAGGGCTACTTCGCGGTGCCGCTGGCCCGCGGCCACGCGATCTTCCGGGACGCCCACGCCCGGGTCTCCGGGCTCGCCCGCACGGTGCGCGGGCCGGTGATGTCCGCGATGCCGGGCAAGGTCTGCGTGGACGGCGTCGCCGAGGTCGCGGGCGAGAAGGTCTTCGTGCTCCACCTCATCCAGGCCCGCGACCCCGCCCTGGTCGACCGGCCCTTCTTCGCCGCGTACGACGAGGGAGCGACCTGGTTCACCGACCTGAAACCGGCATTCGGAGCACAGCGGTTCCTGCCGGGGCTGGAGGTGGGGTGAATGCTGCCCTCAGTCGCAGCCGACGGGCGCGGTGGCCGGTCTGGCCCTGACCGTCGCGGTGCTGCTCTCGCTCGTTGCCGCGCTGCTCGCCGTGATCGTCCGGACCGGCACGACCGGCCGACTGACGCGGTCCCGGCCGCGGCTGCGACTTTCGTCGCTGCCATGGGCGTGACGCTGAGCAGCTTTGCGAGTGTGGGGCTGCTGCGGACCTGAAGTGACCTAGCGCCCGCTCTCCGCGCCGACCGGTTCCTGCTCCGGCTGGGCCGGGGCCGGGACGGTGGTGAGGAGGAGGTAGACCAGGCCGCCTGCCGCGCCCGACAGCAGGAAGCTGCAGTCCACTCCGCCGGTCAGGTGCAGCAGTGGGCCCTGGTACGACGGCAGGGAGACCGCGAGCAGGCCCACTCCGGCGCCGACGGCCCAGGAGGCGGTGGCGCGCACGTTCCAGCCGGCCCGGTACCAGTAGATCCCGCCCCGGGAGCGGCGGTTGAAGACCTGGAGGGCGTCGGCGTCGTACACCCCGCGGCAGCGGGCGAAGCCGATGAGGGTGATGACGGCCCACGGGGTGCCGATGGCGGTGAGCAGGAGCACGAACGACGTCATCGCGGACTGGGCGTTCCAGGCGTAGTGGCCGGCGAACACGCAGGCGGTGGCGACGATCGCGACCGTGTGGGTGGCGCGGGCGCGGGAGGCCTTCGGCAGGATCGCGTCCAGGTCCAGGCCCATGGAGTACAGCATCAGACCGGCGTTGCCGACCGACCCGGCCGAGGCGGACAGCAGCAGCGGGACCAGGTACCAGGCGGGGGAGGCCTGCACCAGCGGACCGGCGTAGTCGAGGGCCGCGCGGGCGCCGTACGCCGTGAACGTGCCGAACAGCTGCGGCACCAGCAGCCCCAGGATCAGCCCCGCCCAGGTCGCCCGCAGCACACGGCGGTCGGAGTGCCGGGCGGGGGAGATGTAGCGGGTGTAGTCGCCGAGCAGGGTGATGAAGGCGATCGGGCCGGACAGGCCGGCGGCCACCGCCGACAGGAACCAGGTCGGCCAGAAGGAGCCCAGCAGATAGCCGCCCGTCTGCGGCAGCGCGGCGGTGGTGAAGTGCGGGGCGTAGGCGAGGACGCCGAGCGCCAGCAGGACGGTCATGCCGATGGACAGCACCTTCGACATGCTCAGCAGCACCCGGTAGCCGTACACCGCGCCCGCGACGGTCGCCGCCGCGAGCAGCGCGTACACGACGGCGTACGCCACCCCGTCCGCGGGCAGCCCGAACAGCCGGCCCAGCACGCTCACCATCACGTCGCCGCCGATCCAGACCGTCAGCGCGGTGTAGCCGAGGGCGAGCAGCAGGCCGACGACCGAGCCGACCAGCCGGCCCCGGACCCCGAACTGGGCGCCGGAGGAGGTGGAGAGGTTGGTCGCGGTGCGCAGCGAGATCAGGGCGAGCGGGGCCGTGACCGCCGTGCCGACCACCGTGCCCGCGACGATCGCGCTCACCGACGCCCACCAGCCGAGCCCGAAGGACGGCGGCAGCCAGCCGAAGATGATCACCCCGAGGCAGAGGTTGGAGCCGAGCAGGATCGAGACGAGGTCGCGCGGGCCGCTGGTCCGCTCCTCGTCCGGGATGGTGTCGACTCCGCGCTGTTCTATCGGCATGGCTGGTCCCCTTCGACGGCTGCCGGTCGGTCTGAGCGATCGGTCTGAGCGATCGGTTTGAGCGACGTTCAATGTGACGTGAGGCCTCGTCTCCGGTCAATGCTTCTGTTTCACGAATTCGACGTTTAGAGTGTCGTTCTAAAGTATGGAAGGCAAGGAGGTGCCGCCTCGTGAGACTGACCCCCACGGAACGCGACCGGCTGCTGCTCTTCGGGGCCGCCGAGCTGGCCCGTGCCCGCCGGGCCCGCGGGCTGAGGCTGAACGTGCCGGAGGCGACCGCGCTGATCGCGGACACCGTGTGCGAGGCGGCGCGCGACGGCAGACGGCTCGCCGAGGCCATCGAGGCGGCCCGGTCCGTGCTCGGCCCCGACGACGTGCTGCCGGGCGTCGCCGACGTCGTCACCGAGGTGATGGTCGAGGCGGTCTTCGACGACGGCTCCCGGCTCGCGGTGGTCTCCGACCCCATCGGCGGCGGCCTCGGCGAGGACGCCCCGGGCGCGCTGCTGCCCGGGCCCCAGCACGCCGACCCCGAGCCGGCGCTGCGGCTCACGGTCACCAACACCGCGACCGTGCCGGTCTCCGTCACCTCCCACTTCCACTTCTTCGAGGCCAACCCGCGCCTCGACTTCGACCGCGCCGCCGCCTACGGGATGCGGCTGGCGGTGCCCGCCGGGTCGTCCGTGCGGTTCGGGCCGGGGGAGAGCGAGGAGGTCGGTCTCGTGCCCATCGGCGGCGAGCGGATCGCGATCGGCTTCGCCGGACTGGTCGACGGGCCGCTGGACGCGCCCGGCGCCAAGCAGGAGGCCCTGCGCCGGGCCGCCGCCTGCGGATACCTCGGTGTCACGGAAGGAGAGCAGGAGCGATGAGCCGCTCGAAGGGACGCGAGGTGAGCCGGGCGGTCCACATCGACCCGCACGCCTACGCCGCCACCCACGGCCCCCGCGCCGGCGACCGCATCCGCCTCGGCGACTCCGGGCTCACCGTACGGGTGGAGTCCGACTCCCAGCGTCACGGCGACGAGTTCCTGGCCGGCTTCGGCAAGACCGCCCGCGACGGACTGCACCTGAAGGCCGCCGCCGTCCGCGAGACCTGCGACGTCGTCATCAGCAACGTGGTGGTGATCGACGCCGTGCAGGGCATCCGGAAGGTCTCCATCGGCATCCGGGAAGGCCGCATCCACGCCATCGGCCGCGCGGGCAATCCCGACACGCTCGACGGCGTCGACGTCGTCGTGGGCACCGGCACCTCCATCGTCTCCGGCGAGGGGCTGATCGCCACCGCCGGGGCCGTCGACACGCATGTCCACCTGCTGTCGCCGCGGATCATGGAGGCCTCCCTCGCCTCCGGCGTCACCACGATCATCGGGCAGGAGTTCGGCCCGGTCTGGGGCGTCGGCGTCAACTCCCCCTGGGCGCTGCGCCACGCCTTCGGCGCCTTCGACGCCTGGCCGGTCAACATCGGCTTCCTGGGCCGGGGTTCGTCGTCCCATGACGCACCGCTGATCGAGGCGCTGGCCGAGGGCGGCGCCTGCGGGTTCAAGGTGCACGAGGACATGGGCGCCCACACCCGGGCGCTGGACACCGCCCTGCGGGTCGCCGAGGAGCACGACGTCCAGGTCGCCCTGCACAGCGACGGGCTGAACGAGTGCCTGTCCGTGGAGGACACCCTCAGGGTGCTGGAGGGCCGGACCATCCACGCCTTCCACATCGAGGGCTGCGGCGGCGGACACGTCCCCAACGTGCTGAAGATGGCCGGCGTCCCCAACGTCATCGGCTCCTCCACCAACCCCACCCTGCCCTTCGGCCGGGACGCGGTCGCCGAGCACTACGGCATGATCGTCTCCGTCCACGACCTCAAGCCCGACCTGCCCGGCGACGCCGCCATGGCCCGCGACCGCATCCGCGCCGGCACCATGGGCGCCGAGGACGTGCTGCACGACCTGGGCGCGATCGGCATCACCTCCTCCGACGCCCAGGGCATGGGCCGGGCCGGCGAGACCGTGCGCCGCACCTTCGCCATGGCCGGCAAGATGAAGGCCGAGCTGGGGCCCCTGGAGGGCGACGGCGACGGCGACGACAACGCGCGCGTGCTGCGCTACATGGCCAAGCTGACCATCAACCCGGCCATCGCGCACGGCCTCTCGCACGAGGTCGGCTCGCTGGAGGTCGGCAAGCTCGCGGACATCGTGCTGTGGCGCCCGGAGTACTTCGGCGCCAAGCCGCAGCTGGTGCTGAAGTCCGGCTTCCCGGCGTACGGCGTGACCGGCGACCCCAACGCGGCCACCGACACCTGCGAACCCCTCGTGCTGGGAGCGCAGTTCGGCGCGTACGGCGCCACGGCCGCCGACATCTCGGTCGCCTTCGTCGCCCGGGCCGCCGCCGACCAGGGAGGCGACACGATGCCGACGCGCCGCAGAAGGGTCGCCGTGCGCGGCACCCGCGGCATCGGACCGGCCGACCTGCGGCTGAACTCCCGCCTCGGCGCCGTCGACGTCGACCGGCGCACCGGGCTGGTCACGCTCGACGGCGAACCGCTCAGCTCCGAGCCCGCCGACTCCGTCTCCCTCAACCGCCTGTACTTCCTGTGAGGATCACCATGTCTGCTGCCGCCGACGGCTTCCGCATGCCCGCCGAGTGGACCCCGCACGAGCGCACCTGGATGGCGTGGCCGGAACCCAACCCCACCTTCGACGACCCGGACGACCTCGCCGCCTCCCGGAAGGCCTGGGCGGCCGTGGCCCGCGCGATCCGCCGCTTCGAACCGGTGACCGTGGTCTGCGGCCCCGGCCGGTCCGCCGAGGCGCGGGCGCTGCTCGGCCCGGACGTCGACACCGTCGAGCGGGAGCTGGACGACGCCTGGATGCGGGACATCGGCCCCACCTTCCTCACCAACGGCAGAGGTGAACTGGCCGCCGTGGACTGGACGTTCAACGGGTGGGGCGCCCAGAACTGGGCCCGCTGGGAGCACGACGCCAAGATCGCCGCGTATGTCTCCGACCTCGCGGGCGCGAAGAGCTACAGCAGCGCACTGGTCAACGAGGGCGGCGCGATCCACGTCGACGGCGAGGGCACCGTGCTGCTCACCGAGACCGTGCAACTCGGCCCCGAGCGCAACCCGCACTGGTCGAAGGAGGAGGTCGAGGCCGAGATCCACGCCCAGCTCGGCACGAGCAAGGCGATCTGGCTGCCGCGCGGCCTGACCTGCGACTATCCCCCCTACGGCTTCGGCACCCTCGGCCACGTCGACATCGTGGCCGCCTTCGCCCGGCCGGGCGTCGTGGTGGCGCACTCCCAGCCGGACCCGGCCCACCCCGACCACGAGGTCACCCGGGAGGTCATCGGCATCCTGCGCTCCCAGACCGACGCCCGGGGCCGCGCCGTGGAGGTCGTGGAGGTCCCCGCCCCGACCGTGCTGGAGGCCGACGGCCACTGGGCCGACTACTCCTACATCAACCACTACCTGTGCAACGGCGGCGTCGTGCTGTGCGGCTTCGACGACCCGCGCGACGAGATCGCCGCCGGGATCTTCCGCCGTCTCTTCCCCGAGCGGACGGTGACCCTGGTGGACGCGCGTACGATCTTCGCGGGTGGGGGCGGCATCCACTGCATCACCCAGCAGCAGCCGAAGGTCTGAGCGCGTAGGAGACATCGATGGCCGGTGCGGCACGGGCGCGGAGGAACGCGCCGCCGCGCGAGGAGGTCCTCGCGGCCGCCATGGACATGATCGCCGACCGCGGTCTGGAGAAGCTCACCATGGCGGCGCTCGGCCGCGAGGTCGGCATGAGCAGCGGCCACCTCCTGTACTACTTCCGCTCCAAGGACGAGCTGCTGCTGCGGACCCTGGAGTGGAGCGAGGGCCGGCTCGGCGCGGAGCGGGGCCGGCTGCTCACCGGCCCCGGCACCGCCCGTGAGCGCCTCGCCGCCTACGTCGACCTGTACGTCCCCGACGGCCACCGCGACCCGCACTGGACCCTGTGGCTGGAGGTCTGGAACCGCTCGCAGAACGCCGACGACGACGCACGCGCCCGCCAGGTGGCCATCGAGGGCGCCTGGCACCGCGACCTGGTCGCCCTGATCGCCGAGGGGATCTCGCGCGGCGAGTTCCGCCAGGTCGACGCGGACCGGTTCGCGACGAGGCTGCGCGCGCTGCTCGACGGGTTCTCCATCCACGTCGCCATCGGGCTGCGCGGCACCGACCGGGAGCACGTGCTCGCGCACGTCCGCGAGTTCGTCGACGAGGCGCTGCTGCCGTGAGAGCCGGCCTCCTGCGCGACGCGCCCGACGGCCTGACGCGGCGAGCGCGGACGTTCGTCGCCACGCACGGCGCCAGGGTCGACGTGCGGCCGGTCGAAAGGCACCGGCGGTGGTGGCTGGAGCGGGACGTGCCCGCCGCGGTGATCGACCGCATGGCGGCCTACCAGCAGCGCTGGGGCGGTCTGCTCCTGCCGCCCGCGCCGCGGTACGACGGAGGGCCCCGCTGCCTCGATCCGGACGCGCCGGAGGGGTCGGACGCCGAGGGCTGGCGGTTCGAGGCGGGGACGCAACGGACCGCCGTGCCCTACTCGTTCCTGATCGGGCCGGCGGGCGAGTTCGGCATCCACGCGGACCGGTGGGCGCCCCTGCACGCGACCGTCGAGGGCTGGGTGGAGTCAGTGGCGCTGGCTTATCACGCGTCCCAGTGGGCGCGGAGGATCACCACGCTCACCGGCGACGACGTCGACGCCGTCGAGCGGGACGGCTACGAGCCGGTGGCCGAGGTGCGGGGGCTGGCGGACACCTGGTGGCGGAGCGCGGACTCGCTGGTGGCGGTGTACACGGGGGAGGCGGAGACACTCGGCTTCCCCCGCGGGCGCGTCGCGGTGGTCTACTCCGGGCTCGACGACTGGGGGCTGCGCGGAGGCGGGTAGCGCGGGCCGAGAGCCGGGGAGGGTAAAGGAATCGTTTCCTCCGCGGGCGGGCATGTACCGGCCCATGGGACCACAACACTGGAAGAGGATCTGGGTCGGTTCGGCGGGGAACATGGTCGAGTGGTTCGACTGGTTCGTGTACGCGAGCTTCGCCACCTACTTCGCCGGCGCGTTCTTCCCGCAGGGGAACCCCACCGCCCAGCTGATGAACACCGCCGGCATCTTCGCCGTCGGCTTCTTCATGCGCCCCGTGGGCGGCTGGCTGCTGGGCCGGGTCGGGGACCGCAGGGGCCGCAAGGCGGCGCTGACGCTGACCGTGACGCTGATGTCGGCGTCGGCGATCCTGATCGCCGTCGCCCCCACCTACGCGGTGGCCGGCTACGGCGGCGCCCTCGTCCTGCTCGCCGCCCGCCTGCTGCAAGGCCTGTCCGTGGGCGGCGAGTACGCGGCCAGCGCCACCTATCTGACCGAGGCCTCGGACCCGAGACGGCGCGGCTTCGCCTCCAGCTTCCAGTACGTCTCCATGACCGCCGGACAGATCGTCGGCCTCGGACTGCAGATCGTCCTCCAGCGGACCATGTCGGACGGCGCCCTGCACAGCTACGGCTGGCGGATCCCGTTCGTCGTCGGCGCGCTCGGCGCGGCCGTCGTCTTCTATCTGCGGCGCAGCATGCTGGAGACCGAGGTGTACGAGGAGGACACCTCCCGCACCGAGGAGCGCGGCACCCTGCGCGCCCTGTGGCAGCACCGCCGGGAGGCGCTCCTGGTCATGGCCCTCACCATGGGCGGCACGGTCGCCTACTACACGTACACCACCTATCTGACCAAGTACCTGTCGAACTCGGCGGGCCTGTCCAAGCAGACGGCCACGCTGGTCTCCTTCACCGCGCTGATCGTCTTCGCCGCCCTCCAGCCCCTCGCGGGCGCCCTGTCCGACCGGATCGGCCGCCGCCCGCTGCTCATCACCTTCGCGGTCGGCTCCACCGTCCTGACCGTGCCGATCATGACGCTGCTGCGGCACGCCGGCGGCTACTGGCCGGCCCTGGGGCTCGCCCTGCTCGCGCTGGTCGTCGTCACCGGCTACACCTCGATCAACGCCTGTGTGAAGGCCGAGCTGTTCCCGACCGGCGTCCGCGCCCTCGGCGTGGCCCTGCCGTACGCCCTGGCCAACGCCCTGTTCGGCGGCACGGCGGAGTACATCGCCCTGTGGTTCAAGAACGCCGGAATCGAGTCCGGCTTCTACTGGTACGTGGCGGGCTGCGCGGCCGTGTCGCTGGTGGTGTACGTCGCCATGCGGGAGACCAGGGACCTGGATCTCGCCCGGGTGAGGGACCGTACGGATTCCAGTCTGACGACCGCATCCTGAGACGGACGGCGAGCCGGGGGCGGGACTGTGCCAGACTGCCCCCGTGCTCTCGTTCGCCATGATTATTGGCAGCAGGCGCGCCGGTCCGCAGTGACCACCTCGTACGACCAGGTGCGGGTGGCCACCGTCGTCCTCGACCCGCGCGCAGACCTCTCGCACCCGCGAGGGGTTTTTTCGTTTTCCGGCCCCACCCACGGCCGGAGGCGGTGCGCGAGGGACCATAGGGGGACGGTGGAGCCGGTCATTCCGGTAAGACCGAAGATCCACAACAGGAGCCTTGAGACCATGACCGAGACGGCAACCAGCGAGCTCGACGACTCGTTCCACGTCTTCGACACGACGCTGCGCGACGGGGCGCAGCGTGAGGGCATCAACCTCACCGTCGCGGACAAGCTCGCCATCGCACGGCACCTGGACGACTTCGGCGTCGGCTTCATCGAGGGCGGCTGGCCCGGCGC
>NZ_JBIDAL010000025.1:0-120976 GCF_043202415.1 Streptomyces sp. NPDC048192
GCCGATGGTACTGCAGGGGGGACCCTGTGGGAGAGTAGGACGCCGCCGAACAATTCTTGGGAAAGGCCCACGCCACACGGCGTGGGCCTTTCTGCATTTCCAGGACCGTTGTTACTGCAGGGCCCACCTTCCCCGAAGGCCCGCTGGACCGGCGCCGCTCAGAGCCGGCCCGCCGCCTTCAGCGCGAGATACGCATCCGCCAGTGCCGGCGCCAGATCCTCCGGTGTCGCGTCCACAACGGTCACCCCGTGCCGTCGTAGCTGCTCGGCGGTGCGTCGGCGTTCCTCCTGGGCCTGAGCGGCCGCTGCGGCCTCGTACACCGCCTCAGCGCTGCCGCGTGCCTCAGCCATGCCTGCGATGTGCGGATCGGCCACCGAGGCCACCAGAAGGGTGTGCCGCTGAGTGAGCTGTGGAAGCACCGGGAGCAGGCCCTGCTCCACCGGCGCGGCGTCGAGCGTCGTGAGCAGGACGATCAGGGAGCGGCGAGGGGCCGTACGCAGAGCCGCCGCGCTCAGGCCGCGTGCGTCCGTCTCGACGAGTTCCGGTTCCAGCGTCGCCATCGCGTTCACCAGGCCGGGCAGTACGTCTCCCGCGGAGCGGCCCTGCACCAGGGCGCGCACTCGGCGGTCGTAGGCCAGGAGGGCCACGCGGTCGCCGGCGCGGGACGCCAGGGCCGCGAGGAGGAGTGCGGAGTCCATCGAGGCGTCCAGGCGTGGCGCGTCGCCCACACGGCCGGCCGAGGTGCGACCCGTGTCGAGGACAAGGAGGATGTGCCGGTCCCGCTCCGGGCGCCAGGTGCGGACGGCCACGCTGGAGTGGCGGGCGGTGGCGCGCCAGTCGATCGAACGGGTGTCGTCGCCGGGGACGTACTCCCGGAGGCTGTCGAACTCCGTTCCCTCGCCGCGTGTCAGCACGCTGGTGCGGCCGTCGAGTTCGCGCAGTCGGGCGAGTTTCGACGGAAGGTGCTTTCGGCTGGTGAAGGGGGGCAGAACCCGTACCGACCACGGCAGGGTGTGGGCGCCCTGGCGGGAGAACAGGCCGAGGGGGCCGTAGGAGCGGACCGTCACCCGGTCGGCCTGGCGGTCGCCGCGGCGGGTGGGCCGCAGCCTCGTCGTCACACGCCGGCGTTCGCCCGGGGGGACGGTCAGCCGGTGACGGCAGGCAGCGATCTCGGTGCCGGGCTGCCAGCTGCTGGGCGGCCAGGCATCCCTAAGGCGGGCCCGCAGCAGACGCTTGGACGGGTTGGTGATCGTGAGTGTGACGTCGGCGGTGTCGCCGAGACGGGTGGTGGTGTCGCCGGACCTGGACAGGACGAGCCGGCGTACGGGGGCGGCGAGTGCGTAGTCGCAGGCGCAGGCGAGGGCCAGGGAGCCGTTGACCGCGAGGAGGCCCGTCCAGCCGGGGTCCAGGATGCCGACGGGCAGGGAGCCGAGGGCCGCGAGGAGAGCGGCGCGTCCGGTGAGTGCCATCAGCGGGGGACCGGGACGTTGGCGAGGACGGCGTTGATGACGGAGTCCGCCGTCACGCCTTCCATCTCGGCCTCGGGGCGCAGCTGGACCCGGTGGCGCAGGGTGGGCAGGGCGAGGGCCTTGACGTCGTCGGGGATGACGTAGTCGCGGCCCGTGAGCCAGGCCCAGGCGCGCGAGGTGGCCAGCAGGGCGGTGGCTCCGCGGGGGGAGACGCCGAGGGTGAGGGAGGGCGACTCGCGGGTGGCGCGGCAGATGTCGACGACGTAGGCGGTGATCTCCGGGGAGACCGTCGTCTTGGCGACGGCGGCGCGGGCTGCCTCGAGATCGGCGGCGTTCGCGACGGGGCGTACGCCGGCGGCGCGCAGGTCGCGCGGGTTGAAGCCCGAGGCGTGGCGGGTGAGGACATCGATCTCGTCCTGCCGGGAGGGCAGAGGGATCGTCAGTTTGAGCAGGAACCGGTCGAGTTGGGCTTCGGGGAGGGGGTAGGTGCCCTCGTACTCGACCGGGTTCTGGGTGGCCGCGACCAGGAACGGTTCGGGGAGCGGGCGGGGGGTGCCGTCGACCGTGACCTGGCGTTCCTCCATGGCTTCGAGCAGGGAGGACTGGGTCTTCGGCGGCGTGCGGTTGATTTCGTCCGCGAGGAGGAGGTTGGTGAAGACCGGGCCTTCCTGGAAGGAGAACGCGGCGGTGCGGGTGTCGTAGACGAGGGAGCCGGTGACGTCGCTCGGCATCAGGTCGGGGGTGAACTGGACGCGTTTGGTGTCGAGTTCGAGGGCGGATGCGAGGGCGCGGACCAGCAGCGTCTTGGCGACTCCGGGGACTCCTTCGAGGAGGACGTGTCCGCGGCACAGAAGGGCGACGACGAGGCCGGTCACGGCGGGGTCCTGGCCGACCACGGCTTTGGCGATCTCGGCGCGCAGGGCTTCCAGGGAGGCCCGGGCGGTGCCCGCTTCCCCGGTGTTCCCGGCGTTGTCAGTGGTCGGGTCCATCATGGACGGCGTACCTCTCTTTCGAGGGCGTCGAGTTGGTCGGTGAGTGCGATGAGGGCCGCGTCGTCGCCGGGCGGCGGTCCGAAGAGGAGGGAGTGCAGGGCCTGTTGGCCACCGGTGAGGTGGGCGGACAGGGCGGGGAGCAGGGCCTCGGGGGAGTGCGCCTGGGCGACCGGGACGCCGACGAGGGGGGCGAGGCGGATGCGGGTGGCGGAGCGAAGAGCGGCGGCGGCGCGGTCGCGGGCGTCGGCCTTGCGGTAGAGGCGGGCGCGGCCTTCGGTGGTCTCGGAGGCGCGGATCGCGACGGGGAGTTTCTCGGGCACGAGCGGGCCGAAGCGGCGTGCCCGCCAGAAGGCGGCCAGGGCTGCCGCGATGAACAGCTGCAGGGTGCCCCAGAGCCAGCCCGACGGGATGAGGTCGAAGAAGGTCTTGCGGTCGCCGTCGCCGGTGGCCGAGGCATCGGAGAGCGAGGGGAGGTACCAGACCAGATGGGGGCGGGAGCCGAGGAGTTGAAGGGCGAGCGAGGCGTTGCCCTGCTTGTCGAGGCGGTCGTTGAGGAGGACGTCGGGCGCGCCGAGTACGACGGTGTCGCCGCTCCCGGATGTCTCGGGGACGCGCAGCAGGGTGGCGAGGCGGGCGCTGGGGTAGCAGGCGTCGGCGTCCAGGTGGGTGGTGGAGTAGCGGATGCCGCCGGTGTCGGCGCTGCCCGCGCGCCGGGCCTCGGGCAGGGCGCAACCGGGGGCCAGCGTGGTGTTCGTGCTCGTGGCGGGGTCCGCGGTGACTCCGGGGACGAGTCGCTCGACGGACGGGCCGCCGGGCGCGACGAGAACGGTGCGTCCGCCGGAGTGGGCCGTGGCCTGGTGCAGCCGGTCCTGCTGGCGCGCGGTCAGCAGGTCGGGTACGGCGACGAGCAGGGTGGTGTCCGGTCCCGCGGCGGCGCGTGCGGCGCCCAGTGTGGTGACCACGCGTGTGGAGATGCCCCGGTCGGCGAGGAGTTGGGCGACGGCGCGGCTGCCGTAGGGGTCGGCGGAGCGCGGGTCGAGTTCGCCGTGCCGGTCGGTGGAGCGGACGACCGCCATGACGACGGCCGCCGCGAGGATGAGTGCGGCGGCGAGCGCGATGCCTCGCTGGCGGGTCCACACCTGGCGGACGGTGGGCGCGGTGGAGGTCGTCGGCAGCGTGGCCTCTGCGGTCACTGGGCGGCCCCCTGGCGGGTGCTGTGGGCCGTGTCGGCGGTGCTGTGGGCGGGCCTGGTGCGTTCCAGGTCGCGGTCGAGTTCGGTGATGCGGTGGTACGACTGCTCGGTGGCCCTGCGTCCGCCGTATGTCACGGCGTCGAACTCACGGGCCGCGGCGCGCAGCCGGTCGGTGTGTGCGGGCAGGGTCCCGCCGGCTTCGGCGGCCGCTTCGTCGGCGGTGCGGCCCGGGCGGACGTCGAGCAGGGTGCGTTCCTCCAGAGAGCGGACGATGGCCCGCATGCGTTCCTGCACGGCCTGGTTCCAGTGACCCTGGGCCGCGTGCGCCTCGGCGGTCGCGCGGTGTTCGGCGGCGCTGCGGGGACGGTCGTCGAACAGGGCGGCGGCGGTGGAGGAGGGCTGCCGGCGCGGTGTGCCCAGGCGCCACCACAGGGCGGCGACGACGGCCACGACGAACAGGATGACGACGATCAGGCCTACCGTGCCGCCGGGAGTCGCCGAGGCGGCCGACCCGAACAGCCGGTCGAGCCAGTCCCAGAACGCGTCCAGCGCACGCTGGAACAGCCCCGGATCGTTCTCGTGGTACATCCGCTTGGACAGCTCCCGGCGGGCCGCCTCCCGCGCGGGATCGCGCGGGAGGGTCACCGGCGGACCGGGAGACGGGCCGCCGGCCGCGCCGAGGGCGGCGTGCGCCGCGCGCAGCAGGCCGCGTACGGCCCCGCCGTCGGCGCCGGCCGGGCCCGCCGCCGTGAGCACTCCCCCCGTGGGACTCACCGCATCAGCTCCCCGGGACGGCGCCGGGTCCGGCGGTGCCCTGGACGCCGGCGGCGCGGGCCAGTTCGAGGTCGAGGGCCTCGCGCCGGATGCGCTGGTCGATGTAGAGGAGCACGGTGACGCCCGCGCTGATCGGGAGGGTGAGCGTGGTGCCGATCAGGGCGCCGACGCCCTGGATGATCAGGGTGGCCCAGCTGGTGTGGCCGGCGCCGGTGTTGAGCAGGCTGTTCATGCCGTCGCCGCTGACGGCGGCCCCGAAGGCGGTGAACGGCATGGTGATGACCGCCGAGACCATGAAGGTGAGGAGCACGGTGAGCAGCACGATGCCGAAGGTGCGCCACCAGGAGCCGCGGACGAGCTTCGCGGACCGCCGCATGGACTTCACCACGCCCTGCCGTTCCAGCATCAGGGCGGGCGCGGCCAGGTAGAAGCGGATGCCCAGCCAGACCACGACGACGGCGGCGGCGAGGAAGCCCAGGACGAGCAGGGCGGCTCCGCCGGCGGTGCTGCCGGCGACCAACAGGGCGATGCCGGGCAGCGCGCCGCCGACGGCGATGCCGGTGAAGATCAGGGCCAGGAGGATGAGCAGGCCGAACAGTCGCGGAATCTGCGGCCGGGACTCGCGCCAGGCCTCGCCGGCGCCGACCGGTCTGCCGAGGACGGCTCGGCTGGTGATGGTGGTGAGCAGGGCGGTGGCGATGATGACGGCGACCGCGCGGATCACCGAGACGATCCCGGTGCCGATCATCGTCTCGCGCAGGGCGCGGAACGCCTCGTCGGGGCTGGCGCCGGGGTCGTTGAGGGTCGACTGGACGGCGGTGTCGTTCAGGACGAGGCCCTGCAGCAGGACGGTGCTGGTGTCGAGGAGGAGGGCGACCGCCAGCGAGATGCCGAGCACCGTGCGCCAGTGGGTGCGCATGGTGGAGACGGCGCCGTCGAGGATCTCACCGACGGCGAGCGGGCGCAGCGGGATGACGCCGGGCTTGGCCGCGGGCGGGGGGCCGCCCCAGCCGCCGCCCCAGGCTCCGTAGCCGGGGGTGCCGTAACCGGGGTAGCCGCCGTAGCCGGGGGGTGGGCCGCCGTAGCCGCCCTGCGGGCCCGCCTGGCCGGCGCCGTGGCCTGCCTGGCCGTGTGGTCCGGCCCAGCCCGGGCCGGGCGGCGGGGGAGGCGGGGCCTGCTGAGGGCTGGGGGCACCGGTGGGCGCGGACCACTGGCCGGGCGGCGGCTGCTCCTTGGACCACTTCACACCCGGGCCCTGCGCATGCGGGTCCGGCTGGGGTGCGGGGGCGGTGTCGCCGGGGCGGTCGGCAGGCTCGGCGGGACCGGACGTGCCGGGTTCCCGCCCCTCGTTCGACGGGGCGGTTCCGGGCGAGGCCCAGCCCGGAGTGTCTGTCATCGAAGCTCCTTCTCGGTGCCCGTCCGCGGTCGCGGCGGCAGGTTGGCAGCCATCGTGCCATGGGGTGGTCATCGGCGGACCGGCCGCGGTGGGGGCTGGATGCCTTCAATTGTTCGCAGGATCCGGGGCAGACTGACGGCATGGCTGATCAGCAGGCGCGAACCGACGGTGACAAGCGGCCGACCGAGATACCTGCGATCCGATGGGAGGAACCGCCCGAAGGCCCCGTGCTGGTCCTTCTCGATCAGACACGGCTGCCGGCCGAGGAGGTCGAGCTGGTGTGCACGGACGCGTCGGCGCTGGTGGAGGCGATCCGTTCGCTGGCCGTGCGCGGGGCGCCCTTGCTGGGCATCGCGGGGGCGTACGGCGTCGCGCTCGCCGCCGCGCGCGGCTTCGACGTGGCCGAGGCGGCCCGCCAGCTCGAGGGGGCACGGCCCACGGCGGTGAACCTGTCCGTCGGCGTGCGCCGGGCCCGGGCCGCGCACGAGGCGGCGCTGGCGCGGACCGGCGATCCCACCGAGGCGGCGACGGCGGCGCTGGCCGCGGCGCGGGCGCTGCACCAGGAGGACGCCGAGGCGAGCCGGCGGATGGCGGCGCACGGGCTGGCGCTGCTGGACGAGTTGCTGCCGGGCGGCGGGCACCGGATCCTCACCCACTGCAACAGCGGTTCGCTGGTGTCGGGCGGGGAAGGCACGGCCTTCGCGGTGGCTCTCGCGGCGCACCGGCAGGGGCAGCTGCGGCGTCTGTGGGTGGACGAGACGCGTCCGCTGCTGCAGGGCGCGCGCCTGACGGCGTACGAAGCGGCCCGCAGCGGTATGGCGTACACCCTGCTCACCGACAACGCGGCGGGCTCGCTGCTCGCGGCGGGGGAGGTGGACGCGGTACTGATCGGGGCGGACCGGATCGCGGCCGACGGCTCGGTGGCGAACAAGGTGGGGAGTTATCCGCTCGCGGTGCTGGCGCGGTACCACCATGTGCCGTTCATCGTGGTGGCGCCCGTGACCACGGTCGATCCGGACACCCCGGACGGGGCGTCCATCGAGGTCGAGCAGCGGCCCGGTTTCGAGGTCACGGAGATCACGGCGCCGCAGGTGGCGGCGGCGGGAGCGGGAGGCGGGATTCCGGTGGCGCCCCTGGGGACGCAGGCGTACAACCCCGCGTTCGACGTGACGCCGCCCGAGCTGGTGACGGCCATCGTCACCGAGGAGGGCGTGGTCTCACCGGTGACGGCCGAGGCTCTGGCGGAACTGTGCGCGAGGTCCCGGCAGGTTGCGGCCGGCTGACCGGCCGCCGGGGATCGCCGACACGCCCGGACCGCGGGGCGCCGGCAGCCGGCACCGGCATCGGTGCCGGCGGACCGGGGGCAGACAGTGACGGCCCGGTACGACTAAGGTCACCGGCCAGTGACCTCCCTCACCAGGGCACCTGTCACTGTTATGAGAATGGGATGATGTCGTTTATGAAGGGACGAGTCCTTGTCGTCGACGACGACACCGCACTGGCCGAGATGCTCGGCATCGTGCTGCGTGGTGAAGGTTTTGAGCCGTCTTTCGTAGCCGACGGCGACAAGGCGCTGGCCGCGTTCCGCGAGACCAAGCCCGATCTGGTGCTGCTGGACCTGATGCTGCCCGGACGGGACGGCATCGAGGTGTGCCGGCTGATCCGGGCCGAGTCCGGGGTGCCGATCGTGATGCTCACGGCCAAGAGCGACACCGTCGACGTGGTCGTGGGCCTGGAGTCCGGCGCCGACGACTACATCGTCAAGCCGTTCAAGCCCAAGGAGCTGGTCGCCCGGATCCGTGCGCGGCTGCGCAGGTCCGAGGAGCCGGCACCGGAGCAGCTGACCATCGGTGACCTGGTCATCGACGTGGCCGGGCACTCGGTGAAGCGGGACGGGCAGTCGATCGCGCTGACCCCGCTGGAGTTCGACCTGCTGGTCGCGCTCGCCCGCAAGCCGTGGCAGGTGTTCACCCGCGAGGTGCTGCTCGAGCAGGTGTGGGGCTACCGGCACGCCGCGGACACGCGGCTCGTCAACGTGCATGTCCAGCGGCTGCGCTCGAAGGTCGAGAAGGACCCGGAGCGGCCGGAGATCGTGGTGACCGTCCGTGGTGTCGGTTACAAGGCAGGGCCGAGCTGACATGTCCCGGGACAGTGCCGCTTCGGCTCCCGGCCGGTCCGGGACTCGGCCGGGGCGGACTGTCGGCCGGGCGGCGGGTACGCGTTTGAGGACCTTTTTCGACGGCGGGCTGCTCGAGGGCGGGGTCCAGGGCAGCCCGGTCATCAGGCTGTTCCTGCGCTGGGTGCGCCGTCCGCTGCTGCCCGTGATGCGGCTGTGGCGGCGCAACATCCAGCTGCGGGTGGTCGCCACCACCCTGGTGATGTCCCTGGGCGTCGTGCTGCTGCTGGGCTTCGTGGTGATCGGGCAGGTGCGCAACGGCCTGCTGGACGCGAAGGTGAAGGCCTCGCAGAGCCAGGCCACGGGCGGCTTCGCGGTGGCCAAGCAGAAGGCCGACGAGGCGGCCGGCGGGGCCGGGACCGGGGCGGCCGCGGGAAGCGGCACCGCCGACGGCACGGCGACCGCGGACGGCCGGCAGTCGCAGAACGTCATCCAGTGGATGAGCGACCTGGTGGAGTCGCTGTCCAGCGGTGGCGCGGGCGCCTTCGACGTCGTCACGCTGCCCGTGGGCGACGACAGCGGCGGCGGCCGCAGCCCGCGCGGCTCCGGGAACGTCAACCCGACCTCCAGCATCCCCGACGACCTGCGCGAGCGGGTCAACAGCGGCACGACCGCCGCCCAGAGCTACACCAGGATCGTCTACTCCAACGGCAAGGACTCGCAGCCGGCGCTGGTCATCGGCAAGCAGGTCAGCGACCCCAACGGGCGGCCGTACGAGCTGTACTACCTGTTCCCGCTCACCCAGGAGGAGAAGTCCCTCAGCCTGGTCAAGGGCACGCTCGCCACGGCCGGGCTGTTCGTGGTCGTCCTGCTCGGGGCGATCGCCTGGCTGGTGGTGCGCCAGGTCGTCACGCCGGTGCGGATGGCGGCCGGGATCGCGGAGCGGCTGTCCGCGGGGCGGCTGCAGGAGCGGATGAAGGTCACCGGCGAGGACGACATCGCCCGTCTGGGTGAGGCCTTCAACAAGATGGCGCAGAACCTCCAGGTGAAGATCCAGCAGCTGGAGGACCTGTCGCGGATGCAGCGCCGGTTCGTGTCGGACGTGTCGCACGAGCTGCGCACCCCGCTGACGACGGTCCGGATGGCCGCCGACGTCATCCATGAGGCGCGCGAGGACTTCGACCCGGTGACCGCGCGGTCGGCCGAGCTGCTCGCCGACCAGCTGGACCGGTTCGAGTCGCTGCTCGCGGACCTGCTGGAGATCAGCCGGTTCGACGCGGGCGCGGCGGCGCTGGAGGCCGAGCCGATAGACCTCAGGGACGTCGTCCGGCGCGTGGTCAGCGGCGCCGAGCCGCTCGCCGAGCGCAAGGGCACGCGCATACGCGTGGTCGGTGACCAGCAGCCTGTCGTCGCCGAGGCCGACGCCCGGCGGGTGGAGCGCGTGCTGCGCAACCTCGTGGTCAACGCCGTCGAGCACGGCGAGGGCAAGGACGTCGTCGTCAAGCTCGCCGCGGCGGGCGGCGCGGTGGCGGTCGCGGTGCGCGACTACGGCGTCGGGCTCAAGCCGGGCGAGGCGACCCGTGTCTTCAGCCGCTTCTGGCGGGCGGATCCGGCACGCGCGCGTACCACCGGCGGCACGGGCCTCGGGCTGTCGATCGCCCTGGAGGACGCGCGGCTGCACGGCGGCTGGCTGCAGGCGTGGGGCGAGCCGGGCGGCGGTTCCCAGTTCCGGCTGACGCTGCCCAGGACCGCGGACGAGCCGCTGCGGGGCTCGCCCATACCGCTGGAGCCCAAGGACTCGCGCCGCAACCGCGGCCTCGACGAGGCCGGGCTGTCCGGCGGGGGCGAGGAGAAGCGGGCGACCGTTCCGGTGCAGAAGGGCGGCGCCCAGTCGTCCGCGCTGCCGCCGCGCGACCCGATCGCGCCGCGGCCCGCTCCCGCCGCCGACCCGGCCGCGCTGCCCGGCAACGGCAACGGCGCGCGCGTGGTGCCCCGGCCCACCGGTGGTCAACGGCGCACCGAGGACAGGCCCGCCGCCGCTCCGGCCGCGGACCCGGGGCCGGGCCGGGGCGAAGCGGCCGAGGCGGAGGAGTCGACCGAGCCAGGGGAGGCATTTCGTGGGCGCTGACCGCGAGGGGGGCGCCCGGCTCAGTCCGGGACGCGCGGTGACATGGGCCGCCTTGGGGACCGTACTGCTGGCCGGGTGCGCCTCGATGCCCGACAGCGGGGATCTGCGGAACGTGGAGTCCACGCCGCGGCAGGACACCGGGGTGCGGGTGTTCGCCATGCCGCCGGCCGAGGGCGCCGGTCCCGCCGAGATCATGCAGGGCTTCCTGGAGGCGCTGACCAGCGACGATCCGGCGTACGACACGGCCCGCAAGTACCTGACGACGGCGGCGGCGCACTCGTGGCGGCCCGAGCAGTCCACCACGGTCCTCGCCAACGGGCCGAGCATCGAGCCGGACTGCAGGCCGGGCCCGGGCTCGGAGCACACCAGCAGCGTCACCTGCGTCCTCGCGGGCAGCAGGGTCGCGACCGTGGACGCGCAGCAGGCGTACGAGCCCGCCGCCGGCTCCTACCGCAAGAAGGTCCACCTCACCCGGGACCCCAAGAACGGCCAGTGGCGCATCGACGAGCTGCCCGACGGCGTCGTCATGGGCAAGTCGGACTTCCAGCGCAACTACACGTCGGTGGACAAGTACTACTTCGCCTCCGACACGGCCGTCGGGTCGACGAAGGAGCCGGTGGCCGTCGCCGATCCGGTGTTCGTGCGCAGCAAGGTGGACCCGATGACGCAGATGGTCCGCTCGCTGGTGTTCGGCCCCACCCACTGGCTGGGGCCGGTCGTCAGGTCGAGCTTCCCGACGGGTACGGCCCTGCAGAAGGGCGTGTCGGGGCTGGCTCCGGACGACCAGAACAAGCTGACCGTGCCGCTGAACCTGAAGGTGTCGCAGGTCGCGGCGACCAAGTGCACGGAGATGGCGACGCAGGTGCTGTTCACCCTGCGGAACCTGGCGCCGACGCTGGAGTCGGTCGAGCTGCAGGGCGTCGGCGGCCACCGGCTGTGCGAGCTGAGCGAGGAGCGCGCCGAGGCCACCGCCTGGCACGGGTCGGCCAAGAGCCCGGAGAACCTGTACTACCTCGACGCCAAGCACCGGCTGGTGCGGATGCCCGCGGGACCCCCGGCCACGACCACCGGCGCGGTACCGGTGCCGGGGCCGCTGGGCGAGGGCGGCAAGGTCCTGGAGTCGGTGGCGGTGTCGCGGGACGAGCACAGCGCGGCGGCCGTCGGCGACCAGGGCAGATCGCTGTACGTGACCTCGCTGGCCTCGGGCGGTTCGCTCGGGGACGCGCTGGTCACCAGCGAGGGCCCGAGCAAGGACGACCGGCTGACCACGCCGAGCTGGGACGCCCGCGGCGATCTGTGGGTGGCCGACCGCGACCCAAGCCGTTCCCGGCTGTACGTCCTCGAACAGGGCGCCGCCAAACCGGCTCAGGTCGCCGTCCCGGACCTGTCCGGACGGATCAGGGACGTGCGGGTCGCCGCCGACGGGGTGCGGATCGCGCTGGTGGTGGAGAAGGACGGCAAGCAGTCTCTGCTGATCGGCCGGATCCAGCGCGACGACGGCTCCGGGCAGGGCACGGCGGTGGTCGAACTGCGCTCCGCCGCGCCCGACCTGGAGCAGGTCAGCGCACTGTCGTGGGCTGGGGACAGCAGGCTGCTCGTCGTCGGCCGGGAGCAGGGCGGCGTGCTGCAGATGCGGTACGTCCAGGTCGACGGCTCCACGCTCGACGGGCCGGCGCCGGGCGCGCTCACCGGGGTGAAGTCGATCGCCGCGTCCGAGGACGAGCGGGTGCCGCTGGTGGCCTGCTCGGAGGACGGGATCGTACGGCTGCCGTCCGGGTCGCAGTGGCAGAAGATCGACAAGGACGGCACGGCGCCGGTCTATCCGGGCTGAGTCCTCCGCCGCGCACCGCCCCTTCCCTGTACGGGTGAGGGGCGGTACGCGTTTTCGCGCGTTGTCCACAGGACGTTGTCCACAGGGGTGGCCGGGGCGCTGCGGCGTTGGCACAGTGGTGCCCATGCGGGGGTGGTGGCAGGACTTCACCGACCTGGTGTTGCCGGCCGACTGCGCGGGCTGCGGAGCACCTCGTACGGCGCTCTGCCCGCGCTGCCGGGCCGCGCTGTACGGACGCGCGCCGCGGCGGGTGCGGCCGGTTCCGGAGCCGGCCGGCCTGCCGGTGGTGCACGCGGCGGCGGCGTACGCGGAGGAGGTGCGCGCACTGCTTCTCGCGCACAAGGAGCGGGGCGCGCTGGCCCTCGCGGGAGCGCTGGGCACGGCACTGGCGGGGGCCGTGCGGGCGGGGCTCGGCGGGAGCGGCGCCGGTGTCCCGGGCCGTGCCGCTGCCGGGGGCGCCGGGGCCGTGCTGCTCGTCCCCGTCCCGTCGGCCCGGTGGGCGGTGCGGGCGCGTGGGCACGATCCGGTGCGGCGGATGGCGCTCGCGGCCGCCGGTGAGCTGCGGCGCACCGGCACGCCGGCCAGGGTGGCGGCCGTGCTGCGCCAGCGGCGGCCGGTGGCGGACCAGGCCGGGCTGGACGCGCGGCGGCGCCTCGCCAACCTCGCGGGCGCGCTGGAGGTGACGGCGGGCGGCGGCCGGCTGCTCGGCACGGGAGATGTCGTGCTGGTCGACGACCTGATCACGACCGGCGCCAGCCTCGCGGAGGCGGCGCGGGCCGTCCGGGAGGCGACGGCGGAGCGAACCGGAGTGAGAACAGTCGTGTACGGAGCCGTAACTCGGGAAGGAAGGGATGAACGACGGACCGGAGCGCGAGAGGAGAGCCGGAACTGGGTGCATGGTGCATCGGAAAAGGCGGCCGGGAACACCGTCCGGCATGCCCTCCGTGCGGCTGTGATCGCCGCTCCGCGGGATTCTTTCGAAATAAACAGGAACTGACCGTCGACCTGCATCGTTGCAGGTAGCGAGAGGGGAATTTCACCTGAACGGGGGTACGCCGGAGTAGAGGGTGACGACATCCGTCCGGGCGAGATATGTTCGGTTGTGAGGAAAGGCGCAGGCCACACCTCTCATATCCGAATGCCGTGTCACGGGTTTTGGGCAATCACCCGTGCCGGTGGGGTGGAGATCTCGCCCACGGGGGAGGAGGAGGTGGAAGTCACCGAGTCCGAGGTCCGGTGCTCACCGGACCTGGTGCGAAAGGGAGATGCTCCGCCGACCGAGCGGAGCGATCCGGGAACGGAGTTCTGCGTGGACATCGTCGTCAAGGGCCGCAAGACCGAGGTGCCCGAGCGGTTCCGCAAGCACGTGGCCGAGAAGCTGAAGCTGGAGAAGATCCAGAGGCTCGATGCCAAGGTGATCAGCCTCGACGTCGAGGTGTCCAAGGAGCCCAACCCCCGACAGGCCGACCGCTGTGACCGAGTGGAGATCACGCTCCGCTCCCGCGGTCCGGTGATCCGGGCGGAGGCAGCGGCAAGCGACCCGTACGCGGCACTCGACCTGGCTGCGGAGAAGCTGGACGCCCGGCTGCGCAAGCAGCACGACAAGCGTTTCTCCCGCCGAGGCGCACGCCGGATCTCGGCGGCCGAGGTCCCCGACCACGTACCGGGCGCGGCGACGCTGAACGGAAACGGTCTCCCCGTCGAGGAGGAGGAGACGGACGGCGTACCGACGAAGAAGATCGGTTCGCTGGAGGTCAAGGGGGAAGGCCCCCTCGTCGTCCGCGAGAAGACGCACGTCGCCGCCCCGATGAGCCTCGACCAGGCGCTGTACGAGATGGAACTGGTCGGCCACGACTTCTACTTGTTCGTCGACGCGGAGACGAAGGAACCGAGCGTCGTCTACCGCCGCCACGCCTACGACTACGGCGTCATCCACCTCAGCACGGACCCGATGGTCGCTGAGGCGCAGCCCCCCGCCGCAGGTGGCACGCTGGGCGGCTGACCGACCGGGTCCCACGCGAGCAGGTGCCCCTGGAAGCGCGTGTGCGCCCCCAGGGGCACCTGTGTGCGACCGGTTCACGCCTCGCACGTCACCCCGGTGTCGCCCGGGCATGAAATCATGGCTGGACCGGCCCAATCGGTGGGCCGCTGCCTTGGGTTGGCGATGGCACAGGACCACAGGCCACAGCCTCAGGGGGAGGAACGATGGCGGACACCTTCGGACCGATGCGGGACGAGGAGGACGACGACGGTGTCATCGGCACGGGCCCTGACGCGGGCTCCGCACGCGCGGAGCCGATCAGAGTCCTGGTCGTGGACGACCACGCCCTCTTCCGGCGCGGCCTGGAGATCGTGCTCGCGGCCGAAGAGGACATCCAGGTCGTCGGCGAGGCCGGCGACGGCGCCGAGGCCGTGGACAAGGCCGCCGATCTGCTGCCCGACATCGTGCTGATGGACGTCCGCATGCCCAAGCGCGGCGGCATCGAGGCCTGCACCTCCATCAAGGAGGTCGCCCCCAGCGCCAAGATCATCATGCTGACGATCAGCGACGAGGAGGCCGACCTCTACGACGCGATCAAGGCGGGTGCGACCGGATACCTGCTCAAGGAGATCTCCACGGACGAGGTGGCGACCGCCATCCGGGCCGTGGCCGACGGGCAGTCGCAGATCAGCCCGTCCATGGCGTCCAAGCTGCTCACCGAGTTCAAGTCGATGATCCAGCGGACCGACGAGCGCCGCCTGGTGCCCGCGCCGCGGCTGACCGACCGGGAGCTGGAGGTGCTCAAGCTCGTCGCCACCGGGATGAACAACCGGGACATCGCCAAGGAGCTGTTCATCTCCGAGAACACCGTGAAGAACCACGTCCGCAACATCCTGGAGAAGCTCCAGCTGCACTCCAGGATGGAAGCGGTGGTCTACGCGATGCGGGAGAAGATCCTCGAGATCCGCTAGCCGTGGCACCCGCCTCTAGGCGAGGGCGCGCTCCAGCTCCCGCGTGAGCGGCTCGCGCAGGGCCGGTGCGTCCACCTGCTCCACACGGACGTCCGTGCAGTTCACCCAGGTCGCCGCCTCGATGAGGGCCTGGGCGACCGCCGGGACCGCCCTCGCGTCGTCCACGGTGACCTGCCGGGCCACCAGCGTGCGCCCCTCACGCGCCGGGTCGACCCGCCCGACCAGCCGGCCGCCCGCGAGCACCGGCATCGCGAAGTAGCCGTACACCCGCTTCTGCCGGGGCACATACGCCTCCAGCCGGTGGGTGAAGCCGAAGATCCGCTCCGTGCGCGCCCGCTCCCAGATCAGGGAGTCGAACGGCGACAGCAGCGTGGTCCGGTGCCGGCCGCGCGGCGGTGCCGCCAGCGCCGCCGGGTCGGCCCAGGCCGGCCTGCCCCAGCCCTCGACCTCCACCGGCACCAGACCCGAGTCGGCGATCACCGCGTCGACCTGCTCGCCCTTGAGGCGGTGGTAGTCGGCGATGTCCGCGCGCGTGCCCACTCCCAGGGACTCGCCGGCCTGCCGGACCAGGCGGCGCAGGCACTCGGCGTCGTCCAGCTGGTCGTGCAGCAGCGCGTCCGGGACGGCGCGCTCGGCGAGGTCGTACACCCGCTTCCAGCCGCGCCGCTCGACGCACACCACCTCGCCGTACATCAGCGCGCGCTCCACCGCGACCTTGGTGCCGGACCAGTCCCACCAGTCGCTCGTCTTCTTCGCGCCGCCCAGCTCCGTGGACGTCAGCGGTCCTTCCGTGCGCAACTGCTTGATGACCTGGTCGTACACACCCTCGGGCAGCTCGTGGTTCCAGTGCGGGCGGTCGCGGTAGGCGCGGCGGCGGAAGGCGAAGTACGGCCACTCCTCGATGGGCAGCACGCACGCAGCGTGCGACCAGTACTCGAAGGCGTGGGTGTCCTTCCAGTACGCCGCCTCGACCGCCTTGCGGCCGACCGCGCCGAGCCGGGCGTACGGCACCAGCTCATGGGAGCGGGCGAGGACCGAGATCGTGTCGAGCTGGACCGCGCCGAGATGGCGCAGCACCCCGCGGACGCCGGCCCGCCGGTCGGGCGCGCCGAGAAGTCCCTGGGCCCGCAGGGCGATGCGGCGGGCGTCGTCCGCGGTGAGCGTGGTGGTCGGGCGCGGAAGGGTCGTCATGCCCCGGACGATAGAGGGCGCCACTGACAGTCCGCCGTGACCTGCGGTTTCACCGGGCGCGGGCGGGCAGGTACGGCGCCGTGGAGGGCAGACTCAGGTCCGAGGGGAGCAGGGAGCCGACCCAGCAGTCCCGGCGCACCCCCTTGTTGTTGATCGCGGCGCGCAGCGTGCCCTCCATGGTGAACCCCGCGCGTTCGGCCACCGCGCGGGAGGCGCCGTTGCCCACCTCGGCGCGCCACTCGACCCGGTCGACGCCGACCTCGGTGAAGATCCACCGGCAGGCGGCGAGCGTGGCCTCCGTGACGTGGCCGCGGCCGCGGTGCTCCTTGGCCGCCCAGAAGCCGATCTCCGCCACGCCGAGCGAACGCATGGTGAGACCGAGCATGCCGGCGAGTTCCCTGCCGCCTTCGTCGCCGGCCCCGCTGCCCGCGCGGTCCTCGCGGGCGCCTTCCGTGGCGCGGAGGAACACGCCGAAGGTGAACATCGAGCCCTGTGCCCAGCCGTCGGGGACCAGCTGCTCGGTGAAGCCGCTCGCGTGCTCGGGCAGATACGGCGACGGCACGGTGGTCCAGCGCTGGATGTCGGGGTCCTGCACGGCGTCGTACACCGCCTGGGTGTCGAGCGGGCCGACCGTGCGCAGGAGCAGTCGGTCCGTGGTCAGTGTGACGGGTTCCATCGGCCGATTGTGCTGGAGTTCCCCCGGTCGGGCCATCGATTTTCGCTGTACGTGATCGAGTGATCACGATTCGCGCAAGACGTTGCCGGAACGCGGCACCATCCGCGTGGCCCGTGCGTTGTCCCGGATGAGAAAGCCGTCGGCTCGCCGGGCCTCCCGGCCCAGCCGGGTCCTCGCATACGATGGCCGTTGCTCAGTACGTCAAATGGAAACCGACCGTCCCAGGCCCGACCGGCAAGGAGACAAACCCCCGTGTCCGTCCTCTCGAAGATCATGCGTGCAGGCGAAGGCAAGATCCTGCGCAAGCTGCACCGCATCGCGGACCAGGTCAACTCCATCGAAGAGGACTTCGTGAACCTCTCCGACGCCGAGCTGCGGGCCCTCACCGACGAGTACAAGCAGCGGTACGCCGATGGTGAGAGCCTGGACGACCTGCTCCCCGAGGCGTTCGCCACCGTCCGCGAGGCCGCCAAGCGCGTGCTCGGGCAGCGGCACTACGACGTGCAGCTGATGGGCGGTGCCGCCCTCCACCTCGGCTACGTGGCCGAGATGAAGACCGGTGAGGGCAAGACCCTCGTCGGTACCCTGCCCGCTTATCTGAACGCCCTGTCCGGCGACGGCGTCCACATCGTCACGGTCAACGACTACCTGGCCGAGCGCGACTCCGAGATGATGGGCCGCGTCCACAAGTTCCTGGGCCTGGACGTGGGCGTCATCCTCGCCAGCATGACCCCGGCGCAGCGCCGCGAGCAGTACAACTGCGACATCACCTACGGCACGAACAACGAGTTCGGCTTCGACTACCTGCGCGACAACATGGCGTGGTCGAAGGACGAGCTCGTGCAGCGCGGCCACAACTTCGCGATCGTCGACGAGGTCGACTCCATCCTCATCGACGAGGCCCGTACGCCGCTGATCATCTCCGGCCCGGCCGACCAGGCCACGAAGTGGTACGGCGACTTCGCCAAGCTGGTCACCCGCCTCAAGCGCGGCGAGGCCGGCAACCCGCTCAAGGGTGTCGAGGAGACCGGCGACTACGACGTCGACGAGAAGAAGCGCACGGTCGCCATCCACGAGTCCGGTGTCAGCAAGGTCGAGGACTGGCTGGGCATCGACAACCTGTACGAGTCGGTGAACACCCCGCTCGTGGGCTACCTGAACAACGCCATCAAGGCCAAGGAGCTCTTCAAGCGCGACAAGGACTACGTCGTCATCGACGGCGAGGTCATGATCGTCGACGAGCACACCGGCCGTATCCTCGCCGGCCGCCGCTACAACGAGGGCATGCACCAGGCGATCGAGGCGAAGGAAGGGGTGGACATCAAGGACGAGAACCAGACGCTCGCGACGATCACCCTGCAGAACTTCTTCCGCCTCTACAAGAAGCTCTCCGGCATGACCGGTACGGCGATGACCGAGGCCGCCGAGTTCCACCAGATCTACAAGCTCGGCGTGGTCCCGATCCCGACCAACAAGCCGATGATCCGCAAGGACCAGTCGGACCTGATCTACCGCACCGAGGTCGCCAAGTTCGAGGCGGTCGTCGACGACATCGCCGAGAAGCACGAGAAGGGCCAGCCGATCCTCGTCGGCACGACTTCCGTCGAGAAGTCGGAGTACCTCTCGCAGCAGCTCAGCAAGCGCGGCATCCAGCACGAGGTGCTGAACGCCAAGCACCACGAGCGCGAGGCGCAGATCGTCGCACAGGCGGGCCGCAAGGGCGCCGTGACCGTGGCCACCAACATGGCCGGCCGTGGTACGGACATCAAGCTCGGCGGCAACCCCGAGGACCTCGCCGAGGCGGAGCTGCGTCAGCGCGGCCTTGACCCCGAGGAGCACATCGAGGAGTGGGCCGCGGCCCTGCCGGCGGCGCTGGAGCGCGCCGAGGCCGCGGTCAAGGCCGAGAAGGAGGAGGTCGAGGCGCTCGGCGGTCTCTACGTCCTCGGCACCGAGCGGCACGAGTCGCGCCGTATCGACAACCAGCTGCGCGGTCGTTCCGGCCGACAGGGCGACCCCGGCGAGTCCCGCTTCTACCTCTCCCTCGGCGACGACCTGATGCGCCTGTTCAAGGCCCAGATGGTCGAGCGCGTGATGTCCATGGCCAACGTGCCGGACGACGTGCCGATCGAGAACAAGATGGTCACGCGCGCGATCGCGTCCGCGCAGTCGCAGGTCGAGCAGCAGAACTTCGAGACCCGTAAGAACGTTCTGAAGTACGACGAGGTCCTCAACCGGCAGCGCGAGGTCATCTACGGCGAGCGGCGCCGGGTGCTGGAGGGCGAGGACCTGCAGGAGCAGATCCAGCACTTCATGGACGACACCATCGACGCGTACGTCCACGCGGAGACCTCCGAGGGCTTCCCCGAGGACTGGGACCTGGACCGGCTGTGGGGCGCCTTCCGGCAGCTGTACCCGGTGAAGGTCACCATCGAGGAGCTGGAGGAGGCGGCCGGCGACCGGGCCGGGCTGACCGCCGAGTTCATCTCCGAGTCCATCAAGGAGGACATCCACGAGCAGTACGAGGCCCGCGAGGCGCAGCTCGGCTCCGAGATCATGCGTGAGCTGGAGCGCCGGGTCGTGCTGTCGGTCCTCGACCGCAAGTGGCGCGAGCACCTCTACGAGATGGACTACCTCCAGGAGGGCATCGGCCTGCGCGCGATGGCGCAGAAGGACCCGCTGGTCGAGTACCAGCGTGAGGGCTTCGACATGTTCACCGCGATGATGGAGGGCATCAAGGAGGAGTCCGTCGGCTATCTGTTCAACCTGGAGGTCCAGGTCGAGCAGCAGGTCGAGGAGGTCCCGGTCGAGGCCGCGGAGGCGGTCGGCGAGGGCGTGCCGGACACGGTTCCGGCGCAGGCCGGGGCGCGGCCGGAGATCCGGGCGAAGGGTCTGGACGTTCCGCAGCGGCGCGACCTGCACTTCTCGGCGCCGACCGTGGACGGCGAGGGCGGCATCGTGGAGCGCGACCTCGAGGACGAGGAGCCGGTGCGCTCCGAGGCGGACGGTCTGACGCGCGCCGAGCGGCGGCGGCAGGCGAAGGGCGGCCGGCGCCGCAAGAAGTAACGCGCCGTCGCCCACGGGCCGGAGAAGCAACACGCCCATCGGCACGGGTTGTTGCCGCAGGGAGAAGGGCCGGGTTCCTTTCGGGACCCGGCCCTTCCGCGGTCGCGGCGCCCGCCGCGACTACGGGCGCCGCACCTGCGGACCTACGGCCGCGACCCGGTCTCCACGGCCGTGCAGCGCCAGCGGAGGTCCCGGCCGCGTTCCAGACGGAAGGCCAGGGCGCGGAGCCGGTCGCCGGCGGCGATGCGGGCGAACACCTCGAGGGTGCCCTCGCCGGCGACGTAGTAGCCGATGTCGTGGACGACCGGACGGGCCCCACGGGTACGCAGGGGGCTGCGCTCGGCGAGGCGGGCCAGGTCGTCGTAGGCGCGGCCCGCGGTGTGCCGGAGCATCCAGTGGACGGGCCGCTGACCGCTCAGGACGGCCAGCAGGCGGTCGGCGAAGAGGTCGGTGGGGCGGTGCGGCGGCGGGACGGCCGGCGGCGCCGTGCGGACCGCGCTCGGGCCCGCGGGCGCGGGCGGTGGCGTCTCGCGCCTGTTGCCGACCGGCGGCTTGCGGGGCGGGGCGCCGCCCGGGCGGCGGGTGTCGTGGCGGGTCGGCGGGCGGTGGCGCGGCTGCGGGGTGCGGCTCGTCGCCCTGGGCAGGGTGCGGCTCATGACCTTGTTCATGGGGTCCCCGTTCGGCGGGCCCGGACGTACCGGGCGGTAACTCGCTGGTGGGGATCTTGTACGGGGCCCGCAACCGGGTGGCAAGGACGGCGGGGACGTGGCGGCGGCGCCCGAGCGGTTCACCTATCCGAGGGACGCGGGGGCCGCCGGGCCGCGGAACGCAGCGGGTGCGCCGGGTGAACGCCGGGCGCGGGGTGGACGGCTTCCCGCGTGTGGGCACAGACCCGAAAGGGGACGGGCACACGTATCCTGAAGGCCCTCCGGGAGACGCGGCAGCCGGCCTTCCCGGGGCCACAGCGGAGCCTTTTGAGCAGGAAAGAGCGGCCAGCATGCGCGTCTACGTCCCCCTGACCCTTCCCGGTCTCGCCGAGGCGCACAAGACGGGCGAGCTGGGGACCGGACCGTTCGCCGCGTACGCCGTCACCCCCGGGCTGCGCGAGTGGTACCTCTCCGAGGACATCGAGGAACTGGAGTACGCGGCGCTCAGCCGCGCCGCGCTGGCCTCGCTGCGGCTGCTGGCGGCGGACCCCGATGCGGTACGGCGCCGGGTGGTGGTCGCGGTGGACGTGGCCGACGCCGCCGTGCGCGTGGACCCGGACCGCGCGCTCGACCCGGCCGCGCTCGGCGAGGTGACCGTGACGGCGACCGTGCCGCTCGCCAAGGCGGCCGCGGTGCACGTCGACGCCGATGACGCGGAGCAGGACGTGGCCGCGGCGGCCGAAGCGCTCCCGGCGGCCGACGGCGGGGACGACGACGCGCAGTTCGTCGTGGACGGTGCGGAGGATCACGAGCTGCTGTGGTACGCCACGCAGGAGATCCCCAACCTGGTCGGACTGGCCTGATCACGCCCACGCCCCCGCGGGGGCCGCGCGCGGGCGCCGGTCCGGCGCCGTTGTCAGTGGCGGCGGGTACGGTCTTTGGCATGGGGATGCAGGCAAACGCGCACATCGTCTGGGACTGGAACGGCACGCTGTTCCACGACAATGACGCGATCATCGGGGCGACGAACGCGGCCTTCGCCGAGCTGGGGCTCGCGCCGATCACGCTGGAGCAGTACCGGGCGCTGTACTGCGTGCCGGTGCCGAAGTTCTACGAGCGGCTGCTCGGGCGGCTGCCGACCGATGCCGAGTGGGAGCTGATGGACCAGGTCTTCCACCGGTACTACGCCGAGCACCGGGCGCGGTGCGGGCTGACCGAGGGCGCGGAGGCGCTGCTCTCGGGGTGGCGGTCGGCGGGGGGAAGCCAGTCGCTGCTGAGCATGTACGTGCACGAGGAACTGGTGCCGCTCGTGCGGGGGTTCGGGATAGAGGCGCACTTCCTGCGGGTCGAGGGGCGCACGGGGCCGTCCGGGGGCAGCAAGGCCGCGCACATGGTCCGGCATCTGGGGGCGCTGGGCGGGATCGTGGAGCCTGCGCGGACCGTGGTGATCGGGGACGCGGCGGACGACGCCGTCGCGGCGCGGGAGGTGGGAGCGCGGGCCGTGCTGTACACCGGGGGATCGCACAGCCGGGCCAGCCTCGAGCAGGTGGGGGTCCCGGTGGTGGACACGCTGGCGGAGGCGGTGGAGGAAGCCCAGCGAATAGCGGCGTAACCGACTCCGCCACCGCCCGGCCCCGGCCCACCGGCGCCCTGTTCAGCTCGCCGGCGCCCTGGCCGGCCCACCGGGCGTCCTGGCCGGCCCACCGGCGCCGTGTCGGCCCACCGGCGCCCTGGCTGGCCCACCGGGCGTCCTGGTCGGCTCACCGGTGCCCTGGTCGGCCTACCCGGGCCTTGGCTGGCCCACCGGGCGCCCTGGCCCGCCCTCCGGCGCCCTGGCTGGCCCACGGGCACCTTGGCTGGCCCACCGGCGCCGGGTCGGCCTACCGGCGCCTTGGCCCGCCCTCCGGGCCCTGGCTGGCTCACCGGCGCCTTGGCCCACACACCGGTGCCTTGGCTGGCCCACGGGCGCCGGGTCGGCTCACCGCCGCCCTGGCCCGCCTACCGGCGCGCTGGCCGGCTCACCGGCGCTTTGGCCCGCCTGCCGGCGCCCTGGCCTGCTCACCGCGTCCTGCTCAGCTCGCCGGGGCCTTGGAGCGGAGTACCTTCAGGAACTCGCGCATCCAGGTCGGGTGGTCGGGCCAGGCGCGGGAGGAGACGAGGGTGCCGTCGACCACCGCTTCGGTGTCCTGGAAGCTCGCTCCGGCCGCCTGCATGTCCGGCTCCAGCGCGGGGTACGCCGTGACCCGGCGGCCGCGCAGGCTGTCGATCGCCGCGGTGAGCAGGGGACCGTGGCAGATCTGGGCGACCGGCCGGTCGGAGTCGAAGAACGCCTTGAGGATCTTGCGCAGTTCGGGGTCGTTGCGCAGGTACTCCGGGGCCCGGCCGCCGGGGATGACGAGGGCCGCGTACTCGCCGGGGTCCACGTCGGCGAAGGCCAGATCGGCGGGCCAGGTGTAGCCGGGCTTCTCGGTGTAGGTGTCGTAGCCGGGTTCGAAGTCGTGGACGACGAAGCGCAGGGTCTTGCGGGACGGGGCCGCGATGTGGACCTCGTAGCCCTCCTCGCGAAGGCGCTGGTACGGGTAGAGGACTTCCAGGGACTCCGCCGCGTCGCCGGTGACGATCAGGATCTTCGTGGGCATGTCGGCTCCTCCGGGTGCTCCGGTGCTCCTGTACTGCCGGCGCGCACGGCCCGCGCGCTGTCCGCACGCGCTGTGTGCTCCGTGCGCTCCGTGTGCTCCTGTGCGGGACTCGCTGTCACTGGCAACGTGCCAACACCGGGCATGCTTGCCAAGGGGGACGGTCGCCGTTCGGGCCCATGTCCTGCTCTCAGGGTGCAGTCGGGGTCGGTGCGGCGCGACCGGGACACCCACACGCGTCACCCCCCTCCGGATACGTCACCGCGGCCCGCCCCACCCCTGTGCAGAACGTCAAACTTGACCCCTCGGTTTTGTACACATACGGCTCATGACGGGCCCCCGGTAAGGAGCGATAGCCTTGTGGCGTGATCAGCGCGATATCTCGCGGGGGCGACGCTGCCCCTGCCCTGCGCCCGGGTTGCACGGAGCACCTCCGTGACCGGGCGGCGGTCGCTGGTCTTCGCGGGCGGGACGGGGCCGTGGCAGCCCCGGGGACGCCGAGGACACCCCTGGAGACGGTGGCGCCGAGAGCAGCGTCACACCCGACGGGCGTATCGAGAATGGCTGAAATCCCCCCGCTCATCTCACCTCGCGGCATAGCGTCGATGCGGACCGGAGACCCCGGGCCGTGGCGTCGAGCCGGAGGGAAAGAGACCGTACTTCCTTCTACGTCACGCAACGGCGCGCGACAGGAGTCAGAGGACAATGCAGACCAAGCTGGACGAAGCCAAGGCCGAGCTGCTCGAGAGGGCTGCCCGGGTAGCTGAGAACAGCCCGGTCGGGGGGCACCTACCGACCGGGACCGCGGGCGAGGGCTCTCCGGACACCTCGGACAGCGAGTCCGTGCTCGCGTTCCTCCAGCGCTACTACCTGCACACCGCCCCGGAAGACCTCACCGACCGCGACCCGGTCGACGTCTTCGGCGCCGCGGTCTCGCACTACCGTCTCGCCGAGAACCGCCCCCAGGGCACGGCGAACGTGCGGGTCCACACCCCGACCGTGGAGGAGAACGGCTGGACCTGCAGCCACTCGGTCGTGGAGGTCGTCACCGACGACATGCCCTTCCTCGTCGACTCGGTCACCAACGAGCTGACCCGGCGCGGGCGCGGCATCCACGTCGTGATCCACCCCCAGTTCGTCGTCCGGCGCGACCTGACCGGCAAGCTGATCGAGGTCCTGACCGACCCGCCGGGCGGCGACCTGCCGCACGACGCGCACGTCGAGTCCTGGATCCACGTCGAGATCGACCGGGAGACCGACCGCGCCGACCTGAAGGAGATCACCGCCGACCTGCTGCGCGTGCTCAACGACGTCCGCGAGGCGGTCGAGGACTGGGAGAAGATGCGGGACGCGGCGACCCGGATCGCCGCCGGCCTGCAGAGCGAGCCCCTTCCCGGCGACCTGCCCGCGGCCGAGGCCGAGGAGGCCCGCGAGCTGCTGCGCTGGCTGGCCGACGACCACTTCACCTTCCTCGGCTACCGCGAGTACCAGCTGCGCGAGGACGACACGCTCGCCGCCGTCCCCGGCACCGGCCTGGGCATACTGCGCTCGGACCCGCGCCATGCCGAGGACGAGAAGCACCCGGTCAGCCCCTCCTTCGAGCGGCTGCCGGCCGACGCCCGCGCCAAGGCCCGCGAGCACCGGCTGCTCGTGCTGACCAAGGCCAACAGCCGCGCGACCGTGCACCGGCCGTCGTACCTGGACTACATCGGCGTCAAGAAGTTCGACGCGGACGGCAACGTCGTCGGCGAGCGCCGCTTCCTGGGCCTGTTCTCCTCCGCCGCCTACACCGAGTCCGTGCGCCGCGTCCCGGTCATCCGCCGCAAGGTCGACGAGGTGCTGGAGCGCGCAGGGTTCTCGCCCAACAGCCACGACGGCCGCGATCTGCTGCAGATCCTGGAGACCTACCCGCGCGACGAGCTGTTCCAGACGCCCGCCGCCGAACTGCAGTCCATCGTCACGAGCGTCCTCTACCTGCAGGAGCGGCGCCGGCTGCGGCTCTACCTGCGCCAGGACGAGTACGGCCGCTACTACTCGGCCCTCGTCTACCTGCCGCGGGACCGCTACACCACCGGGGTCCGCCTCAGGATCATCGACATCCTCAAGGAGGAGCTCGGCGGCGTCAGCGTCGACTTCACCGCCTGGAACACCGAGTCGATCCTCTCCCGGCTGCACTTCGTCGTCCGCGTCCCGCCGGGCACCGAGCTGCCCCAGCTGTCGGACGCCGACAAGGAGCGCATCGAGGCCCGCCTGGTCGAGGCCGCCCGTTCCTGGGCCGACGCGTTCGCCGAGGCACTGACCGCCGAGTGCGGCGAGGAGCGCGCGGCCGAGGTGCTGCGCCGTTACAACAACGCCTTCCCCGAGGGCTACAAGGCCGACCACACCCCGCGCGCCGCGGTCGCCGACCTCGTCCACCTGGAGCAGCTCAGCGAGGACAAGACCTTCAGCCTGAGCCTGTACGAGCCGGTGGGCGCGGGACCGGAGGAGCGCCGGTTCAAGATCTACCAGAAGGGCGGCACCGTCTCCCTGTCCAAGGTGCTGCCGGTGCTCAGCCGCCTCGGCGTCGAGGTCACCGACGAGCGGCCGTACGAGCTGCGCTGCGCGGACCGCACCACGGCGTGGATCTACGACTTCGGCCTGCGCATGCCCCAGGCGACGAGCGCGGGCGGGGACCTCGGCGACGACGCCCGCGAGCGCTTCCAGGAGGCCTTCGCCGCCACCTGGACCGGCAAGGCGGAGAACGACGGCTTCAACGCGCTCGTGCTGAGCGCCGGGCTGACCTGGCGGCAGGCGATGGTGCTGCGCGCCTACGCCAAGTACCTGCGGCAGGCCGGCTCGACCTTCTCGCAGGACTACATGGAGGACACCCTCCGCAACAACGTCCACACCACCCGGCTCCTCGTCTCCCTGTTCGAGGCCCGGATGTCCCCGGACCGGCAGAAGGCCGGCCTGGAGCTGATCGACGCCCTCCTCGAGGAGGTCGACGCGGCCCTGGACCAGGTGGCGAGCCTGGACGAGGACAGGATCCTGCGGTCCTTCCTCACCGTCATCAAGGCGACCCTGCGCACGAACTTCTTCCAGGAGGCGGAGGGCGGCAAGCCGCACGACTACGTCTCCATGAAGTTCGACCCGCAGGCCATCCCGGACCTGCCGGCGCCCCGCCCGGCGTACGAGATCTGGGTGTACTCGCCGCGTGTCGAGGGCGTGCACCTGCGCTTCGGCAAGGTCGCGCGCGGCGGCCTGCGCTGGTCCGACCGGCGCGAGGACTTCCGCACCGAGATCCTCGGCCTGGTCAAGGCGCAGATGGTGAAGAACACGGTCATCGTGCCGGTCGGCGCCAAGGGCGGCTTCGTCGCCAAGCAGCTGCCGGACCCGAGCGTGGACCGCGACGCCTGGATGGCCGAGGGCATCGCCAGCTACAAGATGTTCATCTCGGGCCTGCTCGACATCACCGACAACATGGTCGCCGGCGAGGTCGTGCCCCCGCAGGACGTCGTCCGGCACGACGGCGACGACACCTACCTGGTCGTCGCCGCCGACAAGGGCACCGCCACCTTCTCCGACATCGCCAACGGAGTCGCCGAGAAGTACAACTTCTGGCTCGGCGACGCCTTCGCCTCCGGCGGCTCGGCCGGCTACGACCACAAGGGCATGGGCATCACCGCGCGCGGCGCGTGGGAGTCCGTGAAGCGGCACTTCCGCGAGCTGGGCGTGGACACCCAGACCGAGGACTTCACGGTCGTCGGCATCGGTGACATGTCCGGTGACGTGTTCGGCAACGGCATGCTGCTCTCGGAGCACATCCGTCTGGTCGCCGCCTTCGACCACCGGCACATCTTCATCGACCCGAACCCGGACGCGGCCACCTCCTACGCCGAGCGCCGCCGGCTGTTCGAGCTGCCCCGCTCCAGCTGGGCCGACTACGACACCGAGCTGCTGTCGGCGGGCGGCGGGATCTTCCCGCGCAGCGCCAAGTCGATCCCGGTGAACGCCCACATCCGCGAGGCACTGGGCATCGAGGACAAGGTCACCAAGATGACCCCGGCCGACCTGATGAAGGCCATCCTCAAGGCGCCGGTGGACCTGCTGTGGAACGGCGGCATCGGCACCTACGTGAAGTCGTCGGCCGAGTCGCACGCGGACGTCGGCGACAAGGCCAACGACGCCATCCGCGTCGACGGCAGCGACCTGCGGGTGAAGGTCGTCGGCGAGGGCGGCAACCTGGGCCTGACCCAGCTCGGCCGGATCGAGTTCGCCATGCACGGCGGCAAGATCAACACCGATGCGATCGACAACAGCGCCGGCGTGGACACCTCCGACCACGAGGTGAACATCAAGATCCTGCTCAACGGTCTGGTCGCGGACGGCGACATGACCGTCAAGCAGCGCAACAAGCTGCTCGCCGAGATGACCGACGAGGTCGGCGCGCTGGTCCTGCGCAACAACTACGCGCAGAACACCGCGATCGCCAACGCCCTGTTCCAGGCCAAGGACATGCTCCACGCCCAGCAGCGGTTCATCCGCCACCTGGTGCGCGAGGGCCACCTGGACCGGGCGCTGGAGTTCCTGCCGACCGACCGCCAGATCCGCGAGCGCCTCGCCCAGGGGCAGGGCCTCACCGGCCCGGAGACCGCCGTCGTCCTGGCGTACACGAAGATCACGGTCGCCGAGGAGCTGTTGCACACCACGCTCCCCGACGACCCGTACCTGCGGGGCCTGCTGCACGCCTACTTCCCGACGGCCCTGCGCGAGAAGTTCGCCGAGGCGATCGACAAGCACCCGCTGCGCCGTGAGATCACCACGACCGTGCTGGTCAACGACACGGTCAACACGGGCGGTACGACCTATCTGCACCGCCTGCGCGAGGAGACCGGCGCCTCCCTGGAGGAGATCGTCCGGGCGCAGACCGCGGCCCGCACGATCTTCCGCTCGGCGCCGGTCTGGGACGCGGTGGAGGAGCTGGACAACAAGGTCGACGCGGCCGTGCAGACCCGGATCCGGCTGCACTCGCGCCGGCTCGTCGAGCGCGGCACGCGCTGGCTGCTCAACAACCGGCCGCAGCCGCTCCAGCTCGCCGAGACGGTCGAGTTCTTCGCCGAGCGGGTCGAGCGGGTCTGGCAGGAGCTGCCCAAGCTGCTCAGGGGCGCCGACCTGGAGTGGTACCAGCAGGTGTACGACGAGCTGTCCGCGGCCGGCGTCCCGGACGAAGTGGCCACGCGCGTGGCCGGGTTCTCCTCCGCCTTCCCGGCGCTCGACATCGTGTCGGTGGCCGACCGCATGGGCAAGGACCCGCTGGACGTCGCCGAGGTGTACTACGACCTCGCCGACCGGCTCAGCATCACGCAGCTCATGGACCGCATCATCGAGCTGCCCCGCAACGACCGCTGGCAGTCGATGGCCCGCGCCTCCATCCGCGAGGACCTGTACGCGGCGCACGCGGCGCTCACCGCGGACGTCCTCGCGGTCGGCAACGGCACCTCCACGCCGGAGCAGCGCTTCAAGGCCTGGGAGCAGAAGAACGCGCCCATCCTGAGCCGGGCGCGCACCACCCTGGAGGAGATCCGCGGTTCGGAGACCTTCGACCTCGCCAACCTGTCGGTGGCGATGCGGACGATGCGGACGCTCCTGCGCACGCATTCGTAGCCGTACGGCAGTCAGAGCGCCCCGGGCCGACGTCGCATCGGCCCGGGGCGTTCCTTTTCTTGCCGAGGATTAGTCAAAAAAGACCGGTGAATTTACCGTTTCCTGCTCATCGGCCGGTTTCGGATAGGGTCTTGGCTGTGACTGTTCAACTCACCGAGACACGCCCGGCAGCACCTCCCGCACCGGCTCCGGCCCGGCGGCCCGCCACGCGGGTCGTGCTGGAGGTCGTGAAATTCGGGATCGTCGGCGGCAGCGGTGTCCTCGTCAATTTCCTGATCTTCAACCTGCTGCTGCACGGCCTGGGTTGGCAGGCGATGACCGCCACCGTCCTGGCCAGCTGTATCGCGATGGCGACCAATTACCTCGGCTTCCGCTATTTCGCCTATCGCGACCGGGCCTCGCGCACCCGCGGCCAGATCGTCCTGTTCTTCGTCTTCAGCGGCCTCGGTGTCGTGATGGAAATCGGCCTGTTCTGGGTCGGTTACCACGGCCTCGGCCTGCACGGCATGCTCGAATCCAACGGGGTGAAGGCACTGTCGATCGTGCTCGCCTCCGCGTTCCGTTTTCTCGTCTACCGCACCTGGGTGTTCCGGCAGGATGCACACCGCACCGTCTGAGACCGAACCGGTGAGCCGCACCGAACCGCCGACGGCCGTGGCGCGCGCCGGCCGTACGCTGCCGCAGGCGGCCGCCGCGCTCGTCGTGGTCCTGCTGCTTCTGGTGATCGTCCGCCTGCCCTGGGCGGGCGACCTCGGCATGCACGCGGCCACCGTCCAGCGCCTGAGCCACCACCTGACCCACCCCGGCAACCCGCTGGTCGACGCCGACACGCCGAGCCCCTACTACTCGCCGTGGATGCTGGTCCTGGGCGCGGTCGCCAAGCTGACCGGCCTGTCGGTGTTCGTGGTGCTGCGGCTGGCCGCGCTGGCCGGCCTGAGCCTGCTGGTCACCGGTGTGTGGCGGTACGTCCGCACCCTCTCCGCGCACCGCGCGGCCCCCGCCCTGGCTCTGCTCTGCCTGCTCTTCCTGTGGGGCACGCTGCTGTTCAACTGGTCCGGCTTCCTGGGCCTGAACTCCCTCGCGCTGACGGTGTCGTACCCCAGCGTGTTCGCGCTCGGCCTCAGCTTCCACTTCTGGGCCTGGCTGACGCGGGCGGCACGCGAGGAGGCGCCGTGGGGGCGGTGGCTGTGGCTCGGCGTGCTGTGGGCGCTGATCCTGCTGTGCCACCAGTTCACCGGAGTCGTGGCCTCGCTCGGCGCGCTGGCGATGGTGATCGCGGCGCGCCCGCCCCGCCCGGTGCTGCTGCGACTGTCCGCCGCGCTCGCCCTGGGCCTGCTCCTGCTGTGGCTGTGGCCGTACTACGACTTCTTCTCCCTCTTCTCCGCCGGGGCGGACCTGGAGGCCATCCACAAGCCGCTGTACGAGCATCTGGCCGCGCGCTTCGGCCTGGTGCTGCTCGGGGTGGCGGCCCTGGTGCTGCGCGTCAGGCGCGACCGCCGGGACCCGCTGGCGCTGTTCTTCGTGCTGGGTGTGCTGGTGTTCGCCGCGGGCGGGCTGAGCGGCCACTACTCCTGGGGGCGTGCCCTGCCCGCCGCGCTGATTCCGGCGCAGCTCGCCGCCGCGCTGGAGGCCGTGTCGGCCGGCCGGCGGGCCGTGCGTGCGGGCTGGGCGTGTCTGCTGGGCGCCGCGCTGCTCGTCGGGGCGTGGACGCAGGCCGGCACGCTCGGCTATGTGACGGGGCGCGGGGCGCTGCCGTCCGCCGTCGCCGCGAAGTACCGGACGCCGTGGGTGGGATACCACTGGATCACGCCCTGGGTGAAGTACGGGGACGTGGTGATGGCCAAGGAGTTCCCGGCGCGGCAGATTCCGGCGTACGGGCCGTACACGGTGGCGCCGGGGTATCCCGATGTGTTCCTGAAGGATGCCGCGCGGCGGGCGGACGCGGTCGCCCGCTACTTCGCCGCGGGGACGGCTTCGGCCGAGCGGGCCCGGATTCTGCGGGCGTACGACGTGAAGTGGGTCGTGGGACCGAAGAGCCTGGCGGGGCCGGGACTTCGCGAGGTGAAGGCCGGCCCGGCCGCACAGATCCTGTACCGAGTGGTGCGCTGAGCTGTCGCTGGGCCCACCCGTGCCGCCTGGGGCCCCAGGCCCTCAAGGCACTGGGGGAGGCACGACTGCCGGCAGCCGGGGCGTCCCCCGCAGGGGGCGCCCCGGAGCTTTTACCTCAGCACGCTCGACAACAGCTTCGCTGCCTTGCGGACGCGGGGGCGGGCGATCTTCTGGACGACCGGGCGGATCACGTGGGCGGTGACTCCCACCGGGCGCCAGCGGAGCTGCAGGCGGCCGGGGTTGCGGCCCTCGGGTTCGATGGTCAGCTCGTGCGGGGCCGCGCCGGAGCGGTACTCGATGCGGGCCGTCAGGACCGGGAAGGTCAGCGGAGCCAGCAGCAGACCGGAGTTGGACAGGCCCTGCTGCTGGAGCCGGACGAGGGGATGCCGTACGCCCGCGAAGCCCTGGAGGGGCAGCGGGGCCTCGGTCAGGTCCAGGCGGACGGTGCCCTCGAAGACGCCGGGGCTAACCGGGTCGAGCCGGAAGGGGACCGTCATCCGGCGGTTGCCGGGGGAGAGGACCAGGCCGGCGCGCTGCGGGCCGACCGGGAGGCGCAGGCCTGGGTCGTAGGTGCGGATGGCCAGGGTGAGGGACGCCCCCGGCCCCGGCGTCAGCTCCGTGATCTCGTGCCGGAACAGCGCACTCGGGAAAGGGCGTGTGTCCAGTTCGAGGTCGGACACGGCCAGTTCGCGGCGGGCGCGGTCGGCCGAGGGCACGCCGTCGCCCCAGTACGGGACGCCGGACGCGTCGGAGGTGACCTGGCGCGGAGCGACCTCGTGTCCGAGTCCGCGGGCCGCGAGCCTGGTCTCCTCGAGCCGGCCCTGCCGCAGCAGTTCCAGGACGACCCGTTCCTGGCGGGGCAGCCGGGTGTACGCGCCGTCGGACAGCGTCTCCAGGTACGGGTTCATGATGTCCGCGAAGGCCTGGAGCCACTCCTCGTCCCGGTAGGGCAGGTCGCCCGCGTACATCCGGAAGTCGTGCTTGAGGAACTTGTAGTCCTTGTCCTCCCGCAGCCCCGCGTGCCCGCTCTCGGCCAGGAAGTCGTCGATCAGGCGCTGGACGTGGACGCGGTCGCGGACGTTGGCGACCTTGTGCCGCTGGTTGGAGATGGACGCCGAGGCGGCCGCCGCGAACGGGTCGATGTACCAGACGTACACCGGGTCCGGGATGATCGTGAACGCCTTCGCCAGGCAGTAGGCCTGCGCCGAGAACAGCTGGTCCTCGTAGTGGATGCCCTCCGGGAAGCGCAGCTGGTGGCGGTCCAGGAAGGAGCGGGCGTACATCTTGCTGGTGGAGAGGTGCTCGAAGAGCAGGCGGGGGTCCGCCTCGATGCCCTCCACGGTGCGGCGCTCGGCGACCAGGTGCGGCATCCACGTCGTACGGCGGCCGTTGTCCACGCGGACCCGGCGTACCGCGCCCATGGTGAAGTCGACCTCGCGCTCGCGGTGCGCGGCGAGCAGCAACTCGACCGCGCGGGGCGGGAGTTCGTCGTCGCTGTCGAGGAACATCAGATACGGGGCGCGGGCGATGTCGACGGCCCGGTTGCGCGGGGCGCTGCAGCCGCCGCTGTTCTCCGGCAGGCGGAGGTAGCGGATGCGGGGGTCCTCCGACTCCAGCCGGCGCGCCACGGCGGGCGTGTCGTCCGTGGAGTGGTCGTCGCTGATGATGATCTCGATGTTCGCGTGCGTCTGCGCGCGCAGCGAGGCGACGGCCCGGGGCAGGCGGGCGGCGTCGTTGTAGACGATGACCGTCACCGTCACGTCGGGGGTCGTCATGCCGAGGCCTCCTCGGGGGTCGGGGCGGGGGCGCGTTCCTCGAGCGGGACCACCGGTGGCAGCGACTCCTCCGGTTCGCCCAGGAACACCCGTCGTACGACCCGCTCGGCGGCGCGGCCGTCGTCGTACTCGCAGAACCGGCGCCGGAAGGCGGCCCGCGCCTTGGCCGCGGTCTCGTCGCGCCAGGCGCCGGAGGCGAAGATCTCCGTCAGCTCCTCCTGGGTGCGGGCGACCTGGCCGGGGTGGTCGGTCATGAGGTCGAAGTAGACGCCGCGGGTGGTGCGGTAGGTCTCCCAGTCGTCGGCGTAGATCACGATCGGGCGGTCGAGGTTGGCGTAGTCGAACATGATCGAGGAGTAGTCCGTGACCAGCGCGTCGGCGGCCAGGCACAGCTCCTCGACGGGGTCGTAGGAGGAGACGTCGATGATCCGGCCGGAGCGGCGCAGGCCGGTCAGCGGGGAGGCGGCGCCGCCGTAGAAGTAGTGGGCGCGCACCAGCAGCACGGTGTCCTCGCCGAGCCGGTCGGCGAGGGCCGCGAGGTCCAGGCGCGGGGTGAAGCCGGCCTCGTAGTCGCGGTGGGTCGGGGCGTACAGGACGGCCGTCCTGCCCGGCGGGATGCCGAGGCGCCGGCGCGCGGCGCGGACCTCCTCGGCGCCGCTCGTGTAGAAGACGTCGTTGCGCGGATAGCCGTAGTCGAGGGAGGTGTAGCGGGCCGGGTAGGCGCGCTCCCACATGCGGGTGGTGTGGCTGTTGGCGCTGACGCTGTAGTCCCACTTGTCGATGCGGGCCAGCAGGGCGGCGAAGTCCAGGCCCTTGGCGGCGGCCGGGTGTTCCATCTGGTCCAGGCCCATGCGCTTGAGCGGGGTGCCGTGGTGGGTCTGGAGGTGGATCGCCCCGGGGCGTTTGACCACCGCGTTGGGGAAGTTGACGTTGTTCGTCAGGTACTTGGCGGTGGCCAGGGTCTCCCAGTAGCGGCGGGTGCCGGGGACCACGAAGTCGGTGCCGGGCGGCAGCAGGGCGGTGTTCTCCTTCGACACCGTCCACACCTGGTGGATGTGCGGGGCGAGTTCGGTGAGCTTGGCGGCGATCGCGGCCGGGTTGCAGGCCACCCCGCGGTCCCAGTAGGCGGCGAACACGGCCAGGTTCTCGTCGAGGGGGCGGCTCAGGGCGCGCCGGTACTGCTGGTCGCGGAGCTTGGCGCCGGCCTGCCTCTTGCGGGTCCGTACGGCCTTCTTGGCGGCGCGGCGGGTGCGGTTGGCGGCCTGGAACGCGCGGTACTTGGTGTACGCGCCCTCCTCCAGCAGGGCGTGCCGTACGCCTTCCACGCCGGCCGGGCGCTCGTGGTTCTCGGGGCGCCAGCGGACCGCGGCGAGGGAGGCGCGGCGGAAGAACTCGCGGGCCACCGCGTCGGGCAGGTTCTCGCCGGCGAAGGTGCGGACGAGGTCGCGCATCATCAGGTCGTAGAGCACCGCGCGGGCGGCGCGGCGGTCCTTGGCGAGCGCGAGGAGCGACTCGTAGCGCTCGATCAGCGCGAAGTGGTCCTCGGGGGCGAGCGGCGGCAGGCTCTCGGGGCGCAGTTCACGGCTGTCGTACGCCATCTGGTTCAGGCAGGCGACGCGGCCGGCGTGCAGCAGGGCGGCGTGGGCGGCCTGCGCTTCGTCGTCGGTGCCGAGCTGCTTCTCGTGGGCCCGCCAGAAGGCGGCGCGCAGGGCGCGGTTGCCGAGGATCGGCCTGAGGCGCAGCAGGTCGGCGGCCTCGTCCAGGGGGCGGCTCTCGCGGCCGACGGCGGCGAGGAGACGGCCGTCGCGGGAGGGGGTGCCGGCGGTCTGCCAGGTGGTGGCGACGTGGTCGAAGAGGAGGACGTCGGCGTCCTCGGCGCCGGCGGCGTCCAGTTCGGCGGTGCGCTCGGCGATCTGCCGGGGGGCGCCGGCCGGCAGGCCGTCCTTGGCGTGCACGAAGTGCAGCCAGCGGCCGGTGGCGCGGGCGGCGCCCGCGGCCCGGGCCGCCGCGTCCGACGTGCCCTCCGGCAGCGGGACGACCACGGTCTCGGGGGCGTGGGCCTCGGCCGTCTCCAGTGCCCAGTCGCCGACCGCGGCGACGACGACCTCGGCATCGGGCAGCGGCCGGGACTCCAGTGAGTCCAGCAGCTCGGTCAGATGCCCCTGTGCGTTCGGTCCGTAGACGATGACGCTGAGTTGGGGCATCGCAGTGGACTCCTTCGGCTCGTCGGCGTGGACACCCTTCATAACATACTGTCACTAAGCGGATGAAAGGGATAACCGCACGTGGAGTAAGAGACGCCCGGAAGGAAGAGGCGGTTCCGTAGTCCGGGGTTTCCTCTCCGGATGCTTTTACGCCGCCTTCTTACCGTTGCCGCCGGGCTTCTTGTCGCTCTTGTCGCCGGTGAAGGCCTCGTACTCCTTCATGACCTCCTCGGTCGGGCCGTCCATGCGCAGTTCGCCGCGCTCCAGCCACAGGACCCGCTCGCAGGTGTCGCGGATCGACTTGTTGTTGTGGCTGACCAGGAAGACCGTGCCCGCGCGCTCGCGCAGTTCGCGGATGCGCTCCTCCGAGCGCATCTGGAACCGGCGGTCGCCGGTGGCCAGGGCCTCATCGATGAGCAGGACGTCGTGGTCCTTGGCGGCGGCGATGGAGAACCGCAGCCGGGCGGCCATGCCGGAGGAGTACGTGCGCATCGGCAGGGTGATGAAGTCGCCCTTCTCGTTGATCCCGGAGAAGTCGACGATGTCCTGGTAGCGCTCCTTGACCTGCTCTCGGGACATGCCCATGGCGAGGCCGCCCAGGTAGACGTTGCGTTCACCCGTGAGGTCGTTCATCAGGGCGGCGTTGACGCCGAGCAGCGAGGGCTGGCCGTTGGTGTAGATGTGGCCGTTCTCCACGGGGAGCAGCCCGGCGACGGCCTTCAGCAGCGTCGACTTGCCGGAGCCGTTGGTGCCGATCAGGCCGACCGCCTCGCCCTTGTAGGCGATGAAGGACACGTTCTTCACGGCGTGCACCCGGCGCACGCCGGCCGCCTTCTCGGTCTGCTTGCGGCGCAGGATGCGGTTGAGGGCGGCGGTGGCGGAGCCGCGGCCCGCGCCGGTGCCGTTGACGCGGTAGACGATGTCGACGCCGTCGCAGATGACGGTGGGGATCTTCTCGGTGGGGGTCTGCTCAGCCACGGCCGTACTTCTCCTCAGCCTTCCAGAAGTAGATGAAGCCTCCGACGCCGGCGAGCAGGGCCCAGCCGGTGGCGGTCGCCCACACGTGCGGGGGGAGCTGCTTGGCGTGGAAGCTCTTGATCAGCGCGTAGCGCATGAGGTCGATGTAGACCGCGGCCGGGTTGCTCTCCAGCAGGACCGTGACGATGTGCGGCAGGTGGTCCTTCTTGGTGAGCTTGCTGATGCTCCACATCACGCCGGACACGTACATCCAGGTGCGCAGCACGAACGGCATCAGCTGGGCGATGTCGGGGGTCTTGGCGCCCATCCGCGCCATGATCATCGCCATGCCCGCGTTGAACAGGAACTGCAGGAGCAGCGTGGGGATCACCAGCAGCCAGCCGGGGGTGACCGGCAGGCCGAAGCCCAGCAGGATGACGACCAGCGCGGCCATCGAGAACAGCAGTTGCTGGAGCTGCTGGATGCAGAAGGAGATCGGCAGGGCGGCGCGCGGGAAGTGCAGGGCGCGCACCAGGCCGAGGTTGCCGGAGATCGCCCGGGTGCCCACCTGGATCGAGCTCTGCGTGAACGTCCACACGAACACGCCGGTGACCAGGAAGGGGATGTAGTCCGGGACGCCCTTCTTGGTGCCGAGCAGCACGCCGAAGATGAAGTAGTAGACCGCCGCGTTCAGCAGCGGGGTCATGACCTGCCAGACCTGGCCGAGCTTGGCCTCGCTGTACTGCGCGGTGAGCTTGGCGGTGGCGAAGGCGGTGATGAAGTGCCGCCGGGCCCACAGCTGGCGGACGTACTCCGGCAGGGTCGGGCGGGCGCCGCTGACCGACAGGCCGTGCCGGGCGGCGAGCGCCGCGAGATCGTCTTCGGCCGGGGCCTGGGTGGGGGGCGGTGTGTCGAGGACCTGGCTCACATCCGCTGCTTTCGCTCGGGGGGAGGGGATGCCGCGGCCCGGCCGGCAGCCGGGACGCCCGGTCATGCGATCCGACGTTTCCTTACGCTTCTCTTCACGTTCTCTTACGTCGGGACGGGACCGTATCGTCGCAACGCGAGCGTAGAACCAATCGACGTCGGAACGCAACCGTTTCGTCGTAACGGCCTATGCTGGGGCCATGACGACAAACGCCGACGAGACCTCGACACGGCCGCGCCGCCGGACGCCCGCCGGAGCCGCCGTACTCCGGGAGGACGTGACCGAGGCCATCCGGGCGGCGGTCTTCGAAGAGCTCGCGGCCGTGGGCTACGCCCGCATGTCCATCGAGGGCATCGCGCGGCGGGCCGGCGTCGGCAAGACCGCGGTGTACCGGCGCTGGCGTTCCAAGCTGCATCTCGTGCTGGACGTCGTCTCGGCGATGGCGGTGCTGGGCCTGCCGGTGCCCGACACGGGCTCCCTGGAGGGCGACCTGCGCCTGCTGTACGAGGTCACCTCGCGCGCCCTGCGCCATCCGGTCGCCTCGCAGATCATCCCCGACCTCCAGGCGGAGGCGGCCCGCAACCCCGACATCGCCGACGCCTTCCAGAAGGCCCTGCGGGACGGCCAGGAGGGCGTCGCCAGCAAGATCGTGGCGGCGGCGGAGGAGCGGGGCGAGGTCCGCGCGGGCGTCGACCCCGACCTCGCCCTCGACCTGATCTCCGGCCCCCTGTACTGGCGCGCGGTGGTGATCCGCACCCCGAAACTCCCCAAGGGCTACCTGGCGAACCTGGCCCGCGCGACGGCGGGGGCGCTCAAGGCGCTGTGACGAACGCGCCCCGGTCCCGGCCACGCGAAACCAGCCGTTCCGCCAGGCCGGTCAGGTCCCGCGCGCGCAGTGTCCGCCCGTCGAAGCCCGGCAGGGGCACATGCAGGGGGTCCAGCCAGCGCGGTGGTATCGCGGCGGCCCCGTACACCGCTCCGGCCGGCGCGCCGGTGACGGCCGCCACGGTGTCCGTGTCCCCGCCCAGGTCGATCGCCGCGCGGACCGCCTCCTCGTACGACGCCGTGGTCCTCAGCGCCCACGCCGCCGAGCCCAGGCAGGGCCACACGGCGCCGTTGAACTCCGTCGCCCGGTCGGGGTGCCAGCCGGCGGACAGGACCACCTCGTAGCGCGGCCGGTGGCCGGGGTGCAGCGCGGTCAGGGCGGCCGGTACGGCGGTGAGCGGGTCGGCGCCGGTCAGGGCGGTCCGGATCAGCTCGTGCAGCACCGCCGTGCCCTCCCCTGCCGCGGGGTCGCCGTGGGTGAGCGCGGAGAGGCGGCGGGCGGCGTTCATGGTGGCGGCGCGGCCGTCCCGGGCGAAGTACGCCGCGGACGGCGCCGCCCGCATCAGCGCGCCGTTTCCCACCGCCCGCCCGTTGACCCGGAAGTGCAGCGCGGCGGCCGTGTCCCAGGGCTCGCCGCCGGTCAGCACGGCCTCCGTCTGCAGGCCGATGTCCTTCGGGTCGGCGGCCGCCCAGCGCCGGAAGCGGCCGAAGACGTCCGGCAGGTCCAGGCCGCCCCGTTCCAGCAGGGACTCGGCGGTCAGGACCGCCAGCTGCGTGTCGTCCGTCGCCTCGCCCGGGTCCCAGCCGCCGCCCCCGCACATCTCGCCGCCGTGTCCGGGGCGGGGGAAGCGGGCGGAGAAGGCGCCCTCGGGGCCGAACTCGAACGGCGCTCCGAGCGCGTCCCCCACGGCGGAACCGAGCACGGCGCCGACCGCGCGGTCGATGAGCCCGGTGAAGCCCACCGCGGCAGCCTGGGCCCTGCCGTCAGACTCCGGCCTGCCCCGCGACGTCATGCACGCTCCCCCACTGCCTCGAAGGCGTGGGAGGGGCCCCACTCGCCGCACCGGGACCGGGGCCCAGTACGCCTTCGGCCGGAGGGACCCCAGAGCGCGCACCTGACGCCGCGAGGCCCGCCCCTCGGCGAACGGCGGGAGTTTGACGACAGGGCCTAGGACCGTGCCGCCTCCGGGTGGTGGTGTACCCAGCCGGTCCAGGCCGAGGTGATCATGTCCTCGACGTCGTACTTGGCCTGCCAGCCCAGTTCCGTGGCGATGCGGGCCGCCGAGGCGACCACGCGTGCCGGGTCGCCGGGGCGGCGCGGGGCGACGGCCGGCGGGCGGGCGTAGCCGGTGATCGCGTTGATGCGGTCGATCATCTCGCGGACCGAGACGCCCTCGCCGCGGCCGATGTTGAGGGTCAGGTCGGCGCCGGGGGAGGAGGCCAGGGCGCGGGCGACGGTGACATGGGCCTCGGCCAGGTCGACCACGTGGATGTAGTCGCGCACGCAGGTGCCGTCCGGCGTGGCGTAGTCGTCGCCGAAGATCCGCGGCGCCGCGCCCTCGGTGAGCTTCTCGAAGACCATCGGGACGAGGTTGAACACGCCGGTGTCGGCGAGTTCGGGGGTGGCCGTGCCCGCCACGTTGAAGTAGCGCAGCGACGCCGTGGACAGGCCGGTGGCCCGGCCCGTCGCGCGCACCAGCCACTCGCCGGCCAGCTTGGTCTCGCCGTAGGGGGACAGGGGCCGGCAGGGGGTCTCCTCCGTCACCACGTCGACGTCCGGCATGCCGTACACGGCGGCCGAGGAGGAGAAGACGAAGGAGGGGACCTCCGCCCGCGTCACCGCCTCCAGGAGGGTGCGCAGGCCCTCGACGTTCTGCCGGTAGTACTCCAGCGGGCGCTCCACCGACTCGCCGACCTGCTTCTTCGCCGCCAGGTGCACGACCCCGGTGATCTCGTGCTCCGCGAGCGTGCGGGCCACCCGGTCCGCGTCGAGCACGGAGCCCTGCACCAGCGGGACCTCCGCCGGCACGCGCCGGGCGTCGCCCGTGGACAGGTCGTCGTAGACCACCGCGCGCTCGCCCGCCTCGGTCATCGCCCGTACGACGTGTGCCCCGATGTATCCGGCACCGCCGGTGATCAGCCAGGTCATTGCGGCCGTCTCCTCGTCAGTCGGCCCGTGCGACCGCTCGGCGGAGCGGAAGCGGGCATCTCTCGGTCAAGCAGTGGGCGTCCCGCCGGCGCACTCGGCGTACCCGGTGCAGCGGCGGGCGTCCCGGTGAGCCCGGGGGCCGTCTCAGTGAAGCAGGCGGCGCAGCCGGCCGCGCACCACCCGCAGTACCCCGCGCACGCCGGTGGCCACGCGAAGCGCCAGCGCGCCGGAGTGCGTGGCGTACGGCTGCACCAGGAGCACGCCGTGCCGGACGCTCGGGACGGCGCGCCGGACCAGCCGCCCGGCGCCCGTCAGCGCGTGCGCGGTGACGTCCCGCTGCGCGCCGTCCGCGAAGCGCAGGGTCAGCCGCAGGTCCCAGGTGCCGGCGCCGAGCGCGGCCAGGTCGACGGGCAGCTCGGCCGTCCAGCTGTCCGCGGCGCTGTTCACACCGGATTCCGAACCGGCGCGCGTGTCGCCGCGGGCGCCGGAGGGCGTGAGCGGCACCGCCGTACGCCCCCTGGTTCGCCCGTCGTCCCGGGACTCCCATGCCACGTCGACCTCGCGCGGGCCGGCCTCGGCGACCCTGCCGTACAGCTCGTGCAGCCGCAGGCGCAGCAGCGAGGCACGCGCGCGTGGCCGCAGTTCCGCGTCGACCGTGAGCGGAAGGACCGCGACGGGGCGGGTCAGCAACGGCGTGAGGGTGACCTGGGGAAGGTCGGCGGACCAGACGGGGACGCCGTCGGGGGTGCGGGCGTACGGCGGCAGCAGCCGCGCCGGGCGGGCGGCCAGCTCGCGCAGCCGGGGCAGGTCGCGCGGCTCCGGCGACTCCATGACGACCCGCGCCAGCACCCGGCCCGGAGCGCTCGGGTTCAGCTCCCAGTCGGCGGCGTCGTAGCGCGCGAGGTACGCACGGGTGTGCGTCCACCACGCGCGCCGGTAGTCCGCGTCGCGCAACCCCAGCTCGCGCGCATACATGCGCACCTCGTGATCGAGGAACTTGGCCCGCGCCGCCCTGGCCAGCTCCTTCTGCCCGGCGCCCAGCAGGATGTCGTACGCCAGCGCGCACGCCTCCACGCGCGCCTTCCAGTTGTCTATGTGCTCCCGGTTCAGCGAGAGCGACAGCTGCTCCGCGGAGCGGCGCACATGCCACACGTACACACGGTCCGGTACGAGCGCGATGCGCGGGCCGGCGGCCAGCACGCGTGCGGTGAAGACGATGTCCTCGTAGAGGAAGCGGCCCTCGGGGAAGCGGATGCCGTGCTCGCGGAGGAAGCCGGTGCGATACAGCTTGTTGACGCACAGCGTGTCGTGGACCAGGCGCGGGCGCTGGGCCGGGCGCGCGAGGACGGTGCGCGCCGTGTAGAGGGGCGCCTGCCAGGGCTGTTCACGCCCCGAGGGCAGCTCCCGGCGCACGCACAGCCCGCTCGCGACCTCGGCGTGCGCCTCGGTGGCCGCTGCCAGCAGCGCGTCCACCGCACCGGGCGGCAGCACGTCGTCGCTGTCCAGGAACATCACGTACGGTGCGGTCACCGCGGCGATCCCGGCGTTGCGCGGGCTGCCGCAGCCACCGCTGTTCTCGCTCCGGCGCACCACCCGCAGCCGGGGCTCCCCGGCGGCCAGCCGGTCGAGCAGTTCGGCGCTGCCGTCCGTGGAGCAGTCGTCCACGGCGACGACCTCGGCGACCGCCGGCCCCTGCGCCAGCGCCGAACGCACGGCCTCGCCGACATGGGTACGGTCGTTGTAGCCGATGACGACGACGGCGACCTGCGCCGTGCGCGCCGCCTCGGCGGTGTCTGCCGTATCGGGTGTGTCGTTCGCGTCTGATCGCATCGGGTCCACGGGCCGGGAGCGTAGAAATGTTCGGTAATACCCCGTTAAGAGAGGCTTAGCGCTCGCTCCGGAAGACGGTCGGAACCGGGCCGGGGTTCCGTTGCCGGCACGTTCTTTTGCCTCGGCTGGGCCGAGCGCCACAACCGGACCAGCGACAGCACGGCCGCGACGGCCAGGATCCCGTTGCGGGCCAGCATCAGCAGACACCCGGTCCAGGTGCCCGCCATCACCTCGCCGTAGTTCATCGGGAACACCAGGGTGCTCAGCGCCGTCGCCGCCACGACCAGCGCCGCGACCGGCCGCTGGCTGGTGTGCCGCGAGGTCAGGCACACCGCGGCGAGGCCGAGCAGCCAGACCATGTACTGCGGGCTGATCACCCGGCTGGTGACCGTGAACAGCAGCACCGCGCTCAGCGCCGCGTCGAACGGCGTCGCCTCGGTCCAGCGCCGTGCCCGCACCCGCCACAGCACCAGCAGCCCGAAGGCGACCACGGTCAGCGCCAGACAGGCCGCTGCGACGGCCGCCACATGCGGGCCGACCAGCTCGGTGGCGCCGTACCGGTAGCGCGCCCGGCCCGGCCAGCCGGCGTGCCGCGCCAGGTTCAGCGCCGTACCGCCCAGCGACTCGATCTGCACGCCCCGCCCGCCCTGCTCGCGCAGGAAGGACAGGGGGTGGTCGAACCGCACGGCGAGGACGCAGAACGCGGTGACCGAGGCCGCTGTCGCCCACCCCCACGCCCGGCGCGTCGCGGCCCCCCGGGGTGTGCCGAGCAGCACCAGCGCCGGCCACGCCTTCACCAGGGCGCCCAGCGCCCCGAGCACACCGCACGCGCGCGTGGAGCGCCCGAGCACCAGCAGGGAGAGCACGGCGAGGGCAGTGGCCTGGACGTCGTACCGGGCGAGCGGGAGCTGCAGCAGCAGCGGCAGGCCGCACGTCCACAGGGCCGCGCCGCGCAGGCTGCGCCCGGCACGCCGTCCCGTGCGGGTCAGCGCGGCCGTGACCAGCGCGTCCGCGGCCAGGGTGAGCAGCACGAACGCCGGGAAGTACGCCGGCCACGGCAGCATGCGCGGCGCCAGCAGCACCACGCCGGCGCCCGGCGGGTACTGCCACAGCGTGTCGTGCACCGGGAACGAGCCGCGCGCGAGCACGCCGGACCAGTCGGAGTACAGATGCCGTGCCTCACCGGAGACCGTGCCGCCGCCGAGCAGCCGAGCGGTGTCGTGGGTGAGCAGCCACAGCATGAGGGCGCGGGTGCCCAGCCAGGCGAGAGTGACGCAGAGGACCCGACCGGAGTTGACACGGAGACGGTTCATCGCACGGGAGCCTAAGCGGCACGGATCGCATATCCCCGCTGATACGCCGTCAGAAGCGTAAAAACATTGTCTCATCGCACAAGATCGGGCAGGCGCTGTGGTGAACGTCGGGCTACCTGTGAAACCGCGGTCCCGCGCGGAGGCTGCGACGGCGGCCGTCGCGCCGCCCGGCGCCACGGCGCGCGTGCCGCGCGGCGAGGAGGGCAGGGGCCGCCGCCGGGTCGCCGTGGGCGTGCCCGCGCTGGTGATGCTCGCGGTCGGGCTCCGGGGGCTGGACCGGAACGGAATGTGGCGCGACGAGGCCGTCAGTTTCCAGGTCGGGCGGCGCACGGTGCCGCAGATCTGGCGGCTGCTGCACGACGTGGACGCCGTGCACGGCCTGTACTACCTCCTCGCGCACGCCGTCCTGACCGTGCACCCCGGCGAGGTGGTGCTGCGGCTGCCCTCGGTGTGCGCGGCGGCGGTGACGGCCGCGCTGGTGGCGGCGCTCGGCGCGCGGCTCCTCCGGCCGCGCGCGGGGCTGTGGGCCGGTCTTCTGTACGCCGGCACGCCGATGGCCGGGCACTACGCGCAGGAGGGCCGCTCGTACGCCCTGGTGGCCGCCGGGGCGACCGGGGCGACGCTGCTGTTCGTCCGGGCCGTCGAGGGGGGTTCGCGCGCGCGGGCCTGGGCGGCGTACGGCGCCGTCCTCGCGCTCACCTGCTGGCTGCACGAGTTCGCGGTGCTGCTGCTGTGCGCCCACGCGGTGTCGCTGGCGCTGGCCCGGGCGGAGGCGAGGGCGTGGCGCGGGTGGGGGTGCGCGGCGGGCGGGGTCGTGGTCACGCTGGTGCCGCTGGTGCTGGTGTCCCGTGGCCAGGCGGCGCAGGTGGCATGGCTGCGGAGGCCCACGGCGGTCAGCGCGCAGGAGCTGGCGCGGGCGTTCTTCGGGCCGTCGGGGGCGGTGTGCGCGGTGTGCCTGGCGCTGGTGTGCGCCGGGCTGGCGGGGCTTGTGAAACGGCGGGGGGAGATCACTCTTGTGGGGGTGGCCCTGCCGTTGACGGTGGTGCCGCCGGCGGTGCTGATGCTGGCCTCGCAGGTGTCGCCGCTGTTCGTCGACCGGTATGTGCTGTACGCGTTGAGCGGGGCACCGTTGCTGGTGGTGGCGGGGGCGGAGCGGGTGGCCGGGGCGGTAGGGCGGCTCCCGCTCGGTGGTCGCCGGGTGCCGCCGCGGCTCGCCGCGCTCGCCGGGGTCCTCGCCGTCGGTGCCGGATTCCTGCACCAGCTTCCGGTGCTGCGGGCCGACCGGGATCCCGGCACGCGGCCCGACGACCTCGGCGCCGTGTCCCGGGTGGTGGCGCGTCAGACTGCGCCGGGCGACGCGGTGCTGTTCGTGCCGGCGCTCGCGCGGAATGCGGCGCTGGCCTATCCGGGGGCGTTCCGCGGGCTGCGGGACGTGGCCCTGGTGGAGGGGGCCGCCGGGTCGGGGACCCTGTACGGGCGCGAGGCCGGGCCGGGTGAGGTGCGGCGGAGGGTGGCGCGGCTGGACCGGGTGTGGGTCGTGGCGTACCCGGGCCTGCTCGCCGGGCGCCGGCGCCCGGCGAGTCCCGTCGCACGGGCCGAACTCGCCGTGCTGCGACGGGACTTCACCGGGCGGAAGGAGATCCGGCGGGGCGGCCTGACCGTACGGCTGTATGTGCGCGACCCCCTGTCCGGACCGGTCAGCCGGCCTCGCTCTCCGCTGTCAGGGCCGCCGCGTCCAGGGCGGTCGTGAGGCGGTCGAGGCGTTCGCGCAGGTCGGTGATCTCCGCCAGGTCGAAGCCGGTCGCCCCCATGATGCGGCGCGGCACCTGAAGGGCCCGCTCGCGCAGCGCCGCGCCCTCCTCGGTGAGCCGCACCTGGACCGAGCGTTCGTCCCGCGCGCTGCGCTCCCGGAACACCAGGCCGGCCGCCTCCAGCCGCTTGACCAGCGGGGACAGCGTGCCGGAGTCGAGCCGCAGCTGCTCGCCGAGCTTCTTGACGGGCAGGTCGCCCTGTTCCCAGAGGACCAGCATCACCAGGTACTGCGGGTAGGTGAGCCCGAGGTCCTTGAGGATCACGCGGTAGACGCCGTTGAAGGCGCGGGACGCGGCGTGCAGGGAGAAGCAGATCTGGCGGTCCAGGCGGAGCCAGTCGGCGTCGGCGGGGGAAGGGGGCGAGGCGGTCATGCGTCCAGGGTAGCGCTGGCGGGCCATTTAGTTGTGCACAACTTAATTGTGTGCTCTACTTGTGCTCGCAAGCCCGCACCGCACACACCGCACCGAGAAGGACGGGTCACCATGGACGCGCTCTACACCGCAGTCGCCACCGCCACACACGGCCGGGACGGCCGTGCCGTCTCCTCCGACGGCAGGATCGACCTCAAGCTGGCCCCGCCGGTGGAGCTGGGCGGCAACGGCGAGGGCACCAACCCCGAGCAGCTCTTCGCCGCCGGGTACGCCGCCTGCTTCGGCAGCGCCCTCGGCCTGGTCGGCCGGCAGGCCAAGGTCGACGTCAGCGACGCGGCCGTGACCGCCGAGGTCGGCATCGGCAAGCAGGGCGAGGGCTTCGGGCTGAAGGTGACGCTGCGCGTCGAGCTGCCCGACACCGTGGACCAGGAGACCGGCCGCAAGCTGGTCGAGACCGCCCACCAGGTCTGCCCCTACTCCAACGCCACCCGCGGCAACATCGACGTCGACCTCGTCATCGAGTAGGCCCGCACAAAGCCCTCCGAGGGTGCCGGCCGCCGGCCGGCACCCTCGCGCGCGTGGCCTAGGCCGAGGCCAGCGCGTCCCGGCCGGCCTGCTGCCCCGGGACCCGGACCGCGCCCGGCCCGGTCAGCGGCTCGCCCAGCAGCAGCGTCCGTACGACCCGCTCGGCGGCCCGGCCGTCGTCGAACTCGCAGAACCGGGACCGGAACACCGCCCGCAGCCGCGCCGACTCCTCGTCCCGCCAGGCCCCCGAGGCGAACAGCCGGGCCAGCTCCCGGTAGGAGCGCGAGACATGGCCCGGCGGCTCGGCGGTGATGTCGAAGTAGGCGCCCCGGCTCGCCGCGTACGCGGGCCAGTCGTCGGCGTGGACCACGATCGGCCGGTCCAGGTTGGCGTAGTCGAACATCACGGCCGAGTAGTCGGTGACCAGCACGTCCGCCGCGAGCATGACCTCCTCCGGGTGCTGCTCGTCGGTCGCGTCGACGACGATCCCGCGCCGGGACAGCTCGGCGAGGCCCAGCCCGCGCGCGGGGCCCGCCGCCAGCGACGGATGCAACCGCACCACCAGCGTGTGCCCCTCGCCCAGATCGGCCGCGAACCGGGCCAGGTCGATCCGGTCGGCGTGCCCGAGACGGCGGTAGTCCCGCCGGGTCGGCGCGTACAGCACCACCGTGTCCGTCTCCGGGATGCCGTACCGCCGCCGGAAGTCGCTGTCGCCCCCGTTCACCAGCACGTCGTTGCGCGGGCTGCCCGTGCGCACCGAGGCGAAGTGGCAGGGGTAGGCCCGCTCCCAGACCAGTTCGGAGTGGCGGTTGGCGACCAGGCTGTAGTCCCAGCGGTCGGCCCGGCGCAGCATCTGCGGCACGTCGAAGCCGAGCCGCGCGCCCGGCTTGTCCAGCAGATCGGCGCCCATGAACTTCAGCGGGGTGCCCTGGTGGGTCTGGATGTACACGCTGCCGGGCCGCTTGACCAGCGTTCCCGGCCAGTTGACGTCGTTGACGAAGAACGTCGCCCGTGAGGTGACCTCCAGATAACGCCGCGAGCCCACGATCACGTGCTCCACACCGGACGGCAGTTCCGCGGCGGTCTCCTCGTCCCGCACCACCCACACCCCGCGCAACCGCGGGGCGATCTCCCGCGCCTTCGCGTACACGGCGGCCGGGTCGCCGAGCATCCCCCGGTGCGAGGACGCCGAGTAGACGACCAGGCCGGGGTCCAGCGGGCGGCGCGCGTGCAGGCCGGCCCAGCCGGAGCGGGCCCGCGCGGCCGCCGCACCGCGGGCCATTCCGGCCAGCCGCGCCGCCTCCGCGCCGGCCCGCGCCGCCCGCCGCCTGATCCGGTATGCCGTCCAGGAGCCCTCCAGCAGGCCCACCTCACCGCCGGTCACGGCGCCCTCGGGCTTGTACGCGCGGAACTTCTCCGCCGTGCGCCGGAAGAACTCGGCCTTGTCGGCGGGCGGCAGCCGGTCCGGCTTGGCCAGGATGTCCAGGCAGTGCTCGCCCATCTTGCGGTGCAGGTACGGCCGCCAGTGCGCCAGTCGGGGGCGCTGCTCCAGGAACGCGAACACCCGGTCGTACTGGTCGTGGATGTCGAAGTGCTTGCGGCTGGTGGTGGACAGGATGTTGCCCTGCCGGCGCTGCCGGTAGTTCACGCAGATCCGGTCCAGTGCGGCGATCTGCCGGGCGCTGAGCATGACCGGGAACGTCCAGGGGGTGTCCTCGTAGTAGCCCGGCGGGAACGCGAAGCCCTCCGCCTCGACGAACTCCCGCCGGTAGACCTTGTTCCACACCACCATCAGCAGGTCCAGGATCCGCGGGAACTCGTCCGCGGTGAAGGTGCCCGGACCGGCCTCGGCGAGCACCTCGGCCAGGGCGTTGCGCCGGGTGCCGCCCCACCAGTAGGTGCGGGCGTAGTCGAAGACCAGCACGTCCGGGTCCCCGGCCTCCTCGAGCCGGTCGGCCATCGCCTGCAGCGCGCCCGGGGTGAGGGTGTCGTCGCTGTCCAGGAAGAACAGGTAGTCGCCGGTGGCGTGCGGCATCCCGGCGTTGCGGGCGCGGCCGAGGCCCACGTTCTCCGGCAGGTGCAGCACCTTCACCCGGGGGTCGCGTCCCGCGTACTCGTCGAGGATGGCGCCGCAGCCGTCCGGGGAGCGGTCGTCCACGGCGATCAGCTCGAAGTCGTTGAAGGACTGCAGCAGCACCGAGTCCAGGCACTCGCGCAGAAAGGCCTGCACCTTGAAACAGGGCACGATCAGACTGAAGCGGGGCACGGCGGGTCAGCTCCTCACGAGGGTCGCGGCGGCGGGGGCGGGGACGCGCTGCGCGAGCGGCACCACCGGTGCGATGGCCTCGGGCGGCTCCCCGAGCAGCACCCGCCGTACCACCCGCTCGGCGGCCAGGCCGTCGTCGAACTCGCAGAACCGCTCCCGGAACGCGGCCCGCAGCGCCGCCGCGTCCGCGCCCGCGTACGAGCCGTCGCGGAAGACGGCGGCCAGCTCCTGAGGTGTGCGCGCGACCGGTCCGGGCGGCTCGGCCGTCAGGTCGAAGTAGACGCCCCGGGTCTCCCGGTAGACGTCCCAGTCGTCGGCGTACACGACGATCGGCCGGTCCAGGTTGGCGTAGTCGAACATGATCGAGGAGTAGTCGGTGACCAGCGCGTCCGCCGCCAGGCACACGTCCTCCGAGGAGCGGTGCGCGGTGACGTCGATGATCCGGCCGGAACTCGCCGCGGACCCCCGGTCGTAGAAGTAGTGCGCGCGCAGCAGCACGACGACGTCCTCACCGGCCGCCGCGCAGAAGGCCTCCAGGTCGAGGCCGGGCTCGAAGCCGGTGTGGTGGTCGCGGTGGGTCGGCGCGTACAGCACGGCCGTCGCGCCCTCGGGCACCCCCAGCTCCCGCCGGATCCGGGCCACGTCCTCGGCGCCCGCCGAGTAGTAGACGTCGTTGCGCGGATAGCCGTACTCCAGCGCCTCCCAGGAACCGGGGAAGGCGCGCTCCCACATCTGCGTGGAGTGCCGGTTGGCGGAGAGGTTGAAGTCCCAGCGGTCGACGCGGCCGAGCAGCCGGGTGTAGCTGCCCGACTGCGCCGCCACCACCGGGTACGGCGACTGGTCCACGCCCATGGTCTTCAGCGGGGTGCCGTGCTGGGTCTGCAGGTGCACACTGCCGGGGCGCTTGACGATCCCCTCGGCGAAGTTGGCGTTGTTGATCAGGTACTTGGCGCGGGCCAGCACCTCCCAGTAGCGGCGCGAGCCGATCACCGCGTACTCCACGTCCTTCGGCATCGCGTGCTCCTGGCCGGCCTCCACCAGGAACACCGAGCGGATGTGCGGGGCGAGTTCCCGGGCCTTGGCGTGGATCGCGGCCGGGTTGCAGGCGTAGCCGCGGCCCCAGTAGGCGCAGTACACGGCCAGGTTCTCGTCGAGGGGGCGGCGCAGGTCGCGGGCGTAGCGCAGCCGGGTGCGCACCGCGCGCGGGCGGGGCAGCCCCTCGGCGGCGTTCACGGCCACCCGGTTGGCGCCGCGCAGCGCCCGGAACGCGCTGTACGCGCCGGTCGCCAGCAGCCGGTGCTGCACGCCCAGGCTGCCGCCCGGCGCCCGGTAACCGGCCGGCCGGTGGCGCCGGTAGAGCCGGGCGGCGCGGCGGAAGAACGCCCGGTGCCCGGACGGGAGCCGCTCCGGCCGGGACGCCGTCTTCAGCACCTGGCCGAAGAGCTGCTCGAACAGCGCGCGCGTCCGCTCGGCGGGCAGCTTCCGCTCGGCGGCCCGCGTCAGCACCAGGTCCACCTGGTCGAGCAGCTGGTGCTGGTGCGGCCCCGGCAGATTGAGCCGGCTGCCCTGCCGCCGCAGCCGGTGCCGTACGACGACCCGGCGCAGCACCGCGATGCGCCCGGCCGCGAGCGTGGTCAGCCCGCCCCAGCCCAGGTCGGTGAAGTGGCTGTCAGGGAAGGCGAGTTCGTGCTCGGTGAGGAAGGCGCGGCGGTACACCGCGCTCCACGCCGGGAACTGCACGCCGGTCAGCTCCGGCAGGTCGGCGGGGGTGAAGGCGCCCTTGGGGGCGCGGGCCAACAGCGGCGCCGCCGGGTTCGTCGGCTCGCCCTCCCACCAGGGGGCGCGCTCATGCTCGACGTAGAGCACGTCCACGCCGGCGGTCTCGGCCAGCCGGGCGTCCAGCGCCGCGAGCGCGCCCGGCAGCAGCAGGTCGTCACCGTCGAGGAACAGCACGTACGCGCCGGTCGCCGCCCGGATCCCCGCGTTGCGCGCCCCGCCCAGACCGGCGGACGGCGGCGAGTCGACCGGGGTCACCCGGCAGTCCCGCGCCGCGAAGCCGGCGGCCACCTCGGCGGCCGGGGCGCCGGGGCCGTCGCAGACCGGGATCAGCTGCAGATCGGCGAAGGACTGGCCGAGTACCGAGTCCAGCGCCTGGGACAGCCGTCCGGCGACCCCGTGGGACGGGACGATGATGCTGAAGCGGGGCATGCTGTCCTTTCTGTCGTCTTGCGGACGCGCGTCCTGCGGACGGGACCTGTCGTCCGCCCGGGCCGCCCCGCCGGGCGGCGTACGGGCGGCCGGCTCGGGGCGGGCCGGGTCGAGCCGAGGAGCGCGGGAACTCCCGGAAGGGCCAACGCGGTTCAGCACCTCTCGGTGACGGCCGCGGCCCCCGAAGGCTGCGACACGGTGGCCGGCAGGGACCCGGCGCAGGCCGACGGCACCGGCTTGCGCTGGGCGGGCGGGATCACCGGCAGCGGCTCCGTCTCGCCCAGCACCACATGCCGTACGACCCGCTCGGCGGCGCGTCCGTCGTCGTGGGGGCAGAACCGCTCCCGGAACACCGCGCGCAGCTGGGCCGAGCGCGAGCCGCGCCAGTGGCCGGTCGCGAAGATGTCGATCAGCTCGTCCTCGCTGCGCCCGACCGCGCCCGGCGGGCAGGCGGGCAGGTCGACGTAGGCGCCGCTGGCCGCCCGGTACACCTCCCAGTCGCCGGTGTGCACCACGATCGGCCGGTCCAGGCCCGCATAGTCGAACATGACCGGGTGGTAGTCGGTGAGCAGGGCGTCCGAGGCCAGGCACAGGGCGTGCAGGCTCGGGTGGCTGCGGACGTCGATGATCCGGGGGCCCTCGGGACACCGCTCGCCGTGGGTGCGGGCCAGGATCACGAAGCGGGGGCCGAGCCTGCGCGCGAGCCGCTCCAGGTCCAGCGGCGGGCGCTGGGTGCGCACATGGTCCCGGTGGGCCGGCGCGTACAGGACCGCGACCGCGCCCTGCGGGACCCCGAGCGACTCGCGCAGCCGGGTCACGTCCGCCGACGTGGCCCGCTGGAAGACGTCGTTGCGCGGCGCTCCGCACTCCAGCGTGCGGTACCGGCCGGGGAAGGCCCGCTCCCAGACGAGCGTCGCGTGCCGGTTGCCGGACAGCACGACGTCCCACTGGTCGACGCCGCGCAGCAGCCCGGCGAAGTCGGTGCCGCGGGCCGCCGCCGGGCGCTCCTGGAGGTCCAGGCCGATGTGCGCCAGCGGCGTGGCCTGCTGGGCCCGGATCAGGATCTGCCCGCGCCGCTTGCGCAGGCCCGGCTCCAGGTCGCCGTCGGTGACGAGGTACCTGGCGCGGGCCAGCGCCGTGAAGCAGGCGGCCGTGCCGGGGCGCAGCAGGCGCGGGCCGGGCGGCACCGCGTGCTCGTGCTCCGGACGGACGATCCAGGCGGTGCGGATGTGCGGGGCGTGGGTGCGCAGCGCCTCCTCCAGGGCGCCGGGGTCACCGCCGTGACCCCGGCCCGCGCCCGGGGCGAACACCGCCCGGTCGGCGCGGACGGGCAGCCGCAGCTGGATCCGGTAGTGCAGCCGCAGCACACCGGTGCGCAGGGCGCGGGCCAGTCGCACCGCCGCCTTCAGCGTGCGCCGGCGCACGGCCGAGGCCAGCCGGAGGGCGCGGAACGTGCGGTGCAGACCGAAGCGGACCAGGATGTTCCGGCGCCGCATCCGGGCGCCGGGGGCGTGGTGGCGGCGGTAGTGGCCGCGTGCGCGGCGCAGGAACTCGCCGTGGCTCCCGCGCGGCAGCCGGCCCCTCCTGGTGAACACCGTCGCGTAGTGGTCGATCATGCGGCGGAACAACTCGGGGCGCCAGCGGGCCAGTTCGGGGTGTGCGTCGACGTAGGCGAACACCCGGTCGTACTGCTCGAAGAGGTCGAAGTGCCTGCGGCTGGTGGTGCCGAGGATGCTGCCCTGCCGGCGCTGCCGGTAGTGCACGCACACCCGGTCCAGGGTGGCGATCGACTCCGCCGCCATCAGCACCGGGAACGTCCACGGGGTGTCCTCGTAGTAGCCCGGCGGGAAGGTGAAGCCGTGGCGTTCGACGAACTCCCGGCGGCAGGCCTTGTTCCAGGCCACCATCAGCAGCCGCAGCAGCTCCGGGCGGTCCTCGAGGCGGAAGGGCGCCGGGCCGTGCTCGGTGAGCGGGCCGGTGAGCTGGTTGCGCACCGACCGGCCGTCCCAGTACGTGCGCGTGTAGTCGTACACCAGCACGTCCGGCTCGCCGGACTCCTTGATCCGGTCGGCGATGGCGCGCAGCGCGTCCGGGGCGAGTGTGTCGTCGCTGTCCAGGAAGACCAGGTAGTCACCGGTCGCCTGGGCCATCCCCGCGTTCCTGGCCCGTCCGAGCCCCTGGTTCTCGGCCAGGTGCACGGGCCGCACGCGCGCGTCGCGGGCCGCGTACTCGTCGATGATCTCTCCGCAGGCGTCCGGCGAGCAGTCGTCCACGGCGATCAGTTCGAGATCGGGGTACGACTGCGTCAGCACCGAGTCCAGGCACTCGGAGAGATACGCCTGGACCTTGTACGCGGGGACAATGACACTGAACCTGGGCAAGGCGGGCATCCATGGGTCGTCGGCGGCGCGGGGTTTCTGACCGGAAACGGCCGATGGAGTGAATTGGTTACGGTTCGTACGGCATATGGGGGACGCCGGGAGGACGGCCGGTGAACGGCGAGGGGCGGACCCGCCCGCGGGCCCGCCCCCTGTGCGAGAGCGGCTACTTGACCGCGCCCGCCATCACCCCGGACACGAACTGCCGCTGGAACGCGAAGAACACGGCCAGCGGGATCACCATGGAGATGAACGCGCCGGGCGCCAGCACGTCGATGTTGTTGCCGAACTGCCGGACCTGGGTCTGCAGCGCGACCGTGATCGGCTGGGTGCCCGACTTGGTGAACACCAGCGCGACCAGCATGTCGTTCCACACCCACAGGAACTGGAAGATGCCGAGGCTCGCGATCGCCGGGCCGCCGAGCGGCATCACCACCCGGGCGAACAGCCGCAGTTCACCGGCGCCGTCGAGACGGGCCGCCTCCAGCAGCTCGCGCGGGATCTCCGCGAAGAAGTTCCGCAGCAGGAACACCGCGAACGGCAGACCGAAACCGGTGTGGAACAGGATCACCCCGAGGATCGTCCCGAACAGGCCGATCTTGCCGAACAGTTCGGCGATCGGGATCAGCGCCACCTGCACCGGCACCACCAGCAGGCTCACCACGCCCAGGAACCACCAGTCCCGGCCCGGGAACTCCATCCACGCGAACGCGTAGCCCGCGAGGGAGCCGACCACGACGACCAGGATCGTCGCCGGGACCGTGATCAGCACGGTGTTCCACAGGGAGTGGGTGATGTCGCCGTTCTCCAGCAGCTTGCGGTAACTCTCGAACGTCAGCTGGGACGGCTTGGAGAACACCTTCCACCAGCCGCTCGCGCTCATGTCCTCGGGCGCCCGCAGCGAGGAGACGAGCAGACCGATCGTCGGCACCAGCCAGAACAGGCCGACCACGATCAGGAAGACGCGGACCAGCCCGCCGCTCAGCCTCTCGGCGATCCTCGCCCCGACCGACTGCCGCGCCTTCACCGTCTGCACCGGCCCCACCTTCGTGACACCCCCGGCGGCCACCGTCATCGCCTGACCTCCCGCCTCAGCCGACGGATGTTGAACAGCATCACCGGGATCACCAGGACCAGCAGCAGGACCGCGATGGCGCTGGCGACGCCCGGCTGGTTCTCGGCGAAGCCCTTGCGGTACAGCTCCAGCGCCAGCACGTTCGCGTCGTCCTGGGAGGAGCCCGGGGCGATGATGTAGACGAGGTCGAACACCTTCAGCACGTTGATCATCAGCGTGACGATGACGACCGCCAGGACCGGGGCCAGCAGCGGCACGGTGACCTTGCGGAACACCTGCCACTCGTTGGCGCCGTCCACCCGCGCCGCCTCCAGCAGCTCCCGGGGCACGCCCGCGAGCCCGGCCGCGATCAGCACCATCGCGAAGCCCGCCCACATCCACACGTACGCCCCGATGACCGCCGGTGTGACCAGCGACGGACCGAGCCACTCGACGCCGTTGTACGGCTCCCGGAAGTTGCTCGCCGGAAGCCGCAGCCGGGCCCCGTCGGCGGACGCGGGCAGGGTGAACGTGCCGTCCCCGGACGCCTTGGTGGAGGCGACCACCTTGCCGTCCTTCACCGCCTCGATCCGCATTCCGGCGTACCCCAGCTCGGACGGGTCGGGCGCGCCGAGCCGCCCCACGCCCTTGCCGCGCGTGAAGTCCTGCCAGGTGGTGCCGGTGATCCTCCCCGGCTCCGGCCTGGCCGCCGCGGCCTTCTTCGCGCCGTCCGGCATCTGGTCCGGGGCGACGCCGACGAGGGGCAGCGTGACCGGCTGCCCCGCGTGCACGGGTGCCTTGGTGATGAAGCCGCCGCCCTGCGGGACGAGCGGCGACTCGCGGCCCGGGTGGGCCTTCGGGAACGCCGACGACTGCGCGAAGGTGTCGTGCACGCCCACCCACACCGCGTTCGCCACGCCCTTGGCCGGGTCCTGGTCGTACACCAGCCGGAAGATGATCCCGGCCGCCAGCATCGAGATCGCCATCGGCATGAAGACGACCAGCTTGAACGCCGTGCCCCAGCGGACCCGTTCGGTCAGCACCGCGAAGATCAGACCGAGCGCGGTGGAGACCGCGGGCGCGAACACCACCCAGATGACGTTGTTCTTGAAGGCGGTGCGGATGCCGTCGTCCGTGAAGAGCGTCCTGTAGTTGTCGACTCCGGAGAAAGCGTCGCCGTTCGCGTCGTAGAAGCTGCGGACGACGGAGTACCCGATCGGGTAGACCACGAGTGCGCCGAGCAGCACCAGGGCGGGCAGCAGGAACAGCGCTGCCACCGCCTTGCGGGTGCCGGTCACGCTCTTGCGAGTGCGGGGCGCGGCGGGGCCCGGTGGGGCCCCGGCCGCCGTTGCCGCCGACGCCATCGCCGGCTCAGCTCCCGCTTCCGTACGCGGCCGCCGCGTCCTTCTCCAGCTTCGCCTGGGCGCCCGCGACGTCCTTGGGGTTCTTCAGGAAGTCCTGCAGGTCCTTCCACTCGCCCTTGCCCGGGGTGCCGCCGAAGGCCTGCGGCGCCTGGTCGGACATGTCGAAGCGGAAGTCGTCGCCGGACGCGATCAGCGCCTTGGCGATCTTCTGCTGCACCGCGTTCGGATACGCCGAGACCGGCACGTTCTTGTTCGGCGACAGATAGCCGCCGAGCTTCGCCTGGATCGTCGCCGCGTCCGGGGAGGCGAGGAAGGTGACCAGGGCCTGGGCCGCCTTGGAATCCTTCAGGATCACCGCCGCGTCACCGCCGGAGACCACGGGCGCGGTGGAGCCGACCGCCGGGAACGGGAACACCTTCGCGTCCGTGCCGATCTTCGCCTTGGTCTCACCGATGTTGACCTGCGCGAAGTCGCCCTCGTAGACCATCGCGGACTTGGGCTGGTCCCCGCCGTTGAAGGTCTGGGTGACCGAGGCCGGGAACTCCGTCTGCAGCGCGCCGTTCTGGCCGCCCGCGAGATAGTCCTTCCTGCCCCAGATCTGCGCGAGGGTCGTCAGCGCCTGCTTGACCGACGGATCCGTCCACTTGATCTTGTGCTGGGCCAGCTCGTCGTACTTCTGCGGCCCGGCCTGGGACAGATAGACGTTCTCGAACCAGTCCGTCAGCGGCCAGCCGTCCGCGCCGGCCACCGAGAACGGCGTGACACCGGAGTCGTACACCGCCTGCGACGTGGTCAGCAGGTCCTTCCAGGTCTTCGGCTCCTTGGCGCCCGCGTTCGCGAACACCTTGGCGTTGTACCAGATCAGCGACTTGTTGGCGGCCTTGTAGTAGGCGCCGTACTGCTTGCCGTCGACCTTGCCGATGTCCTGCCAGCCCTGTGAGTAGTTCTTCTGCAACTCCTTCACGGCCTCCGGGCCGAGCGGCTTGGCCCACTTGCGCTGCACGGCCTGCTTGATGGCGCCGGGCTGCGGCAGCATGGCCACGTCCGGCGGCTGGCCGCCCGCGATCTTCGAACCGAGGAAGTTGATGATCGGGTCCTGGGCGGGCACGAAGGTGACCTTCGCGCCGGTGCGCCGGGTGAACTCGGCCAGGACCTGCTTGAAGTTCTTCTGCTCCTGACCGGTCCAGACGGCGGCGATCTCCAGGCTGGCGCCGTTCAGCTTCGGCAGGCTGAGGGTCGAACCCGTCTGGGACGGCTCGCTGTTGTCCCCGTTGCCCTTCTTGTCGTTGTTCCCGCCGGAGCACGCGGTGAGCGCGAGGGCTCCCGCGAGCAGCGCGGCGAGTGTCGTGACGGCCCTGCTCGTCCGGATGGTGCTGCTCTTTCTGTGCATCACTTCCCCGTTCTTCGTTCTTCGTTGAACGTCAGAACTCTGTCCCGTGCGCTCCGGTCTACGCCGGGCCGTTCACGGTGGGCAAGAGCGCCTGCGGTGTCCAGCGGCGCATCGTGACCCGCTCGTGACCGGGAACGTATGCGGCTGGTCCCCCGCCGGGACCCGGCTAGAGAAGCGACGGAACCCGGGCCGCGGACACCTCGCGCGCCGCCCGCTCCACCGCGCTCGCCAGCAGGGCCAGGTCGGTGGGGCCGTTGCCCAGCTCCCGCACGGGCCGGCGGGCCGGCGGATCGCCCATCCGCTGCCACTCCAGCGGCACCACCGTGGGCCGCTGGGTCGCGGTCCGCGGGATGCGGCCCGTCACCCGGCCACCCTGGAAACCGACGGCCCGGCCGTCCGCGTACACCAGCCGGCCGCGCCCCGCCGCCGGCTCGTCCGGCCCCTGCTGGACAGCGGCCAGCTCGACGCGCAGGGCCGCCCGCCGCGCCGGCTCCGTCTCCGCCGTACGGCCCCCGGTCCCGGCGGCCGCCACCATGTGCACCCCGAGCCGCTCGCCCTCCCGGGCCACCGCCTCCAGCGCGCGCATCACCGATCCCGCGGCCGGCCGGCCGGGCGAGCCCAGCGGGGGCGACACCAGCGCGTCCAGGTCGTCGACGACGACCACCAGCCGCGGCAACGGCGGCGCCGCCTCGGCCTGCTGCCGCGCGGCCGCGCCCGGCCGCAGCCGCAGGGTGGAGCTGGGCGGCGCCTCCAGGTCGCCGTTCGCGGGCGTGCGCTGCGCCACGATCCGCCCCGCCACCGCACGCCCCGCGTGCCACTGCGCGAAGTCCGTCCGGCCCAGCAGCTCCGCCCGCCGCTTCAGCTCGGCGGTCAGCGACTGGGCGAACTCCCGCATCCGCACCGGGTCGTTGGCGATGAGGTGCGTGGTGACGTGCGGTATGTCGGTGCACACGTGCAGGCCCTCGCCGCGCCCGGCGCCCGCGCCGATGCCGTCCCGTCCGTCGATCAGCACCACGCCCAGCCGGTCCGGCCGCTCGGCGGCGGCCAGCGAGGCCACCACGGCCCGCAGCAACTCCGTACGACCGCTGCCGGCCGGGCCCTCGATCAGCAGATGCGGACCGTCGGCGACGAGGTCGGCGGTGACCGGCCCGCGCGGCCCGGCGCCGAGCACGGCACGCGCCCGCCCGCCCAGGGACCGGGTGTCGTCGGCCGCGTCGGCCCAGCGCGCCATCAGCGACGCCGGGGTGGCCCGGGCCAGCCCCAGCTCGTCCAGCAGCCGCGCCGACTGCGGCAGCGGCGCCGCCACGCGGGGCTCCCGCGCACCGGCCGGGGCGTCCGGGCGCAGCGGCGCCAGCGCCCGCGCGAACCGCTCCGCCCAGGCGCCGGACACGGCGTCCACGGCGGCGAGCGTCCCCGGCCCGACGGGCCCGCCCGGCGCCACCCGCATCAGCCGCAGCGCCGTCGCGACATCGCCGCTGAGCAGCGCGACGGCACCGCAGTGCCGGAACGTCGGCGCCGCCGCGCACGCGGCCTCGTACGTCAGCGACACCGGGGAGGCGGGAGAGGCGGGCTCGGTCTCGGCGAGACACATCACATGGATCCCGGCCCGCGGCCCGGCCACGGCCAGCCGCGCCACCGCGTCCCGCAACGCGGCGCCCCCGGGATCACCGTCCACGACGACAACGGTGTACGGCCCCGGAAACCCGCCGGCCTCCCCGATCCCGGCGTCCTCCCTGGCCCAGGAGGGACGACGAGCCGGGGAGGGGCGGGACGCCGGGGGGCGGGTGCCGCTCGTGTCAGGGGTGGTGTGGGCAGTGGGGGTGTGGGTGGTGGCGGGGATTCCGGGGGTGGGATGGCCCAGGAGCGTGGTGGAGGCCGTGCGCTCCGGACCGGTGTCCTGGCTGGGCGCGCCCATGGTGGAGCCGGGCGTGGTGGGGCCGGGTGCGGGCGTGCCGTTCACGGGGTCGGCCTGGGCTGCGGTGGCCGGCGGGATGCGGACGGAGCCGGGGCGGGCCGTGCCGGCGCCGGTCGCCGCGTGGTCGTCGACCCGGCGCAGCAGCTCCTCCGTGCGGGCCGCCGCCTGCTCGCGGTCGTAGGCCAGCAGCAGCCTGCAGTCCTGGCCATGACCCGGCCGGACGTGCGGGAGCCAGCCCAGCCAGGCCCACTCGGCCGTGCGCTCCTCCACGGGACGGGAGCGGTCGGCGCTGATCAGCACGATCTCCAGCAGGTCGGGGGAGTGCAGCGCGGCCAGCTGGGCCAGCACCGCGCGGGCCAGCCCGGACAGCCGGGGGCGCGGACCGGCCAGGCCCAGCGCGCCGGCCTCGCGCAGCGCCGTCGTCACGGGCACCGCGGGCAGCAGGCCGGAGCCGTCCGGTGCGCTGCGGTCGGCGGTGCCGAGCCGCACGGCCAGCGCCTCCGGGTGACCGGGCCCGCGCTCCCACAGCCGGGGTCCGGGGCCGAGCGCCGTCAGCAGCAGCGAGGCGGGATCCGGCCAGGTGTCGGGCTGCTGCGGCGCGGTGCGGGCGGCCGGGGCGACGCCGGGAGGGGCCGCGGGGCCGTCGTACGTCTCGGATGCGGCGGACTGCTCCCCGCGTCCGCCGGTCAGCCGGCGCGCCCACGCGCCGAGGCCGCGGCGCCGGGTCCCCTGGGGGGCGTCGACGCCTCGGACGGGACTGCCCTGACGGCCGTCGCCCAGCGGCTGTCCGCCGGTCCCGCCGACACCGAGCCGCCCCGCGTGCGTGTCTTTGCCGGAGGAGCCGCCGGGCGCGCTCTCGATCCGCGGCGCCCCGGCCTGCTCCGGCACCACGGCCGCGTCCTGCCGCCGATGCTCCTGCCCCCCGCTGCCGAAGGCCCCCCACCCATCGGCCCCATAACCGTGCTGCCCCACCCCGGAGACCCCCCCGGCCTCCGCCCCACCAACACCCCTCACACCGGCCGATGGCGCTCCGACCCCGCCCAGGCCTCCTGCACCGGGCGACTCCGCTCCCGCCCCGCCCGCGGCACCCGCAGCCGCCGACGGCGCGTCCGCCCCACCGGGGCCGCCCGCACCCGACGACGATGCCCGCACGGGTGGTGCGGCTGGGAACCCTGACCCGGCCGAAGGCCGGATGCCCCCCGACGCACCCGCACCCGACGACGCACCGGCACCCGAGAACGCACCCGCACCCGACGACGAACCGGCACCCGACGACGAACCGGCACCCGCACCCGCGAACGCACCGGCACCGGAAGACGCACCGGCACCGGCAACCCGCACGCACCCCTCCCCGTCGGCGACGGTCCGCACCCGCGCCCCCGGCCCCCCGGACGGAGCAACCCGCAGCGCCGACTCGCCGATCCGCAGCAGCCCCCCGGCAGGGACCCGCACCGGACGCTCGCCGACCCGCGTCCCGTCCAGCGCCGTACCGTTCGTGGAGCCGAGGTCGGCGACCGAGACGCGGCCGTCCGCGTCGACGGTGACCGCGCAGTGCAGCCGGGAGACGTCGGGGTCGTCCAGCGGCACGTCCGCGTCGGCCGAGCGGCCCACGGTGATCCGGCCGCCGTGCAGCAGATGGACCCCGCCCGCGTCCGGGCCCGCGACGACGTGCAGCTGGGTCGGCGCCTCGTCCAGCTCGGGGTGCGGCTCGGGAGCCGCCGGGGCGCCCAGGGACAGCACGGCGCCGTCGATCAGCGGGGGCTCGCCGAGGGTGCTGCGGCGCGGGTCCAGCCGCTCCGCGCCGGCGTACAGCACGGGGGAGCCGGAGTCGCGGCCCTCCCCGGCGACCGCCTGGACCAGCGCCGACGCGACCGCGGCCAGGTCGGTGCCCGCGGGCGCCGTGACCAGCACGTCGCGGCTCGCGGCGCGGCCCCGCTGCGGAGCCGGGCCCAGCGGGTCTACGACGGTCAGCCGGATCTGCATCCCCACCCCAACACGAGCACGTCGGTCAGTACTGCAAGGCATCCTCGCACCTGCCACTGACAACACGCCCGCCACCCGGCGTCAAGTGATCTTGATTGGTCGGCTCTGCCCGCAAAAGTGCCTGACCAGTGCCGTACGAACGATCAGTTGAGATCGGTCACGTGCGCTCCCCGGCAACCGGCGGACCGGCCCGCGCGTCTTTCCGTCGAACACGTCGAACAGGGTCGGGAACGCTTACGTAGTGCCCTCGGGAGCGGCACTACAGTGGACCGGACCGGAACGACAACCGGAACGCAGGCAAGCAAGCATCAGCAAGCAGCAGGGAGCGCGTGACGTGCGGCCAGTCGGCAGCAAGTACCTGCTTGAGGAGCCGCTGGGACGCGGCGCCACAGGCACCGTCTGGCGTGCCCGCCAGCGCGAGACCGCGGGCGCCGAGGCGGCCGTGCCCGGACAGCCCGGCGAGACGGTCGCCATCAAGGTCCTCAAGGAGGAGCTGGCGAGCGACCCGGACATCGTGATGCGCTTCCTGCGCGAGCGCTCGGTCCTGCTCCGCCTCACCCACCCGAACATCGTCCGGGTGCGCGACCTGGTCGTCGAGGGCGATCTGCTGGCCCTGGTCATGGACCTCGTCGACGGCCCCGACCTGCACCGCTACCTGCGCGAGAACGGCCCGCTGTCGCCGGTCGCCGCCGCGCTGATGACCGCCCAGATCGCCGACGCGCTCGCCGCGAGCCACGCCGACGGCGTGGTCCACCGGGACCTGAAGCCCGCGAACGTGCTGCTCATGCAGCACGACGGCCGGATGCACCCGATGCTGACCGACTTCGGCATCGCCCGGCTCGCCGACTCCCCGGGCCTGACCCGCACCCAGGAGTTCGTCGGCACGCCCGCGTACGTGGCGCCGGAGTCCGCCGAGGGCCGCCCGCAGACCTCCGCCGTGGACATCTACGGCGCCGGCATCCTGCTGTATGAACTGGTCACCGGCCACCCGCCGTTCTCGGGCGGCTCGGCCCTGGAGGTCCTGCACCAGCACCTGAGCGCCGAGCCGCGCCGCCCCTCCACCGTCCCGGACCCGCTGTGGACGGTCATAGAGCGCTGCCTGCGCAAGAACCCCGACGAACGGCCGAGCGCCGAGAACCTCGCGCGCGCCCTGAGGGTCGTCGCCGAGGGCGTCGGCGTGCACGCGAACGCGGCGCAGATCGCCGCCGCCGAGGGCGTGGGCGCGCTGCTGGCCCCGGACCCGGCCCCGGCCGCCGTACCGGGCGTGCCCGGCGCCGCCGACCCCACCCAGGTGCTGCCGCATGGCTCCGCGGGGGCGTACGACCCGAACGCCGCGACCAGCGTGCTGCCGCACACCGGCGGTCCCGCGGGCGCCGCCGACCCCACCGCCGTCCTGCCGAACACGGGCGCGGCGGACCCGACGGCGGTGCTGCCGAACACCGGCCCGCAGGGGCAGCAGCCCGAACAGCCGCACCCCTGGCAGACCCAGCTGCGCGCGGCCCGCGACCGCAACGAGCAGACGCAGATCCAGTACCTCTCGCCGGAGGACGACCCGCTGCGCCACCGGCCGCAGCGGCAGGTGGCCCGGCCGCAGCAGCAGCCGCGGCAGGCCCCGCAGCCCCGCCCCCAGCAGCCGCAGCCGCGCGGCCGTCAGCAGGGCTACCAGCAGGGGTACGGCTATGCGCCCGAGCCCCAGCAGTACGCGCCGCAGCGGCGTCCGCAGCGGTACGCGCCGCCCGCGCCGGAGCCGCAGCGGCCCGCGCGCGAGCCCCGCGAGCCGCGGCGGCGCAGCGCCAACCCGATGAAAATCCCGGGTCTCGGCTGTCTGAAGGGCTGCCTGTTCACGATCGTCATCCTGGTCGTGGCGAGCTGGCTGATCTACGAGCTGACGCCGGTGCACACCTGGATCGGCCAGGGCCGCGGCTACTGGCACGAGGTGAGCCACTGGGTCGGCCAGGCAAGCAAGTGGGTCAAGGAGCTGGGCGGCTCCTCGGGCGGCGGCAACTGACTCCGGGTACTCGCGGTGACTGACCGCGAGTTTGCGGATTTGTCGACATCTGGCGGGTGATTTCCGTCTCCGCGGTGAAGGTTGGCTCGTCGGACGCGTAGTTTTAGCGACACCACGCGACAACGCGCGTCTGTAGGAGCAGTCTTGGCACGGAAGATCGGCAGCCGGTACACCGCGAACCAGATCCTTGGTCGGGGCAGCGCCGGCACGGTGTGGCTGGGCGAGGGACCGGACGGGCCCGTCGCCATCAAGATGCTGCGCGAGGACCTCGCCTCCGACCAGGAGCTCGTCGGACGCTTCGTGCAGGAGCGCACCGCGCTGCTCGGCCTGGAGCACCCGCACATCGTCACCGTGCGCGACCTGGTGGTCGACGGCAACGACCTCGCCCTCGTCATGGACCTGGTGCGGGGCACCGACCTGCGCACCCGGCTGGAGCGCGAGCGGCGGCTCGCCCCCGAGGCGGCCGTCGCGATCGTCGCGGACATCGCCGACGCGCTGGCGGCGGCCCACGCGGCCGGGGTCGTCCACCGGGACGTCAAGCCCGAGAACGTGCTCCTCGACATGCAGGGCCCGCTCGGCCCCGGCGGCTCGCACCCCGCCCTGCTCACCGACTTCGGCGTGGCCAAGCTGATCGACTCGCCGAAGCGGACCCGCGCCACGAAGATCATCGGCACGCCGGACTACCTGGCACCGGAGATCGTCGAGGGCCTGCCGCCCCGCGCGGCCGTGGACATCTACGCCCTGGCGACCGTCCTGTACGAGCTGCTGGCCGGCTTCACCCCGTTCGGCGGGGGCCACCCCGGCGCGGTGCTGCGCCGCCACGTGACCGAGACCGTCGTACCCCTGCCCGGCATCCCCGAGGAGCTGTGGCAGCTGATCGTGCAGTGCCTGGCCAAGGCGCCCGCGTCCCGGCTGCGCGCCTCGGAGCTGGCGGCGCGGCTGCGCGAGCAGCTGCCGACGCTGGCCGGGATGCCGCCGCTGGACGTCGACGAACCGGAGCCAGCCGAGGAGGCGGCACAGGAGCCGGCGCCGCCCGTCCCGGGCGGCGAGCCGGTGCGGCGGCGGGGCGCGGTCCCGCTCGTGCCCGGCGCCAAGCCGGACTCCAACCGCGACACGCACACCTCGATGCGCGTACCGGGACCGGACGAGCTGGCGGGCGGCGCCCACGGGACGGCTCGCGCCCCCCGGGCCGCCGGCGCGCCCCGGCCGGGCTCGGCGAGGCACCGGGCGGCGCTGCGGCGGCGCAGGCTGACCCTGGGCGTGGCCGGACTGGTCGTGGCGGCCGTCGTGGGCGTCGGGGCGTGGTGGGTGTCGGCGGACGACGACTCCGGGACGCCGTCCGGCACCCACAGCACGTCGGCCCCCTGACCCACCCTGACCCACCCCGGACGCCGGCCCCTGACCGACCCGGGGCCGGCGAGACGCCGGGGACGCTCGGCCGAGGTCGGTTGCCACAGCCGTTACGCTGGGAGGCGTGGCAGTCGTCGATGTATCCGAAGAGCTGAAGTCCCTCTCCTCGACCATGGAGTCGATCGAGGCCGTCCTGGACCTCGACAGGATGAGGGCAGACATCGCCGTGCTCGAGGAGCAGGCGGCCGCGCCGTCCCTGTGGGACAACCCGGACGAGGCGCAGAAGATCACCAGCAAGCTCTCCCACCTCCAGGCCGAGGTCAGGAAGGCGGAGGCGCTGCGCGGACGGATTGACGATCTCGCGGTCCTCTTCGAGATGGCCGAGGAGGAGAACGACCCGGACACCCGCGCCGAGGCCGAGTCCGAGCTGGCCGCGGTCAAGAAGGCGCTGGACGAGATGGAGGTCCGCACGCTCCTCAGCGGCGAGTACGACTCCCGTGAGGCGCTCGTCAACATCCGCGCCGAGGCCGGCGGCGTCGACGCCGCCGACTTCGCCGAGAAGCTCCAGCGCATGTACCTGCGCTGGGCCGAGCAGCGCGGCTACAAGACGGAGCTGATCGAGACGTCGTACGCGGAAGAGGCCGGCATCAAGTCGACCACCTTCGCCGTCCAGGCGCCCTACGCCTACGGCACCCTCTCCGTCGAGCAGGGCACGCACCGCCTCGTGCGCATCTCGCCCTTCGACAACCAGGGCCGCCGCCAGACCTCCTTCGCGGGTGTGGAGGTGCTGCCCGTCGTCGAGCAGTCCGACCACGTCGAGATCGACGAGTCCGACCTGCGCATCGACGTCTACCGCTCCTCCGGCCCCGGCGGCCAGGGCGTGAACACCACCGACTCCGCGGTGCGCATCACCCACCTGCCCACCGGCATCGTGGTCTCCTGCCAGAACGAGCGGTCGCAGATCCAGAACAAGGCCACCGCGATGAACGTCCTCCAGGCCAAGCTGCTGGAGCGCCGCCGGCAGGAGGAGCAGGCCAAGATGGACGCCCTCAAGGGCGACGGCGGCAACTCCTGGGGCAACCAGATGCGCTCCTACGTGCTGCACCCGTACCAGATGGTCAAGGACCTGCGCACCGAATACGAAGTGGGCAACCCGGAGGCCGTGTTCAACGGCGAGATCGACGGGTTCCTGGAGGCCGGTATTCGCTGGCGCAAGCAGCAGGAGAAGTAACCGCAGAAGTTACTTTGTCGACATGACAACTGCCGCCCGAGAGGCGGCAGTTGTCTTTTGTCTGGGTTTTACATCACACTCACACGCTTCAACTCGCCGCATACGGCCCCCGAGCGGACATAGCGCCCGCAACGGCCTTGACGTTGCTTTGAAAAATCGGAAGGGTGAAGCGCGGCATGCGTAACTTCAGGGGCGCATGTGAACCGGGGGAACGAGTTGACGCGCTTCGTCACCGGCTGCCTCCCGTCGATCACGGCACGCCCCATGCGCCGCCTCATGGACGATCAGCTACTGGGGGTAGCAACCATATGACGAAGAAGACGCGGATCCGGGTCGCGCGGATAGCCGCCGGCGCCGTGATCGCGGCCGGTGCGTCACTGACCGCAGCCGGCGCGGCCTCCGCCCTGGACCTCGATGTCAAGGCCGGACCGATCAGCCTCGGTGTCACCACGGACGGCAACGACACCGACGGGACCACCGAGGGTACGACCGACGGCACCATCCAGGGCGCCACGCTCGGCGTGACCGAGGGGACGACCCAGGGGTCCACCCAGGGCACCACGGAGGGCGACACCCAGGGCTCGACCCAGGGCGACACGCTGGGCACCACGGAGGGCGACACCCAGGGCTCGACCCAGGGCGACACCCTGGGCACCACCGAGGGCGACACCCAGGGCTCGACCCTCGGCACCACCGAGGGCGACACGCAGGGTTCCACCCAGGGATCGACCCAGGGCACCACCCAGGGTTCCACTCAGGGTTCGACCCAGGGCACCACCGAGGGCTCGACCCAGGGTTCCACCCAGGGCAGCACCGAGGGCGGTTCCGGTGACGGCGGCAACGGCGGCGGCCACGGCAACGGTGGCAACGGCAACGGCGGCAACGGCAACGGCGGTAACGGCAACGGTGGCAACACCGGCGGCTCCGGCAACGGCGGCTCCGGCACCGGCGGTTCCAGCACCGGTGGCAACCACGACAACCCGCAGGGCGGCAGCGGCACCGCGCCCCAGGAGGAGGGCTCCTCGGCCCTCACCGACACCGGGTCCGACAGCAAGGCCCAGGGCGGCGACAAGCAGCTCGCCGAGACCGGTGCCGGCCAGACCGCGTTCCTGGTCATCGGCGCCGCGACGATGATCGCGGGCGGCATCGGCTTCCGCATCCTGCCGCGCCTGGTCAACGGCCGGGGCGGCGCTGCCGCCTGAGCGTAGCCGTACGCTCACGCGGCGCGCACGGCGTGCACGCGCAAGGGCCCGGAGCCTGACGCTCCGGGCCCTGACGGGTCTGTGAGACTTCTCTTACGCGGTCTGGTGCGCCAGCAGCGCCACCGCGGCGATCAGCACCGCCAGCAGTGCGATCAGCGCCATCGGGTTCACCCCGCCGAGGAAGCCCTCCTGCTGCAGTCGCTCGCGGTTGGCACGGCACACCGGGCACCGGCCCTCGCTCACGGGCGCCGCGCAGTTCGCGCACACCAACCGGTCGTACGTCATGCGCTCGCCCTCCTTGCACCGGCCATCACACGTACAACGCTCCTGGGAACGAGAACGTTCCCCCCTCCACTGTGCCAGGTTCACGGAGTGCGTGCGCGGGCCCCCGGAGAGCCGGAGGGGAACAGCGGCCGGTACAAAAACGTACAAGCCTTACCCAACCTCGACCTGCGACTGCACTTGCACACCCGGTTCGCGTATGGTCACGCTCATCTACCCCCGGCGACCCGTGGTGCATCCGTGATCCGATTCGACAACGTCTCCAAGGTCTACCCCAAGCAGACCCGCCCCGCACTCAGGGATGTCTCCCTGGAGGTGGAGAAGGGCGAGTTCGTGTTCCTCGTGGGGTCCTCCGGCTCCGGAAAGTCCACCTTCCTGCGGCTCATCCTCCGCGAGGAGCGCTGCAGCCACGGCCAGGTGCACGTGCTGGGCAAGGACCTCGCACGCCTCTCCAACTGGAAGGTGCCGCAGATGCGCCGCCAGCTGGGGACCGTCTTCCAGGACTTCCGCCTGCTGCCGAACAAGACGGTCGCGGAGAACGTGGCCTTCGCGCAGGAGGTGATCGGCAAGTCCAAGGGCGAGATCCGCAAGTCCGTGCCGCAGGTGCTCGACCTCGTCGGCCTCGGCGGCAAGGAGGACCGCATGCCCGGCGAGCTGTCCGGTGGTGAGCAGCAGCGCGTCGCCATCGCGCGGGCCTTCGTCAACCGCCCGAAGCTGCTCATCGCCGACGAGCCCACCGGCAACCTCGACCCGCAGACCTCCGTCGGCATCATGAAGCTGCTCGACCGCATCAATCGGACGGGCACCACCGTCATCATGGCGACGCACGATCAGAACATCGTGGACCAGATGCGCAAGCGCGTCATCGAGCTGGAGAAGGGCCGCCTCGTCCGCGACCAGGCCCGCGGCGTCTACGGCTACCAGCACTAAGCAAGTTCACGACGGAAAGGCTCGACCAGACGCCATGCGCGCCCAGTTCGTCCTGTCGGAGATCGGTGTCGGTCTCCGCCGCAATCTGACGATGACCTTCGCCGTCATCGTCTCCGTCGCCCTGTCCCTGGCCCTCTTCGGCGGCTCCCTGCTGATGAGCGACCAGGTGAGCACCATGAAGGGCTACTGGTACGACAAGGTCAACGTCTCGATCTTCCTGTGCAACAAGCACGACGCCGACTCGGACGTCAACTGCGCCAAGGGCGCGGTCACCGAGGACCAGAAGAAGCAGATCCTCTCGGACCTGCACAAGATGACGGTCGTCGAGAAGGTCACCTACGAGTCGCAGGACGAGGCGTACAAGCACTACAAGGAGCAGTTCGGAAACTCCCCGCTGGCCAGCTCGCTCACCCCGGACCAGATGCAGGAGTCCTACCGGATCAAGCTCAAGGACCCGCAGAAGTACCAGGTGATCGCGTCCGCGTTCAACGGACGGCCCGGCGTGCAGTCCGTGCAGGACCAGAAGGGGATCCTGGACAACCTCTTCCAGCTGCTGAACCTGATGAACCGGGGCGCGCTCGGCGTGATGGCGATGATGCTGGTCGTCGCGCTGCTGCTGATCGTCAACACCGTGCGCGTCTCGGCGTTCAGCCGCCGGCGCGAGACCGGGATCATGCGCCTGGTCGGCGCCTCGGGCTTCTACATCCAGGCGCCGTTCATCGCCGAGGCCGCGGTCGCCGGGCTCATCGGCGGCGGACTCGCCTGCGTGGCGCTGGTGGTCGGCCGGTACCTCACCATCGACCACGGCATGGACCTGTCCCACAAGCTCACGCTCATCAACTTCGTCGGCTGGGACGCCGTGTTGACCAAGCTGCCGCTGATCCTCGCGACGAGCGTCGTGATGCCGTCCTTGGCGGCGTTCTTCGCTCTGCGCAAGTACCTGAAGGTGTGACGCACGCCAAGAAGGGCCGTGCGGTCAACCGGCCGTACGGCCCTTCGCGTTGTCCTAGACTCACCGCCATGTCAGGTCGTGACCTGTTCTGCCCGCCCCGCCGCTTCCGCCGCGGGGCCGCCCTGACATTGGTCTTCGCCGGCGTCCTGGTCACCGGCGCCGCCACCGGCTCCTTCCCGGAACCCGACCCCGCCGCACCGGTGGCGTCCGCGCGCAAGGCCGCCCCCTCCCCGAAGGGCGCGGCCACCGGGCACGAGGACGTGCAGCGGGCCGCCGCCCAGGCGCTGGCCGACGGCACGTCCCCGATGGAGGCGGCCGAGCGGGCCGTCAGCCGCAGCGGGGACCGCTGGGGCGCCGTCTACTCGGAGGGCGAGTACCAGGAGTTCCAGGAGGCACTCGACGGCCGCTACACCGGCGTCGGCCTGTGGGCGCGGCGCGAGCGGGACGGCCGGATCGAGGTGACCCGGGTGCAGCCCGGCTCGCCGGCCGCCGAGGCGGGGATCCGGTCCGGCGACCGGCTGCGCAGCATCGACGGCCGCAAGGCCGACGGCCGGCCGGTCACCGAGGTGGTCTCGCTGCTGCGCGGCGACGCCGACGACGCGGCCGCCGGCACGACGGTCACCCTCGGCCTCCAGCGCGGCACGCGCGCGTGGACCGAGACCCTGCGCCGGGCCCGGCTGTCGACCGACTCGGTGACCGTGCGCCGGCTGCCGGGCGGGGCCACCCTCATCAGGATCGCCGCGTTCACCAAGGGCTCGGGGGACGCCGTCCGCACCGCCGTACGGCACGCCCCGGCCGGCGGCGGCATCGTGCTCGACCTGCGCGGCAACTCCGGCGGGCTGGTCACCGAGGCCGTCAGGACCGCCTCCGCCTTCCTCGACGGCGGCCTGGTCGCCACCTACGACACCGACGGCGTGCAGCGCTCCCTGCACGCCGACACCGGCGGCGACACCACCCGGCCCCTGGTCACCCTGGTCGACGGCGGCACGATGAGCGCGGCCGAGATGCTCACCGGGGCCCTGCAGGACCGGGGCCGCGCGGTGGTCGTCGGCTCCCGCACCTTCGGCAAGGGCTCCATCCAGATGCCGACCGGCCTGCCCGACGGCTCGGTGGCCGAGCTGACCGTGGGCCACTACCGCACCCCGCTGGGGCACGCGGTCGACGGCCGCGGCATCACCCCCGACCTCGAGGCGGCGCCCGACGAGGCCGAGCGGCGGGCCGAGACGGTCCTCGCCGGCCTGGGCGACCCCTCCTAGCCACACGTAATCGGCTGTACGCACACCCCGGGTGTGGTGCGAAAATGGGCGGCACTATGGCTAAGGAAAAAGGGCGCAAGCTGATCGCGCAGAACAAGAAGGCGCGGCACGACTACCACATCCTCGACACCTACGAGGCCGGTCTGGTCCTCATGGGCACCGAGGTGAAGTCACTGCGCCAGGGGCGGGCCTCGCTGGTCGACGGCTTCGTGCAGCTGAGCGACCACGAAGCGTGGCTGCACAACGTGCACGTCCCCGAGTACAGCCAGGGCACCTGGACGAACCACAGCGCCCGGCGCAAGCGCAAGCTGCTGCTGCACCGCGAGGAGATCGACAAGCTGGAGTCCAAGTCCCAGGAGACGGGTCACACCATCGTGCCCCTCGCCCTGTACTTCAAGGACGGCCGGGCCAAGATCGAGATCGCGCTGGCGAAGGGCAAGAAGGAGTACGACAAGCGGCAGACCCTGCGGGAGAAGCAGGACCGGCGCGAGGCGGACCGGGCGATGTCGGCGGTCCGGCGCAGGCAGCGCGGCTGACCCCGCGCGGGGCGGCGCCGGTCCCGGGAATGTTCCGGACCCGGGCCGCGTTATCTGATGCGATCGCCGTACGACGGCCGGGTGACCGGCAGGAATACGGTGGCATCGGCGGGCGTTGTTGCTCTACGATGGCACCCGCACTCCACAGCGGGTGCGTGCGGCCCTCCTCGGAGGGTTTGAAAAATCAACATGGGGATGATCGGTTTCGACAGCGGCTGTCGAAGCAGGGGAAGCGTGTCGAGGAAGCGGCCATGATCTCGTAAACCACAGGCCGAAAAAAATAATCGCCAACACCAAGCGCGATTCCTTCGCCCTCGCTGCCTAAGTAGCGACTTGCGAAGTGTCAGCCCGGGGCTGTTCCCGACCCGGATCCTGGCATCAGCTAGGGAACTAAACCTCGATCCCGGTCACGGGGTGAAGAGGGAAATCAAACAGTGACTGAGCCCGTCGGAGACTTGTCCGCGTGATCTCCGGGGCCGAGAAAAGCGAAGCGGACTGCACACGGAGAAGCCCTGATTCCACACCGTTGGACGCGGGTTCGATTCCCGCCATCTCCACCAAGCCCCTCCGGGGGCTCGCCCCATGTTCACAACGCCCCGTCGCTTTCGAGCGGCGGGGCGTTCGTCATGGGGCGGCGCCGTCGGCCGCCCCGTCCGGCGGCACCCCGCCGACGCGGGTGAGCGCGGCCACGCCCAGGGCCAGCGCGGCGGCGCCGGCCGGGACCGCGTACGCGACCGTCGCGGACAGGTGCTCCGCCGCCCAGCCCCCCGCCGCCGAGCCGCAGGCCACCCCCGTGAGCAGTCCCGTCACCATCAGGCTCATGCCCTCGTTCAGACGGTCGGCCGGGGTGCGCCGCTGGACCAGGGTCATCGCGGTCACCATCGTCGGCGCCGTGGCCATCCCCGCCACCAGCAGCGCCCCCGCCAGCGCCCACAGCGAACCGGCGAGGCCGGCGGCGGTCCACGGCAGGGTCATCAGCGCCGCCATCCCCGCCAGGCAGTGCACCAGCCGCACCCCCGCCGGCTTCAGCGCCCCGTACCCCAGCCCCGCCGCGCACGACCCCGCCGCCTGCAACGCGAGGACCGCGCCGGCCGCCGTACGGTGACCCTGCGCGTCGGCGTAGGCGATCGTGACGACCTCCATCGAGCCGAACACCGCCCCGGTCGCGACGAAACACGCCAGCAGCGGCGGGATCCCCGGCGTGCGCAGCGGCGACCGCGCCTGTGAACGCCCCCGCGGCGGCGGCTCGGTGGCCCGCTGGGCGGTGAACAGCAGCATGCCGGTCAGCAGCAGGAACGCCCCGGTCAGCGTGCCCGCCTCCGGGAAGAACGTGCCGGTGAGGAAGGAGGCCAGCACCGGCCCGAGCATGAAGCACAGCTCGTCGGCGGCCTGTTCGAAGGAGTTCGCGGTGTGCAGCGCGCCGGGTTCGTCGCGCAGCAGATGGGCCCAGCGCGCCCGGGACAGACCGCCGATGTTCGGGGTCGCCGCGGTGCCGGTGTAGGCGGCGAACAGGGTCCAGTCGGGTGCGTCGTAGCGGACGCACAGCAGCAGCGCGAGGCTGCCGAGCACCGAGGCGAGGGTGGCCGGGACGGCGACCCGGGCCTGTCCGTGCCGGTCGACGAGCCGCGCGACCCACGGCCCGACCAGCGCGGTCGCCGCGAGTCCGGTCGCGGTGACCGCACCGGCCAGGGCGTACGAGCCCCGCGAGCCGGCGATCATCACGACCGCGCTCACGCTGAACATGCCCATGGGCAGCCGGGCGAGGAGGTTGCCCGCGGTGAAGGCACGGGCGCCGGGCAGAGCGAAGAGACGGCGGTAGCCGCCGGCGGTGGATATGACCGGGGACGTGGACATGGCCCCACCCTCGCCCGCGGCCGATCACCCGGTCCAACACCTTCCGGACGCCGATTCACGCACTCCCGTTGTAAGTTCACGGACATGCCCGCGCCCACCGACATCGATCCCCGCCTGCTCCGCGCCTTCGTGGCCGTCGCCGAGGAACTGCACTTCACCCGCGCCGCGGCCCGGCTGTACGTCGCCCAGCAGGCGCTCAGCCGCGACGTACGGCGGCTGGAGCGGGAGTTGGGGGCGGAACTGTTCGTGCGGACGACCCGGCAGGTGACGCCGACCCCCGACGCCGTACGGCTGCTCCCGCACGCCCGCCGGGTCCTGGCCGCCCAGGACGACCTGCTCGCCGCCTTCGCCCCCGGCCAGTCCCGCCCGCTGCTGGTCGACGTCAACTCGCCGGGCCTGGCCACCGGCCGCCGCGTGCTGCACCGGGCCCGTGAACTCGCCCCCGACTGCGAGCTGATGGCCCGCTACGAGAGCGGTCTGACCGGAGCCGCCGCCGAACTGCTGGCCGGCCGGCTGGACGCCTCCTTCGGCCGTTACGCCGGCCTGGACCCGGCGCTGCGGTCCGGCCTCGCGCAGCAGCCGGTGCGCTACGAGCCGATGGCCGTCGTCCTCCCGGACGACCACCCCCTGGCCGCCCTCGCCGAGGTGCCGCTCGCCGCGCTGGCCGGGGAGACGGTGTACGCCGGCGCCGGGAACCCGCGCACGCTGGAGTGGACCGACCTGGCGCGCCGGCTCTTCGAGGAGCACGGCGTCCGGCTCGCCCCGCCGCTGCCGCTGGCCGTCGGCGACGAGGAGTTCGAGCGGATCATGGCCAAGACCCGCCATCCGGTGCTGGCCGTGGTCGACTTCCCGGCCCTGCCCCGCACGGTCCGCCGCCCGCTCGTCGATCCCGTCCCGCTGTCTCCGGTCTCCCTGGTGTGGCGGAAAGGGCTGGTCCATCCCGCGCTGGACGCGCTGCGCCGTGCGGCGGCCGGGCTCGCGGCGGAGCAGGGGTGGCTGCGCCGGCCCGCCGGTGGATGGGTTCCGGCCATGGACGAGACCGTGATGGGCGGGTGACCCGCGGCCGGAAAAGACGCCCGGACATCACGGGCGCACGGCGTGCGCTACATTCATGCCGCGAGCGCAGCGTTGGTAGGTGGGGGCGCTCGAACCAGGTGGGGGCGTGTTCCGGTCGACGGCGCTCGGGCCGCCAGCGCACCCGGAAAGTGTCCCGTGGGGGGAAGCGCGCGCATGAAGAACTGGCCAGAAGACGCCCAAGCGGACGGTCCGAGAACCGCTCACCCGACGACGGACACGCTGGCGCCCCCAGCCGCGCCGAAGCCCGCCCCCGCCTCGCACGAGGCAACCGTTCCAGCCACCGAGCCGCTTCGGGGCACCGCAAATCCTGCGCCCACCGCCGCACAGGCCGACCACACCCCGGACGCGCTGGCCTCCGCGGAGAGCGCGGGCGGGGGTGGCGCGGCGGGTGCCGGCGTGGTCGCGGGCAGGGACGACGCGGCGGGTGCCGCCGTGGTCGCGGTGAACGAGGCTGAGATCGCCGCAGTCGCCGCCGTGGCTGCCGTGGCCGGCGAAAGCCCCGAGGCCGCCGTGGAGCCGGTAGACGCGGAGCCCGCCGAGGTCGCTGCAAAGCCTGGAGAGGCGGAGGCCGCCAAGATCGTCGCGGAGCCCGGAGACGCGCAGGTCGCCAAGGCCGTTACCGAGCCCGGAGACGCGGAGAACCCGCCCCCCTCGGCGGAGACCACCGCGTCCCCCACCGAGCCCCCGCCCGACGACCGCCCCACCGCCTCCGCCCACGCCTCGGTGCAGGACGCCGTCGGCGATTCCGCCGCCTCTGCCGGTGCCCCGGGCCGCAAGCCCGCCGCTCCCGCCGTCGCCTCGGCCCCAGACGCCGCTGTCGAGTCCGCCGCCTCCGCCGATGCCCCGGGCCGCGAGGCCTCCGCTCTCGCCGTCGCCCCGGTCCCTGACGCCGCCATCGATTCTGTCGGCCCGGCGGGCGCCCCGCTCCGCGACCCCGCCGCTCCCGCCGTCGCCTCGGTCCTCGATGCCGCTGTCGATTCCGCTGGTCCCGCCGATGCGCCGGGACGCGAGGCCTCCGCTCTCGCCGTCGCCCCGGTCCAGGACGCCGCCGCCGAGTCCGCCGCCTCCGCCGATGCCCCGGGCCGCGAGCCCTCTGCTCCCGCCAGCGCCCCGCTCCCCGACCCCGCCGCCGAATCCGTCGGCCCCGCCGATGCACCGCTCCCCGCACCCTCCGCCCCCGTCGACACCCCCGCCCAGGAGCTCCCCGACGTGACGGCTCAGGCGGCTGCGATGCGGGCTGGCGACACGCGGGACGTCGCGCACGCCCCGGGTTCCGGGGGTGACGGTGCCGACGGGCCCGTGTTCGTCGATGCCTCCGGGCGTCGTGGGCGGCGTTTCCGGCGGCTCGGGATGGTTGTCGCCGTCGGCTGTGCCGGGTACGCCGCCGTCATCGTCGCGACCCTGCTGTCCGGCAACTCCACCGCCCCGTGGCTGCCGGTGCCCGGGCAGGGGGACGACAAGCCTGCCGGGCAGGTGCACGTCTCGCCGCGGCCCAGCGCCTCCTCCGTGCCGGGCCTGTCGGAGCCCGGTGCGGTGACCGGGACGGGTCTGCCCGCGTCGGCGGGTGCGACCGCCGTACCGGGGGCCGGTTCGACCGGTCCGACGCCCGGCGGCTCCAAGGCCGCCGCCTCCACGGCCGGCGCCACCAGCGCCTCCACGCCGGGCGAGCCCGGGAACTCCCCGTCCGCGACGGCTCCCTCGCCGGGCGCGTCCCCGACCCCGTCCGCCCCGGGCGGCGCGACCTCCCCGGCTCCCTCCTCCTCGCCGACGCGCACCCGGCCCACACCCCCCGGCCGGGCCAAGCACTCGCACATTCCGCTCCCGCTCTGATCCGACCAGGGAAACACCCTCTGATGGCTTCGCGTCCCCGCGGCCGCCGCCCCCGGCTGCCCCTGCGCTATCTGCTCCCCGTGCTGGTGCTCTGCGCGACCCTGGCGATGCTCATGCTGCGCGGCTACGTGCACAGCGAGATCCTCGCGGACCACCGCATCCGCCCGGAGTCGGCGCACGACCGGGTGCCGGCGAAGATCCTCGACGGCGGCCCGGTCATCGACACCCGGGGCGGCGCCGTCACCAGCCTGCGGATCCCGGACCACCGGATCGTCCTCACCTTCGACGACGGCCCCGACCCGAAGTGGACCCCGAAGGTCCTCGACGTCCTGAGGAAGCACCACGCGCACGCGGTCTTCTTCGTCACCGGCACCATGACCTCGCGCCATCCGGACCTGGTCCGGCGCATGGTGGCCGAGGGACACGAGGTCGGCGTGCACACCTTCGACCACCCGGACCTGTCGTACCACTCCACGCGGCGCATCGACTGGGAGCTGTCGCAGAGCCAGCTGGCGCTGGCCGGCGCCGCCGGCATCCGCAGCTCCCTGTTCCGGCCGCCGTACTCCTCCTTCGCCGACGCCATGGACGACCGGTCCTGGCCGGTGACCGAGTACGTCGGCAGCCGCGGCTATCTCACCGTCGTGGACGACATCGACAGCGAGGACTGGCGCAGGCCGGGCGTGGCCCGGATCATCCGCAACGCCACGCCCCACGGCGGCAAGGGCGCGGTCGTCCTCATGCACGACTCCGGCGGCGACCGCCACCAGACGGTCCGGGCGCTCGATGGGTACCTGTCCCGTCTCCAGCAGCAGGGGTACAGGTTCCAGACCGTCACCGAGGCCCTGAAGGCGCCGAGCGCCGACACCCCGGTCACCGGCCTCGACCTGTGGAAGGGCAAGGTCTGGATCCTCCTGGTGCGGGCGGCGGACAACGTCACCGGCGCCCTCGTCACCGGTCTCGCGGTCACCGGCGTCCTCGTGCTCGCCCGCTTCGCCCTGATGCTGCTGCTGGCCGGCGTCCACGCGCGCCGCACCCGGCGCCGGGACTTCCGCTGGGGCGAGGCGCCGGTCACCGAGCCGGTGTCGGTGCTGGTCCCGGCGTACAACGAGGCCAAGTGCATCGAGAACACGGTCCGTTCGCTGATGCGCAGCGAGCACCCGATCGAGGTGCTCGTCGTCGACGACGGCTCCACGGACGGCACCGCCGGCCTCGTGGAGGCGCTGGGCCTGCCGAACGTCCGGGTGATCCGGCAGGCCAACGCGGGCAAGCCGGCCGCGCTCAACCGCGGCATCGCCGAGGCCCGGTACGACCTGATCGTGATGATGGACGGCGACACGGTCTTCGAGCCGTCCACCGTCCGCGAACTCGTGCAGCCCTTCGCCGACCCGCGCGTCGGCGCCGTCGCCGGCAACGCCAAGGTCGGCAACAAGAACCGCCTCATCGGCGCCTGGCAGCACATCGAGTACGTGATGGGCTTCAACCTCGACCGCCGGATGTACGACATCCTGCGCTGCATGCCGACGATCCCCGGCGCGGTCGGCGCGTTCCGCCGTGCCGCCCTGCACCGGGTCGGCGGGATGAGCGACGACACGCTCGCCGAGGACACCGACATCACGATGGCGCTGCACCGCGACGGCTGGCGGGTCGTCTACGCCGAGCGCGCCCGCGCCTGGACAGAGGCCCCCGAGTCGGTCCAGCAGCTGTGGTCCCAGCGCTACCGCTGGTCGTACGGCACCATGCAGGCGATCTGGAAGCACCGCCGGGCCCTGTTCGAGCGGGGTCCCTCCGGCCGTTTCGGCCGCGTGGGCCTGCCGCTGGTGTCGCTGTTCATGGTGGTGGCCCCGCTGCTGGCCCCGCTGATCGACCTCTTCCTCGTCTACGGCCTGGTCTTCGGGCCCACCGTGAAGACGATCGGCGCCTGGTGCGGCGTCCTCGCGGTGCAGGCGGTCTGCGCGGCGTACGCCTTCGCCCTGGACCGCGAGCGGCTCACCCCGCTGCTCTCGCTGCCCCTGCAGCAGCTCCTGTACCGGCAGCTGATGTACGTCGTGCTGCTGCAGTCCTGGATCACCGCGCTCACCGGCGGCCGGCTCCGCTGGCAGAAGCTGCGCCGCATGGGCGGCGTGGCCGCGCCCCCGGCGGAGCGGGACCTCTCATCCCCCCTGCGGACGGGGTGAGAGCAACGTTCCCTTCCGGTCACTCACAGCCACAAGGCCGGAAACGCGCCCTCCCTACCTTCGGGCTCAGTCACTGGTGTGGCAGACCGAGCAGCCGGAGCCCCGTGGAGGCGTGATGACAGCCCCAGCCCCAACCCGTCGCAGTGGCCGCTGGATCGAGCGCTGGGACCCGGAGGACGAGGGGTTCTGGAAGGCGACCGGGGAGCGGATCGCCAACCGGAACCTGTGGTTCTCCGTCCTGTCAGAGCACATCGGCTTCTCGGTGTGGACCCTGTGGTCCGTCCTGGTGCTGTTCATGGGCCCGGAGTACGGCCTCACCCCCGCCGACAAGTTCCTGCTCACCTCGATGGTCACCCTCGTCGGTGCGGTCGTACGGGTCCCGTACACCTTCGCCGTGGCCGTCTTCGGCGGCCGCAACTGGACGATCATCTCGGCGAGCCTGCTGCTCATCCCGACGATCGCGGCCTTCGCGGTCATGGAGCCGGGCACGTCCTTCACCACGTTCCTCCTCGTCGGCCTGCTGGCGGGCATCGGCGGCGGCAACTTCGCCTCCTCCATGACCAACATCAACGCCTTCTTCCCGCTGAAGAGGAAGGGCTGGGCGCTCGGCCTGAACGCGGGCGGCGGCAACATCGGCGTGGCGGCCATCCAGCTGGTGGCCCTCGCGGTCATCGGCGCGAACGGCGGACCGCGCGTCCTGCTGGGCATCTACATCCCGCTGATCGTCGTGGCCGCCGTGCTCGCCGCCGTCTTCATGGACAACCTGGCGACGGTGAAGAACGACACCGGCGCGGCCAAGGACGCCGCCAGGGACGCCCACACCTGGATCATGGCGTTCCTGTACATCGGCACCTTCGGCTCCTTCATCGGCTACAGCTTCGCCTTCGGCCAGGTGCTGACCAACCAGTTCGGCCGGACCCCGCTGCAGGCGACCTACCTCACCTTCATGGGGCCGCTGCTCGGCTCGCTGGTCCGGCCCGTCGGCGGCCGGCTCGCGGACCGCTTCGGCGGCGCCCGCATCACCCTGTGGAACTACGTCGCCATGGGCGCCGCCACCGCCGTACTGGTCGCGGCCAGTGTGCGGAAGTCGCTGCCGCTGTTCGTCGTCGCGTTCGTCGTGCTCTTCGCGCTCACCGGCATCGGCAACGGCTCGACGTTCAAGATGATCCCGGGCATCTTCCACGCGAAGGCCCTGGCCAAGGGCCTGCAGGGGGAGGCGGCGGTGCTCCACGGCCGCCGGCTGTCCGGCGCCTCGATGGGCCTGATCGGCGCGGTCGGCGCGCTCGGCGGCGTCGCCATCAACCTCGCCTTCCGCCAGTCCTTCCTGTCCTACGGCACCGGCACCGGCGCGTTCGTCGCCTTCCTCGCCTACTACGGTGTCTGCTTCGCGGTGACGTGGTCCGTATACCTTCGCCGGCCCGCGCGGCAGGCGGCGCCGGTGGCGGCTTCGGAGACGAAGTCGCAGCTCAGCTACGCCGAAGTGTGACGTAACACCGGTGCAATGAAGCCGAACCGAGCCTGTCACGCGCCGTTGACAGGCTCGATTCGCGTGCCGGTCAGCTAGGAGATCCCATGTACGACGAAGAGCAGCAACCCGGAGCCGGGCACGGCCCGCTCGCGGGATTCACGGTGGGCGTCACCGCCGCCCGCCGTGCCGACGAGCTGGGCGCCCTGCTCCAGCGGCGCGGTGCCGCCGTCCTGCACGCACCCGCCCTGCGCATCGTGCCGCTCGCCGACGACGGCGAACTCCTCGCCGCCACCAAGGAGATCATCGACCAGGCGCCGGACGTGGTGGTGGCCACCACGGCGATCGGCTTCCGGGGCTGGGTCGAGGCCGCCGACGGCTGGGGCCTGGGCGAGCCGCTGCTCGGCCGGCTGCGCGGGGTCGAGCTGCTGGCCCGGGGCCCGAAGGTGAAGGGCGCGATCCGCGCGGCCGGCCTGACGGAGGAGTGGTCGCCGTCGTCGGAGTCCCTGGCGGAGGTGCTGGACCACCTGCTGGCACAGGGCGTGGACGGCCGCCGTATCGCCGTACAGCTGCACGGCGAGCCGCTGCCGGGCTTCGTCGAATCGCTCCGGGCCGGGGGAGCGGAGGTGGTGCCCGTCCCGGTGTACCGCTGGATGCCCCCCGAGGACATCACCCCCCTGGACCGGCTGCTGGACGCGACCGTCTCCCGCTCCCTGGACGCCCTCACCTTCACCAGCGCCCCGGCCGCGGCCTCCCTCCTCTCCCGGGCCGAGACCCGGGGCCTGCTCGCGGAACTCCTGTCCGCCCTGTCCCACGACGTCCTCCCGGCCTGCGTCGGCCCCGTCACCGCGGTCCCGCTCCAGGCGCACGGCGTGGACACCCTCCAGCCGGAACGCTTCCGCCTGGGCCCCCTGGTGCAGCTCCTCTGCCAGGAACTCCCGTCCCGCGCCCGCCCGTTGCCCGTCGCCGGCCACCGGCTGGAGATCCGCGGCCACGCGGTCCTGATCGACGGCGCCCTCAAACCGGTCCCACCGGCGGGCATGGCCCTGCTGCGGGCCCTGTCCCGCCGCCCCGGCTGGGTCGTCCCCCGCGCGGACCTCCTGCGTGCCCTGCCCGGCGCCGGCCGCGACGAACACGCCGTGGAAACCGCGATGGCCCGCCTCCGCACGGCCCTGGGCGCCCCGAAGCTCATCCAGACGGTGGTCAAACGCGGCTACCGCCTCGCCCTGGACCCGGCGACGGACGCGAAGTACGCGGACGCGTAGCCGGGTATCGGAGTCGGCTCACAAGTACGTCGCCTGGTGGATGTAGAGGCACTCGTGCCGCGGGACGATCAAGTACAGGAAGAAGCCACCGGGTACGTGCGCGACGTTTCCCTTCGGGCCCGCCTCCTGATACGAGGTGCCGTCGAGGTAGAAGGCGGCAGCGGCCCGCACCAGCTCGTCGGCTCGCTTCTCGACTTCGGCGACGAACGCGGGCGGGGCGCCGCCGATGACATACTCCTCGTCCGGGTCGTACTCCCACCGCCAGGTCATGCGGACACCGCCTGGCGAGCCTCCGACTCGACGGCGCGGAGTTCGGCCATGGCCGCGCGGAAGTCGGGGTCGTCTCTGGTGTCCGTGGTGTGCACGGAGGCCAGGGCAGCCTGGTAACGGGAACGCAGGTCGGGCCGCCGTTCGATCTCCACCTGTGTCTGCCAGTAGGTGAGCCAGTACTGGAGGTGGCCGATCTTGCCGTCCTGGAGGGCGGCTCCCAGGGCTTCCTCCTTGTGCTGTTCCATCTCACTCAGCCGATGCGGGGCCAGCCGTGCCAGCGCCGTGCGTACTGCCGCCGGGGTACGTTCGGGGCGGGGAATCAGCTCATGGCCGTGATCGGGTCGTGTGCTCACGCGTCGGCTCCTCCATCCTGAGCTTCCTGCATTCACGGTACTGGCCGGGAGTGACAACGGCTTGACGTGAGCTGATCCGTCCCTGAGCGGCTGGATCACGTCAGGACTCGAGAAGCGTCGTGCCACGGCCCGCAGCGTCCTGTATTGGTCGCCCGCCCACCTCGAACCACAACAGCTTCCCGGCGCCCCGCTCCAGCAGGCCGTCCCCGATCCGGAAACCGCCCCACCAGTCGGCGTACTCCTGCACGAGGTGCAGCCCGCGCCCGCGCTCGGCGTCCACCGGGGCCGCCGGAACCCGGTCCCAGGGAGGGTCCCCGAAGGGCGCCGGGATGCGCGGGTGACTGTCCCACACCCCGACCCTGAGCCTTCCGTCCGCCAGCGCGGTGAGCCGCAGGGAGGCGGGACCCCTGGTGTGCCGGTAGGCGTTGGTGACCAGCTCCGACGTCAGCAGCTCGACGGGTTCCAGCAGGTCCTGTCTGCCGTGCCCGTTCAACACGCCCGTACGGTCATACGTGCGACCCGTGCCGCGCGCGGATCATGAGGCAGGCGAAGGGCGTACGCCCAGGTGTCGGGCAGGGATACGGTGCCCATGGAAACCTCCGTCGAGAGAAGGGACGCGGGCTCGCTCAACCGTTCACGCCTGGCGGGCGTTTCTCGACGAGTTGGCGCGATACCCGGACGGCGGTGGCAACGGCTCGGCCATGAAGGACTTCACGAAGACCTACGTGAAAGTGGCCAATCGGTTCCTCGACGTGTGGGCCAAGTCCGTGCGGGCGTCGGATTCACCACTACTGCCAACAACTACGTCGCGGCCGACCACGCCACGAACCCCTCGCCGACCGGTCACCCGACACAGCGACCTGCTCCGCACGTGATCGACACACCGCCCAAGTACGGTCCGGTCACCGATTTCAAGTGGGGTGATTTCCACGCCGGCCAGGACATCATGCAGAAGGCCCTGGAGGGACTGGAGGGCGCGGCCCTGGCCGTCATGCGTCCCTTGCTGGAACACGAGTGCCGCTGGGGGAAGGCGGCGAAGATCCTCCCCTTGCCCAATCACCTGCGTCTGTACTCGATCTCCGAGACGTGGAGGATGCCGCAGAACACGCTCACCATGGTGGACGGGACGCTGACCGGTCTCATCGGCGGCATAACCGACCAGGCCAACCAGGAGTGGTACGACGCGATGCGGCAGTTCTGCAGCACGCTGTGGGGAACCTCCGCCTGGGGTCAGACGAGGCATGGCTATAGTTGGGCCAACGACGACGCACACAAAAAGGGAACGAGCCACCCTGTCTTCGCCGTAGCCGCCGTCTACAACGTGGCCAAGGCGGCGGAAGATGTTCGCGACGATCTGCACAGGATCTATCGGCAGGCCGTAGTGGACAGCATCAAGCAGCTCGATCCGCGAGACCTGGATATCACGGACGCCAAGAGCGTGATCAAGGGCTTGTGGGAGGCAGGTAAGGGACTGGTCGCGGACGTATCAGTCGGTACCGTCCTGAAGTCGTCACCGCCAACGAGCAGGTCATCCACCGCTGGCTCGCCCAGTCCACGCGCCCCCGTCTGACCATCGAGGCTTCCTGGCCCTCCCGGTCCGAGCCGGTCGGCCGGGTCCTCCTGCAGGCCATGATGCTCGCCGGCCGCGAGCCGGTCGACGTGCGGGCGGCCAGGGTGATCCTCAAGCGGGATGCCTCCCGCCCGCACGGCTTCGCCGTCCACGCGACATTCCCCGTCTACCTGTAGACCCGTAGAGGCAGACAACCGTGCCCCTGAGCCCCCTCGAACACGACCGCCGCTACGGCGAACTCGACCAGGTCATGCGCGCCTACGTCGGGCAGCCGGCCGATGACACCCCCGACAGGCCTAGCCAGGCCCTGACCGCCTACCTCCGCCACACCTGGCACACTCGCCCCTGGGCCCTCGCCGTCGCCGAGCGGCAGCTGCGGGACTACGCCGACAACCCGCCCGGACGACTCAGGCTGCGCCTCGGCGAGTTCTACGCCGTTCCCGATGTCGGCCTGCCCCAGGACGCGGTCCAGCCGTGGCTGTACTGCCTCGCGGACCACATCAAGCACAGCATCGAGACCGGCGAGGTACCGCCGCCGGCGCCGCCCGCCACCCACTGGGAATGGCACGCCCGCTTCCCCGAACTGGGCCAGTTCCTGAGCGGCTGGTTCTCGCAGGACATGCCGGACGAGTTCGACGACCACGACGCCGCCGTCGACGACTATCGAGGTTCCACCGACTCCCAGCTCGTGGCCCGGCTCGTCGGCGAGCTCCATGAACTCCTGGCGCTGGACCTGGACGAGAGCGACTACGCACTCGCCGTCGCCGAGCTGGGCATGGAGGTCGACGCACCGGCGCCGTATTCACCGAGCGGCTGGCTGGCCCGGGTCGCCGAGCAGCTCTCCACGCCGCCTGCCGACGCGCGGTGAGTCCGTCGGCCGTTCGTGAAACGGCCGACGGATGTCCCTCCGCCGCTGCGGGCCGGAGCCGACGTCACCGCGCAGTGGTGTTTTGACGAACGTTGGTCCTTCGCCGCGCTCGTACCGCACGGGCCGCACGGGCGGGCGGACTGGCTCGCCACGGTGATGCAAACGATCCAGGGGCATGCCGTGCTGCGGCACGTCGACCGGGAGGAGTTGCGAGAGGGCATCCTGCCGGTCTCACCCGCTCAAGCCCTGGATCTGGCCAAGCTGATCTCGGGCGGCTCTCTTCTGTCCGGCTCCAACAAATCCCTTCGCGCACCGGATGCGGAACGCGACGCCCGCCTGCGGGAACTCCTGCGAGGGGTGGGGGCCGGCGCGCACTTCTTCACCAACCACGGGCACGCGGAAGACGGTGAAGAGGGTGACTTCCTGGCCTCGGCGTTTCACGTGAACGGCCTCACCGGAATCACCATCGACGTCTGCCTCATCGGAGTGTCGGACGAGCGCGTGCTGGTGCTCTGGCGTTTCGAGGACGACTGAGTTGTGTCTCCTCGGTCAGCGCCTTGCTCAGGGAGACACGCTGCGCCTCGGCGGTGATCCGGCGGTCCTGGTGATCCGGCGGCGGCACCCGCCCGGCGGTGCCGCCGGACGTCAGCGGTTCGCCAGGGTGCGGGGTGCCGTGCGCAGCAGCGCCTCTTCCAGCGTGGCGGCGTGCGGATGGGGGTTGGTGCGCGGGTACACGTAGTGCAGAGTGGCGGGGGGAGCCCCGGTCAGCGGCAGGTAGAGGATGTCCGGGTCGGGGTGCTGTGCGGCCACCGAGGAAGGCAGGACGCCGACGCCGCGGCGAGCGGCGACGGCGTGCAGGTACTCCTCGATGTTGGTGGCCTCGGCGCCGATCTCGGGGGTGGCGCTTCGCGGCCAGTCGTCGGGGGTCAGCGTCCCGCTGACGGTGTTGACCACCAGGCACCGGCGCCCCAGTTCCCGCCACGTCACCGTGGACTGCACCGCCAGCGTGGAGCGCCGGGAGACGGCCGCGACGCGTGTGTCGCTGAGGATTTCCACCGAGGTCAGGCGGGGGTCGGAGATGCCGCCCCACAAAAGGGCCGCGTCGACGGCCCCGTCCCGCAGCCCCGCCGTGCGGTCGTCGGCGCGGACGGCCTGGACGAGCACCTGGTGGTGCTCCTCCATGTGCTCGATGGCCCGTCGGCCGAGCTTCATGGGAAAGCCCCACGCGTAGCCGAGGCGGAACGGAGCCTCGGGCGCCTGCGGCCGCAGGGCGGCTTCCAGGCGCGGCAGCAGTGTCTGCAGTTCCGCCTGGAGCCGGCGGCCTTCCACCGTGAGCCGGGGATGGCGGGTGCTGCGGTCCAGCAGCGACCGGCCCATCACCTCCTCCAGGCGCCGGATCTGACGGCTGAGGGTCGGCTGCGACATGCCGAGGCGGTCGGCCGCCCATGTGAAGTGCTGTTCCTCCGCGAGCGTGAGGAAACACCGCAGGTGCTGTATGCCGATGTCCATGGTGGTCGGGTGGGTCACAGGGCTGTCCGGTCCGCGGGCTCGGGCGCCTGCCCCCGCACCGGCACCCGCGTGTCCCGGCGGGTGAAGTGCCGTACGACGGTGAGGTGGAGGACGAGAGCCAGGGCTCCCAGAGCCGCGGTGCAATAGGGTAGCGCGGCCGGGGTGACGCCGGCGGCGATGACCGTGCCGCCGAGCGCCGAGCCGATCGCGCTGCCCAGGTAGACGGCCGAGCTGTTCAGCGCCACCGCCACCGGCGCCTGGTCGGGCTGCGCGGCCATCAACTGGTGCTGCTGGGGCACCTGGAGCGCCCAGCCCGCCGCTCCCCACACCACCATGGGCACCACGAGCGCCCAGGAACCGACCGCCGCTGCCGGCAGCGCCAGGTGAGCCGCCGTCAGCAGGGTGAGAACGCACCCGACGACGGTGAAGGGACGCCGGGTGCGGTCGACGACCCGGCCGATGAGAAGGCTGCCGAGGACGCCGCCCACACCCCAGGCCCACATGGGGCCCACCGTGCTGGTGCGGTCGGCGGCGTCGGCGAGGAAGGGAGCCAGGTAGGTGTAGAGGCCGAGGCTTGCCACACCGCCGAGCAGTGAGACGACGGCGATCCCCGCGACCCGGCCGTCGGCCAGGATGCGCACCCGGTCCTTCAGAGCGGGCGGCGGGCCGGCGGTCGTGGCCGGCAGCAGGGTGAGCCCGGCCAGGGCGAGCGCGCCGAGAGCCGTGATCAGCCACAGGGTGCCGCGCCAGCCCACGTGGTCGGCGACCAGGACACCCAGCGGTACGCCGACCACCGTCCCGATGCTCATCCCGCCCATCACCAGGGCCAGGCTGCGGCCCCGGCGCTCCTCACCGGCCAGTCCCGCCGCCGTCGCCGCGGCCATCGGTGAGTACAGACCGGCGCCGATGCCGGCCAGCGCGCGCGCCACCAGCAGGACCGGCAGCGCGGGGGCGACGGCGGTCAGAGCGTTGCCGGCGGTGAACACGGCCAGTGCGCAGGCCAGGACGATCTTCGCGGGACGGCCGGCCAGGGCGGCGGCGAACACCGGCGCGGCGAGGGCGTAGCACAGGGTGAACACCGTCACCATCTGGCCGGCCGACGCCTCCGAGACACCCAGGTCGTCCGCCACCCGGGGCAGGAGGCCCGCCATCACATAGGCGTCGAGACCCAGCGCGAACGCGCCGACGGCGAGCAGCAGAACGGGCCGGCTGCCGTGGCTGGACGTGGCCCAAGAGGAGTCCTTGCCGGTCATCCCAGCCGCTCCCAGTCGATCTCGGTGGCGATCGTACGGTCGCCGGGGAAGTAGCGCGCCGGGCCGGTGGTGGCGGCGGCGTCCTCGATGTCGTTGAGCAGGCGCTGCAGGGCCAGGGACTCCTCCAGGCCGGCGAAGGCGACCTGCGGGGCCTCACCGGTGCGTACGTAGCGCAGCACATCGGCGACGAGGCGCCGCAACTTCACTATGGCGCGCAGCTGTTCGGCCGCGCGCTCGGTGGTGGTGTCCACCTCGCACAGCGTCTCCTCACCGTCCGGGACCCGTCGCCAGATCCGCAGCCGGTCGGCGTCCCACACCGGGGTGTCGTAGACGGCCGAGGCGTACACGAGGCCGCCGTCGGGGTCACGGAAGGTCAGGTCCACCGTCCGCTGCCGGGTGATGTTGGTGAAGCTGCTGTACACCGTGACCGGGGCCTCGCCCAGGGTGGCGGTGAGGGCGACACTGTCCAGGACGTCCGGTCCGCTGATGGAGAAGTCGGAGCTGACCCCGAGCACGCCGGCCGGGGTGACGGTGTGCCCGCCCGGCGCGATCCACTGGAGCAGATCCAGGGAGTGGATCACCTCGCTTGTCACGCCCACGGTCGGCCGGTGGTCGTTGATGCGGTCCTTGCCCCAGGTCGCGTGAGCGCGCACGAGCGTCAGCCCGCTACGGCGCACATGGTCGCGCAGGGCGGCCGTCGCGTCGGAGTACCGCTCCACCAGGTCCAGCGCGAAACCGGAGGTGCGGGCAAGTGCCCGGGCGACAGCGTCGAGGTCGTCGTTGCGCGAGGTGAGAGGCTTCTCGGCGAGGACGAACCCCTCGTAACCGTCCAGCGCGGTGAGGACTTCGGCGTGTGCGGAGTCCGTCACCGCGACGATGACGACATCCGGACGGAAGTGCGTCAGGGCCTCCGCGATCGAGGCGTAGTAGGGAATGTCCTCGCGGGTGCGGTGGCGGGCGTGGTAGGCGATCTCCAGGTCCGCGCCGGCGCCGTGGCCACCGTCCAGGGTGCGCAGGGCGCTCAGGAAGCGGGATCCGGCGTAGCCCATCCCCGCGATCAGTACGTTCAGCTTGCTCGGCTCACTCATGCGGCCCGGCCTCCTTGTGCGGGTGCAGTGGCTTGTACAGCAGGTCCTCTCCGGTGGGCAGGAAGCCCGAGCGGCGGTAGAAGCCGTGCGCCGCTGTGGTGGTCTGCAGCACGGCCTCGTCGGCGCCCCGGCGCTCCAGCCAGGAGGTGAGGTCGGCGACCACGGCCGCGCCGAGTCCCTGGCCGCGGTCGCGCGGGTCGGTCACCACGGACTGGATCCACCCGGCGAGCCCGCTCGGGCACACGGGGGAGGGGGCGCGCTGGTCCACGACGGCGGTGGCGCACGCACGCAGCCGGCCCTCACCGGGCACTACGGCGACGCGCAGCAGAGGGTCCCGGCCGAGCCGTTCGGCCAGCCAGGCGCGGTAGTTCGCCCGCCACACCGAACGCTCGGCGGCGGAGGTGGCCGCGTAGGGAACACCGGCGGTGGCGGTGTCCTCCAGCAGGTGCGCGCGCAGCCGGACGAGTTCGTCGATGTCTTCGTGGGTGGCCTCGCGCACCACCGTGGCAAGGGTCGTCATGCTCACGCCGCGCCCCTCGCCCGCGCGCCGTCGGCCCCGAAGTGGGCGAAGACCTCGCTCAGCGCCCGGACCAGATGGGCGATGTCCTCCTCGGTGTGGTTCGGGGTGACGTTCACCCGGAAGCGCTCCGTACCCACCGGCACCGTCGGGGAGTTGATGGGCTGCAGATACACGTCGTGCCGGTCCAGCAGCCGGGCTGCGGCCCTCTTGCACAGGTCGGCGTCGCCCACCAGCACGGGCAGGACGTGCGTGGTGCTGCACGGCATGACTTCGATACCTGCGTCGGCCAGCGCACCGCGCAGCAGGGCGGTCTTGCGGTGCAGGGCCGCACGCTCGGCGTCGGAGGTCTTCAGGTGCTCCACGCTGGCGTGGCAGGCCGCGACGACGGCGGGCGGCAGCGAGGTGGTGAAGATGAAGCCGGAGGCGAAGCTGCGGACGGCGTCCACCAGCGTGGCGGAGCCCGCGATGTAGCCGCCGATCACCCCGATGGCCTTGGCCATGGTGCCCTGGATGATGTCGACGTGGTGGTCGACGTTCAGTTGGGCGGCGATGCCCGCGCCTCTGGGCCCGTACATGCCGATGGCGTGCACCTCGTCGAGATGCGTCAGCGCGTTGTGGTGCTGGGCGACCTTGACGATCTCCTCGATCGGGGCGACGTCACCGTCCATCGAGTAGACCGACTCGAAAACCACGATCTTCGGCCGGTCCAGCGGCTGCGCCGCCAGCAGTTCGTCGAGGTGGTCCACGTCGTTGTGGCGGAAGACGGCGCGTTCGGCCTTCGCGCTCCGTATGCCGTTGATGATCGAGGCGTGGTTCAGCTCGTCGGAGACGACGAACGGGTCGGGCAGCACCCGCAGCAGGCACTGCAGTGTGGCGTCGTTGGAGCCGTACCCGGTCGGGAAGACCAGGGCGGCCTCCTTGCCGTGCCACTCGGCCAGCGAGGCCTCCAGCCGAGCGTAGTGGGCGTGCGTGCCGCCGATGTTGCGTGAACCGCCCGAGCCGGCACCGTACTCGTCGATCGCCTGGTGCATGGCCTGGAGCACCTTCGGGTGCTGGGACATGCCGAGATAGTCGTTGCTGCACCACACCGTGACCTGGCGGACGCGTCCGTCGGCGGTACGACGCAGAGCCTTGGGGTAGTCACCGGCCCTGCGGTTGATGTCCACGAACTCGCGGTACTGGCCACGGGCGCGCAACTCGTCGAGCTTCGCCGCCAGGAAATCGTCGTACATGTGTGTTCCCCGTAGATGGTGTGCCACCCGGCGCAGTCCTGCCGGGCGTTGTCGTACGGGTGCAGTAGACGGCGGTCGGTGGCAGTGACTCCAATGTGATGCATGCACGTCACATGCAGATGGTGCATCGGCGCAGGTGAAGCGCAGTGCTTCAGTGCGTTGAGCCGTTGGTCACAGGCGTGGGACGGGCCGATCGCCGGTGAGCCTGGTGATCCGTTGCTCGGGGCATGGAGAAGAGTGATTACACACCCGAGGGTTCCGGCCCACGCTCCGGGCGGGCACTGTGAAGAGGAGAGCCCCGCGGAGCCCTGCCGGGCCCGCAGGGAACAGCCCCGCTCCCTGCCAAGGCGGTGACAGGCACATGGCACTGGGTACGGCCACGCCCCCTTACGCGCCGCGGTTCGACGCCGGGCGGATCTGTCTCGATCTTCTCGCGACCGCGCATCCTGCCGAACGGCTCGACGGTGTCGAGGCGTTGTGCGCGTGGATCGGCGGGGCGGGGCTCGTGCCGGAGGGGACGGGACTGGGGCACGCGGAGGCGTCGTGGCTCGTGGGGTTCCGCGAACTGCGCGCGTACGTCGCCCAGTTGGTGCGCGATCCGCACGCGCCGGACACGCCGACGTACGAGCATGCGCTCCGGCGGGTCAACGAGGTCGCGCAGGGCCAGACGCCCGTCCCGCGTGCCGTGCGCGGTGCGGAAGGCGGTCTCCGCAGGGAGCTGGCCGGGCCGCCGACCTGCGCCGGGCTGCTCGCGCTCGTCGCGCGGGACGCCGTCGACCTGCTCACCGACCCCGTCGCGCGGGCCGCCGTACGGGAGTGTGAGGGGGACAACTGCCCGCTCGTCTATCTGGACACCTCGCGCGGGCGGCGCCGGCGGTGGTGCTCCAGCGAGGTGTGCGGCAACCGGGAGCGGGTGGCCCGGCACCGGCGGCGGGCCGCGCTCGCGCGGGCGTGATTTCCGTAACACCGCGTTTTGGGTGGCTCATACATGGGAATGAGCCGGGAACTCCCGCTCTGTGTCTGGATTGTGAAGATCGCGGGGTGGGAATGTGCGCGCATGTCCCTGTCGTCACGTCAGCCCACAGAAAACTGTCGCCTCCGTTTGAACACCCCGCCGCTTCCTTCCGTACGGGTGGGCGAGCGACCGACTGGGGGAACCCCCGGACACCGGAGGTGGGCGTGCGCAAGGATGCGGCCGTGGCCAATGAACGTGGATCGAGGGCCCGACATCGCATGTCCTCACAGCCCTCGGAACCTGACGAGGAGCTGATGCGTGCGCTGTACCGAGAGCACGCCGGACCCCTGCTCGCGTATGTCCTGCGCCTGGTCGCCGGCGATCGGCAGCGCGCCGAGGACGTCGTACAGGAAACGCTCATCCGTGCCTGGAAGAACGCCGGTCAGCTCAATCGGGCGACCGGTTCGGTACGCCCCTGGCTGGTGACGGTCGCACGCCGCATCGTCATCGACGGCCACCGCAGCCGGCAGGCCCGGCCGCAGGAGGTCGATCCGTCGCCGCTGGAGGTCATCCCCGCGGAGGACGAGATCGACAAGGCGCTGTGGCTGATGACGCTGTCGGACGCGCTCGACGACCTGACCCCGGCCCACCGGGAGGTGCTCGTCGAGACGTACTTCAAGGGGCGTACGGTCAATGAGGCGGCCGAGACGCTGGGCATACCCAGCGGCACGGTGCGGTCTCGGGTGTTCTACGCCCTGCGTTCGATGAAGCTGGCACTGGAGGAGCGGGGGGTGACGGCGTGATGAGCAGTGGTTACGGGGGAATGCAGGGATTCGGGGCGCAAGGTCCGGGTATGCCTGGGCCCATGAACCCCAGTCCGGGATCTCCGGTGCCGAGCGAGCACGAGACCGTGGGCGCCTATGCCCTCGGGATCCTCGACGACGCCGAGGCAACCGCTTTCGAGGCCCACCTCGCCGGCTGCGAGTGGTGCGCCCAGCAGCTGGACGAGCTGGCCGGGATGGAGCCGATGCTGGCCGCCCTCGCGGACCTGCCCGGTTCCGGCAGCACGCCCGCGATCGGCGAGTCGCTGTCCGCCAGGCCCACGCCCCGCCTGGTGGAGAAGCTGGTCGACGAGGTCGCGGAGAAGCGCGCCCAGAAGCGCCGGCGCAGCTTCTACATGATCGCGGCGGCAGCCGCACTGATCATCGCCGGCCCGCTGGCCGCGGTGGCGGTGAACGGCGGCTCCGACGGGGGCGGCGGCCAGGTCACCGCGTCCTCGGCGCAGACGGCGTTCGCGTCGATGCCCGACAAGAAGTCGGCGACGGACCCGTCGTCCCGGATCAGCGCGACCGTCGCGATGGCGCCGAAGGACTGGGGCACCCAGGCGGTCCTGGAGCTGAAGAACGCCAAGGGTCCGATCAAGTGCTCCCTGGTGCTCGTGGCGAAGAACGGGCAGCGCGTGACGATGTCCTCCTGGTCCGTGCCCGACTGGGGATACGGCATCCCGAACGGCAAGACGCCCGAGTCCAGGAAACCGCTCTACATCGGTGGCGCGGCGGCCTTCAAGCCGAACGAGATCGACCATTTCGAGGTCGTGACCTTCCAGGGGAAGAAGCTGGTACAAGTCGACGCGTAGCTTCCACCGGCCCCCTTCGCGTACGGTTGACGGCTGCCCAGCACGTCAGAAGGGGGCCAGGTGGCCGCTCAGGTTCAGCAGTCCGCGGTCGGCTCGGTACACGGCGCACACGATTCCGTCCGTGACCGGGAGATCGGCGTCGAGCAGGAACACCTGGACCGGGTGTACCGGCGGCTGGAGGAGAAGATCCACGAGGCCGAGTTCCTGATGCGGGACGCGGCCCAGCGCGGCCAGGTGGGCACCCCGGGCGCGCTGGCCGAACGGGACGCGCAGGTCTTCCGCGCCGGCATCCACCTGAACCGGCTCAACAACGAGTTCGAGGACTTCCTCTTCGGCCGGATCGACCTGCTCCTCGGCAAGGACGGCAAGAAGGGGCCCGACGGCGCCTACACGGCGGTGGAGCCGGCGGAGGGGGCCGTGCGCCCCGACAACACCGCCGACATCGCCGAGACCCTGCACATCGGGCGCATCGGCGTCCTCGACGAGGACTACGCGCCGCTCGTCATCGACTGGCGCGCGCCCGCCGCCGCCCCCTTCTACCGGGCCACCCCGGTGGAGCCCGGACGGGTCGTGCGGCGCCGGGTCATCCGGTCCAAGGGGCGCCGCGTGCTCGGCGTCGAGGACGACCTGATGCGGCCCGAGCTGACCGCCTACCTCGACGGCAGCGAGCTGCCCGTCATCGGCGACGGCGCCCTCATGGCCGCCCTCGGCCAGGCCCGCACCCACACCATGCGGGACATCGTCTCCTCCATCCAGGCCGAGCAGGACCTGGTGATCCGTGCTCCCGCCGCCTCCATCACCTACGTCGAGGGCGGCCCCGGCACCGGCAAGACCGCCGTCGCCCTGCACCGCGCCGCGTACCTGCTCTACCAGGACAGACGCCGCTACGCGGGCGGCATCCTCATCGTCTCCCCGACCCCGCTGCTCGTCGCCTACACCGAGGGTGTGCTGCCCTCGCTCGGCGAGGAGGGCCAGGTCGCGATCCGCGCCATGGGCTCGCTCGTCGACGGCGCGGAGGCGACCCTGTACGACTCCCCGGCCGTGGCCCGTGCCAAGGGCTCGTACCGGATGCTGAAGGTGCTGCGGAAGGCGGCCCGGGGCGCCCTGGAGCTGGGGCCCACCGCTCCGGCGCAGGGCGAGGACACCGAGCCGCGCACGCTCGCCGGGCCGCCCTCCCGCCTGCGTGTCGTCGCCTTCGGGCGCCGTCTTGAGCTGGAGGCCGAGGAGCTGGAGCGCATCCGCCGTACCGCCCTCGGCGGCACCGCGCCCGTCAACCTGCTCCGCCCGCGCGCCCGCAGGCTGCTGCTGGACGCCCTGTGGACGAGATCCGGGGCGGCCGGCCGGCACACCGACCCGGAGCTGGCTGCGGAACTGCGCTCCTCCTTCGACGAGGACGTCAGTTCCGAGGACTCCTTCAGCGCCTTCCTCGACGCCTGGTGGCCCGAGCTGACCCCGAAGGCCGTGCTCGCCGCCATGGCCGACGAGAAGCGGCTCGGCCGCTGGGCCCGCCGGATCCTCAACCCCGGCGAGGTCCGCAAGGTCGCCCGCTCCCTGGCCCGGGACGGCTACTCGGTCCACGACATCGCCCTGCTCGACGAACTGCAGGCGCTCCTCGGCGCCCCGGCCCGGCCGCGGAAGAAGCGCGAGATCGATCCGCTCGACCAGCTCACCGGCCTGGAGGAGCTGATGCCGGTGCGCGAGGAGTCGCAGCGGGAGAGGGCCGAGCGGCTCGCGCAGGAGCGCACCGAGTACGCCCACGTCATCGTGGACGAGGCGCAGGACCTCACCCCGATGCAGTGGCGCATGGTCGGCCGCCGCGGCCGGCACGCCACCTGGACGGTCGTCGGCGACCCCGCCCAGTCCTCCTGGTCCGACCCGGACGAGGCGGCCGAGGCCCGCGACGAGGCCCTGGGCACCCGGCCCCGGCGCCGCTTCCAGCTCACCGTGAACTACCGCAACCCGGCGGAGATCGCCGAGCTGGCCGCCAAGGTGCTCGCGCTCGCCATGCCGGGCGCCGAGGCGCCGAGCGCGGTCCGCTCCACGGGCGTCGAGCCGCGCTTCTCGGTGGTGCGGGGGTCCCTGGGGGCCACCGTGCGGGCCGAGGCCGAGCGGCTGCTGGACCTGGTGGACGGCACGGTCGGCGTGGTCGTCGCGATGAACCGGCGCGAGGAGGCCCGGCGCTGGCTGGCCGGTCTGAGCGACCGGGTGGTGGCCCTCGGCAGCCTGGAGGCCAAGGGCCTGGAGTACGACGCGACGGTGGTCGTCTCGCCCGCGGAGATCGCCGACGAGTCCCCGGCCGGCCTGCGCGTGCTGTACGTGGCGCTGACCCGGGCGACCCAGCAGCTCACGGTGGTCTCGGGCGACCGCGACGAACCGGACGCGGCGGCGGTGCCGGATCTGCTGAGGGACTGAAGTTTCCGCTGAATCCGCGGGACCGGAATGGACACCGGCATCCGTTTGTTAGCCTGGATACGGCACCGGCTCGATCCAAGCCCCCGGGCCCAACCTTCGTCCCTTCGAGGGACCACTTGCCGCGAGGCGAGCATGGCGGGTCGGTGTCGTTTGCGTGAGAGAGGCCCACGTCCGTGTGACGTGGGCCTCTTCCTTTTGACCGATCGTTTCTCGTATGGTGGAAGTGGTTTTCCGAAACCGAGCACCGCTCATGAACAAAACGTCCGCAATCCAGGGCGACTACCACGTACTCCGCGGTAGGTGCGACGATCGGACGGCTACGACTCGCGACACGGTGAAAGCAGAGGAAGTCGGCCATGGCAACGGCGCCCAGCGTCTCCTACTCGATGACCATCCGGCTGGAGGTGCCCGCGAGCGGAACCGCCGTCTCGCAGCTCACCACCGCGGTGGAGTCCTCCGGAGGCTCGGTGACCGGCCTCGACGTCACCGCGTCCGGCCACGAGAAGCTCCGTATCGACGTCACCATCGCGGCCACCTCCACGGCCCACGCCGAGGAGATCGTCGAGAAGCTGCGCGGGATCGAGGGCGTCACCCTCGGCAAGGTCTCCGACCGGACGTTCCTGATGCACCTCGGCGGCAAGATCGAGATGGCGTCGAAACACCCCATCCGCAACCGTGACGACCTGTCCATGGTCTACACGCCCGGCGTGGCCCGCGTCTGCATGGCCATCGCCGAGAACCCCGAGGACGCCCGCCGCCTCACCATCAAGCGCAACTCCGTTGCGGTCGTGACGGACGGCTCCGCCGTGCTCGGCCTCGGCAACATCGGCCCCAAGGCCGCGCTGCCCGTCATGGAGGGCAAGGCGGCCCTCTTCAAGCGGTTCGCCGGCATCGACGCCTGGCCGATCTGCCTGGACACCCAGGACACCGACGCCATCGTCGAGATCGTCAAGGCCATCGCCCCCGGGTTCGCCGGCATCAACCTCGAGGACATCTCCGCGCCCCGCTGCTTCGAGATCGAGGCCCGGCTGCGCGAGGCCCTCGACATCCCCGTCTTCCACGACGACCAGCACGGCACCGCGATCGTCGTCCTCGCCGCCCTGACCAACGCGCTCCGCGTCACGGACAAGGCCATCGAGAACATCCGGGTCGTCATGTCCGGCGCCGGCGCGGCCGGCACGGCCATCCTCAAGCTGCTGCTCGCCGCCGGCGTGAAGAACGCCGTCGTCGCCGACATCCACGGTGTCGTCCACTCCGGCCGCGAGGACCTGGTCGCCGCGCCCGCGGACTCCCCGCTGCGCTGGATCGCGGACAACACCAACCCCGAGGGCCTCACCGGCACGCTCAAGGAGGCCGTGCGCGGCGCGGACGTCTTCATCGGCGTCTCCGCCCCGAACGTCCTCGACGGCGACGACGTGGCCGCCATGGCCGACGGCGCCATCGTGTTCGCGCTCGCGAACCCCGACCCCGAGGTCGACCCGGCAATCGCCCGTCAGACGGCGGCCGTTGTGGCCACCGGCCGCTCCGACTTCCCGAACCAGATCAACAACGTGCTGGTCTTCCCGGGCGTCTTCCGCGGCCTGCTGGACGCCCAGTCCCGCACCGTCAACACCGAGATGATGCTCGCCGCCGCGCAGGCCCTCGCCGACGTGGTCAGCCAGGACGAGCTGAACCCGAACTACATCATCCCCAGCGTCTTCAACGACAAGGTCGCGGGCGCGGTCGCCGGCGCCGTCCGCGAGGCCGCGAAGGCCGCGGGCGCGACCGCCTAGCCGGCCTCGTCGCCGCGTGCCGCCCGGCCGCCCCGGCGCCGGCCGCCGCCGTGCCGGACGACGGCACGGCGGCGGCCGGGCGACGTCCCGGTGACGGCGTGCCGTACTGTGCTGGGGCTGTGAGGATCACCACGGCGGGCCCCGGCACCGGCGCGTCGTGGAACCAGTCGATGCCGTGCGCCCTCTAGGGTGACGCCGAGCGGGCGCTTTTCGTGTGACTCCCCAGGGTGTTCTCACGACTCCTACGGGTGCCGGATTGGCTTTACCGCCGCAGGTAGGGGCAGGATGCCTCCCTGGGCGCGAGCGCATCGGCATCGCAGTGCCTGCGGTGGATCCGCCGCGTGGCACACCCCAACGGCAAGAAATACACGGGAGTAACAACATGAACCGCAGTGAGCTGGTGGCCGCGCTGGCCGACCGCGCCGAGGTGACCCGCAAGGACGCCGACGCCGTGCTGGCCGCGTTCGCCGAGACCGTCGGCGAGATCGTCGCCAAGGGCGACGAGAAGGTCACCATCCCCGGCTTCCTGACCTTCGAGCGCACCCACCGTGCCGCTCGCACCGCCCGCAACCCGCAGACCGGCGAGCCGATCAACATCCCCGCCGGCTACAGCGTGAAGGTCACCGCGGGCAGCAAGCTCAAGGAAGCCGCCAAGGGCAAGTGACCTTGCCGTCCGTACGCCGCGGGACGGCGTGCGAGGCGTTCTGACGCGCGAAGACGCCAACGGGGCGGCCCTCCTTCACCGGAGGGCCGCCCCGTCGTCGTACGAGCGCCTGACGCGGTCAGCCGAGCGCCTTGCCCGGCAGCTCGACCTTCGCACCGAGTTCCACGAGCTTCTCCATGAAGTTCTCGTAGCCGCGGTTGATCAGGTCGATGCCGTGGACGCGGGAGGTGCCCTCGGCGGCCAGGGCCGCGATCAGGTACGAGAAGCCGCCGCGCAGGTCGGGGATGACCAGGTCGGCGCCCTGGAGCTTCGTGGGACCGGAGACGACCGCGGAGTGCAGGAAGTTGCGCTGGCCGAAGCGGCAGTCGGAGCCGCCCAGGCACTCGCGGTAGAGCTGGATGTGCGCGCCCATCTGGTTCAGCGCGGAGGTGAAGCCGAGCCGGGACTCGTACACCGTCTCGTGGATGATGGACAGGCCGGTCGCCTGGGTCAGGGCCACCACCAGCGGCTGCTGCCAGTCGGTCTGGAAGCCGGGGTGCACGTCCGTCTCCAGCGCGATGGACTTCAACTGCCCGCCGGGGTGCCAGAAACGGATGCCCTCGTCGTCGATCTCGAAGGCGCCGCCCACCTTCCGGTAGGTGTTCAGGAACGTCATCATCGAGCGCTGCTGGGCGCCGCGGACGTAGATGTTGCCGTTGGTCGCGAGCGCGGCGGAGGCCCAGGACGCGGCCTCCAGGCGGTCCGGCAGGGCGCGGTGGGTGTAGCCGCCGAGCTTGTCCACACCGGTGATGCGGATCGTGCGGTCGGTGTCCATCGCGATGATCGCGCCCATCTTCTGCAGCACGCAGATGAGGTCCTCGATCTCCGGCTCGACGGCCGCGTTGGACAACTCCGTGACGCCCTCGGCGAGTACGGCCGTCAGCAGCACCTGCTCGGTCGCGCCGACGGACGGGTACGGCAGCCGGATCTTCGTGCCGCGCAGCCGCTGCGGCGCCTCCAGGTACTGCCCGTCCGCGCGCTTCTCGATGACCGCGCCGAACTGCCGCAGCACGTCGAAGTGGAAGTCGATGGGCCGGCCGCCGATGTCGCAGCCGCCGAGGCCCGGGATGAACGCGTGGCCCAGACGGTGCAGCAGCGGCCCGCAGAAGAGGATCGGGATACGGCTGGAGCCGGCGTGGGCGTCGATGTCGGCCACGTTGGCGCTCTCGACGTGCGTCGGATCGAGGACCAGCTCGCCGGGCTCCTCGCCGGGACGGACCGTCACCCCGTGCAGCTGGAGCAGGCCGCGCACGACCCGCACGTCACGGATGTCGGGAACGTTGCGCAGTCGGCTCGGCGCGCTGCCCAGCAGGGCGGCGACCATGGCCTTCGGTACGAGGTTCTTCGCACCTCGGACACGGATCTCGCCCTCCAGCGGGGTTCCGCCGTGGACAAGCAGGACATCGTCGTTGACGGTCATGTATCTCGCGTTCCGATGAGTTGGGCAGGGGGTGGCTGCGGCCGATCACTCGCGCAGGGGCCGGGGGGACAGCGTAATCGCCGATTACCCCCGGTCCGTAAGTCCAAGTACCGCCCAGGCACGTCATAGCTGTGTCACAACACGAACCGTGCGCTTTCGGGCACATGGGGTCACCGCTCGCGGCGTGCGCCGGTGGTGCTTCCGCGCTCTGTGAGCTGCGTTCACTCCCCGGCCCCGATTGGCTCCCCACCGGAGGGGAAGATGCGGGATCATGTCTGGCATGACCGAGGTGTCCTCGCTCACAGGGCGGCTGCTCGTGGCCACTCCCGCCCTGGCGGACCCGAACTTCGACCGCGCGGTGGTGCTCCTTCTCGACCACGACGAGGAGGGCTCCCTCGGTGTCGTCCTCAACCGCCCCACCCCGGTGGACGTCGGCGACATCCTGGAGGGCTGGGCCGACCTCGCCGGAGAGCCCGGCGTGGTCTTCCAGGGCGGCCCCGTCTCGCTGGACTCGGCGCTCGGCGTCGCGGTGATCCCCGGCGGGGCGAACGGCGACCTCGCCCCGCTGGGCTGGCGCCGGGTGCACGGCGCGATCGGCCTGGTCGACCTGGAGGCGCCGCCGGAGCTGCTGGCCTCCGCCCTGGGCTCGCTGCGCATCTTCGCCGGATACGCCGGCTGGGGCCCCGGCCAGCTGGAGGACGAGCTGGTCGAGGGCGCCTGGTACGTGGTCGAGTCCGAGCCGGGCGACGTCTCCTCGCCGGCCCCGGAGAGACTCTGGCGCGAAGTGCTGCGCCGCCAGCGCAACGAGCTGGCGATGGTGGCCACGTATCCGGACGACCCGTCGCTCAACTGAAGGCTGTGACACCTGTGCGGATGCCGAGTCCGAGCGAGGGATCACTAGTTCGGATGGTCGTCCGTGTTTTCGAATGCAGAGGCCACTTCCGGTGAATGGCGTCGCCGGTATGAAGCTGGTGATGCAGGTCAGGCTGTTGCCGACGTCCGTGCAAGCGGCGGCGCTTGAGAAGACGCTGCGTGCCTGCAATGAGGCGGCCACCTGGGCCAGCGGCGTGGCGTTTGAAAGGGGGGTGAGGAAGAACTTCGCGCTGCGGAAGCACACGTACGGCGAGATCAAGAGCCGGTGGGGGCTGGGTGCGCAGGCGGCGCAGCATGTGATCAAGAAGACGTGCGATGCGTATGCCGCGCTCAAGACCAACCTGAGGGCCGGGAACCTCGGCAGACCAGGATCACGGCGGTATCGGCGGGCTTCGGAGAAACCGATTGTCTTCCGGCCGGAGGGGGCGCAGCCGTACGACGACCGGATGCTGTCGTGGCAGATGACCGAGCGGCGGATCTCGATCTGGACGGTGGTCGGGCGGGTGAAGGACGTGGAGTTCACCGCCTCGCCGGAGCAGCACCTGCGCCGAGTGCAGGCACATCGACAAGGCGAACCGGGTCTCGCAGGCCCGCTTCGCGTGCCGGAACTGCGGATTCGTTGATCACGCAGACCGGAACGGCTCCCGCAACATCCGTGCCCGTGCGTGGATGGCGTGGCGGCGCGGGGCGCAGTCAACCGCCCCTGACCCACCCGGGAAGTGTCCGGGTGGGACTGGACGCAGGCGACACGTGACAGCCAGTGACGCTCGTTGTGCAAGCCCCGGGCCCATAGCCTCGGGCAGTTGACTACCCTGGGGCTTATGAGCACTCTCGAGCCCGAGCGCGGGACTGGTACGGGGACCCTCGTAGAGCCGACGCCACAGGTGTCCCACGGCGACGGCGACCACGAGCGCTTCGCCCACTACGTCCAGAAGGACAAGATCATGGCGAGCGCCCTCGACGGCACCCCCGTCGTGGCGCTGTGCGGCAAGGTCTGGGTGCCGGGCCGCGACCCGAAGAAGTACCCCGTGTGCCCCATGTGCAAGGAGATCTACGAGTCCATGGGCAGCGGCGGCGACGACAAGGGCGGCGACAAGTAGCGGCACGTCCGAGTCCGTGAGGCCCCCGGTGCGCGCGGCGTGCGCGCGCCGGGGGTTTCGCCGTCCTCTGGCCGCGCAGTGGTCCAGACCGGTAGCCTCCGTCGAGGTTGTACGCGATGGAACGGCCGTTGCGCACAGTGCAACACTTGGGGCGGAGGTACGACGGCGGCATGAGCGGCACACCCCGCGGGGCGAGCGACCGGTTCCTCTCTCCGGAATCCCAGGTGTCGCTGATCCCGGCGCCGAGCAGCCTCACGGCCCCCTCGCCCGGCGGCGGCACCGGGTTCGTCCTCGACGCGGACACCGGGATCGAGGCCACCGACGGCACCGGGCGGGTCGCACGCTGGCTGCGCACGACCGTCGGGGCCGCGACCGGACTGCCGCTGGCCCCGCACCGCGACGGCGGCTCGCGCATCCTGCTGCGGATCACCCCCGCGCTCGAGGACGAGCTCGGCGGCCCCGAGGCCTATCGGCTGTCCGCCGACGGCTCTCTGGTCCACATCGACGGCGCGAGCGAGGCCGGCCTGTTCTGGGGCGCCCAGACCTTCCGCCAGCTGCTCGGTCCCGAGGCGTTCCGGCGCGCTCCGGTCAGCGGCCGCACCGAGTGGGAGGTCCCGGCCGTCACCGTGCGCGACGCGCCCCGGTTCCGCTGGCGCGGTCTGCTCCTGGACGTCGCCCGGCACTTCATGCCCAAGGACGGCGTGCTGCGCTACCTCGACCTGATGGCCGCGCACAAACTCAACGTCTTCCACTTCCATCTGACCGACGACCAGGGCTGGCGGATCGAGATCAAGCGGTATCCGAAACTGACCGAAACCGCCTCCTGGCGGCCGCGGTCGAGATTCGGTCACCGGGCCTCCCCGCTGTGGGAGGAGAAACCGCACGGGGGTTACTACACCCAGGACGACATCCGGGAGATCGTCGCCTACGCCGCCGAGCGGCACATCACCGTCGTCCCCGAGATCGACGTACCCGGGCATTCGCAGGCCGCCATCGCCGCGTACCCGGAACTCGGCAACACCGACGTCGTCGACACCACCGCCCTCACCGTCTGGGACGACTGGGGCATCTCGGCCAACGTGCTCGCCCCCACCGACACCGTCCTGCGCTTCTACGAGGGAGTGTTCGAGGAGATTCTGGAGCTGTTCCCTTCATGGTTCGTCCACGTCGGCGGCGACGAGTGCCGCAAGGACCAGTGGGCCGCGTCGGCGACCGCCGGGAACCGGATCACAGCGCTCGGCCTGGCCGACGAGGACGAGCTGCAGGCGTGGTTCATCGGCCACTTCGACTCCTGGCTCGCCGCGCGCGGACGCCGGCTCATCGGCTGGGACGAGATCCTTCAGGGCGGGCTCGCGAAGGGCGCGGCGGTGTCCTCCTGGCGCGGCTACGGCGGCGGGATCGCGGCCGCGCGGGCCGGGCACGACGTCGTCATGTGCCCGGAGCAGTACGTGTATCTGGACCACCGTCAGGCCCCGGGCGAGGACGAACCGGTGCCGATCGGGTACGTGCGCACCCTGGAGGACGTCTACCGGTTCGAGCCGGTGCCGGACGGTCTCACCGAGGCCGAGGCCCGGCATGTGCTGGGCACGCAGGCCAACGTCTGGACCGAGGTGCTGGAGGACGCCGCGCGCGTGGACTACCAGGCCTTCCCCCGGCTCGCCGCCTTCGCCGAGGTGGCCTGGAGCAGCCTGCCCGCCCCCGCGCAGCGGGACTTCGCCGGCTTCGAGCGCCGTATGACGGCCCATTACGCGCGGCTCGACGCCCTCGGCGTCGCCTACCGGCCGCCCGCCGGCCCCCGGCCGTGGCAGAAGCGCCCCGGCGTCGCCGGCCGCCCGATCGAGGGACCGCCGCCCGCCAGGTGATCCCTCCCTCGGGAGACGGTCGTTTCGAACAAGTGCCGGAAAACCGCGTCAAGCATCACCGAAGAGTGTCAATCGCCGCGCACCGCCGATGCCGCACGAAATCGGTACATCTCTGCGGTGAGGTGGGCGAACACCTCGTGATGCCGGGCGGCGGACCCCCGTCCTCGTGCCTTGCGAAGATGTGCCAGAGTTGCCACGTCCGCCCTGTGAGCACGTACCGTACGGCCACACAGGTGGGACCAGGTGGGGCAGCGGGAAGGGGCAGCCGGTTTGACCACGCACGCACCGCAGGCGGAGCAGGCCGTCACGCTGCCCACGACGCTGGACGAGGCCGTGGCGGCCCTCACCGCCATGCCCGCCGCCGTGCCCGTGGCGGGCGGCACCGACCTGATGGCCGCCGTCAACTCCGGCCAGCTCAGGCCCGCCGCCCTGGTGGGTCTCGGGCGGATCAGCGAGATCCGCGGCTGGCAGTACCAGGACGGCCACGCGCTGCTCGGCGCGGGCCTCACCCACGCGCGCATGGGCCGCCCCGACTTCGCGGCCCTGATCCCGGCGCTCGCCGCCGCCGCGCGCGCCGCGGGCCCGCCGCACATCCGCAACGCGGGCACCCTGGGCGGCAACATCGCCTCGGCCGCGCCCACCGGCGACGCCCTGCCGGTGCTGGCCGCCCTGGAGGCGACGCTGATCATCGCGGGCCCGGGCGGAGCCCGCCGGGAGATCCCGGTGTCGCACCTGCTGGCCGGCATGGAGATGCTGCGCGGCGGCGAACTCATCGGGTACGTGCGCGTGCCGCTGCTGCACGCCCCGCAGGTCTTCCTCAAGGCCACCGGACGCACCGGCCCGGGCCGCGCGCTGGCCTCCGTGGCCGTGGTCCTCGACCCCGCCCGGCGCGGTGTGCGGTGCGCCGTCGGCGCCATAGCGCCGATGCCGCTCAGGCCCCTGGAGGCCGAGCAGTGGGTCGCCCAGCTCATCGACTGGGACAACGACCGCGCGCTCGTCCCGGAGGCCCTGAACGCCTTCGGCGAGTACGTCGCCGCCGCCTGCATCCCGGACCCGGCGCCGGAGCCCGACGGCTCGGTGACCCCGCTTCCGCCCGCCGTACTGCACCTGCGGCGCACCGTCGCCGCGCTGGCCCGACGAGCACTGGGGAGGGCGCTGTCGTGACCGACGACCAGCACGGAGAGGGCGCGCCCCAGGCCGGCGGCCGCTGGGACCCGCTGCCCCAGGGCGACTACGACGACGGCGCCACCGCCTTCGTCAAGCTCCCCGAGGGCGGCATCGACGCCCTGCTGAACGGCGAGAGCCCGCTGGCCGCGCCGGGTCACGGCTATGTGCCGCCGCGGATAGCGGCCGCCCCCGGCACCGGCGACCCCGCGGCGCCGGGCGACTGGTCCGCGCCGGCGAGCGGCGCCGAGTGGCCCGACCCGAACGCCGGGCAGCAGTCACCGCACGCGGACGACCGGTTCACGTACCACCCGGGCGCGACCCAGCACTGGACCTTCGAGGAGCCCGCGGCCCCGCCCGCGCCCGGACACGACGTCACCGGGCAGTGGTCGATCCCGGTCGCCGGCGGCGATCTCCCGGACGAATCGGGTGAATTCACTACATCCTCGCTGGTCGAGCAGTGGGGCGGGACACCGCCGGCCACCCTGCCCGGCGGCGCGCCCGCACCCTGGGCGACGGACGCCTCCGCACCCTGGCACCGCCCTGCCGAGCCGGGCCTGCCCGACCACACCGACGCGCTTCCGTCGGGCGACGCACAGGCGCCGGACGCGTACGCGGGTGACGAGCGGTACGGGCACCCTCCGGCCGGATACGCCGAGCCGGGCCACCCGGCCGCGCCGCACACGGAGAACACCGACGACGCGGGAGGCCGGGGCGAGACCGGCCACGCGGAGCCGGCCCAGGGGGAGTACGCCGCGGAGCACGGCCACGACGGGGCCGACGGCGCGGACTTCGGGCACCCGGAACCGGGGCGTGACGGCGCCGGGAGCCGCGCGTCCGCCGGCGCGGAGTTCCGGCACGCGGAGCCCGGCGGGCACGGGGCCGGCGCTGCGGAGCCCGGCCGCCCGGAGCCGGGCCACGACGGGGCGCACGGTGCCGAGTTCGCCCGCGACACGGCGGGTCACGCCCAGCCCGGCCGCCCGGAGTTCGGGCACGGCGCGCAGGGGCACACCGAGTCCGGTGCCGCGCCGGCCGACTTCGGGGCCGCACCCTCGGACACGCACGCCCCCATCGACGCCCACGCCCCCGCGCGGGCCCCTGAGGGCGCCGCTGACGCCCGTACCGGCCACGAGGGCCCCGCAGGCCACCGCACCGCCCCGCAGGCCGCCACAACGGCGGACACGGCCGGCGCACAGTCCCCTGCCGCCCAGGAGACCCCGGCCGCCGCCCACCGCGCCGAGGCGGACGCGGCCGAGCAGGCATCCGACGCCGGCGCACCGCACGGCACGGCCGAGGAACCCGCGGAGGAACCCGGCGAGGACTCCACCGCCGAGCCCGCCGGAGCCGCCCAGCACGCCGAGGCCCCCGCGGCGGACCCGGCGCCGGACCGCGCCGAGACGCCCGCCACCGCGCGGGCGGACGGCGACGAGACCGGCGACGAGGAAGCCGCCGTACCGCCGCCGTCGCACGACGACCACCCGCTCGCCTCGTACGTCCTGCGCGTCAACGGCGTCGACCGGCCGGTCGGCGACGCCTGGATCGGCGAGTCGCTGCTGTACGTGCTGCGCGAGCGGCTCGGGCTCGCGGGCGCCAAGGACGGCTGCTCCCAGGGCGAGTGCGGCGCCTGCAACGTCCAGGTCGACGGCCGCCTGGTGGCCTCCTGCCTGGTCCCGGCGGCCACCGCGGCCGGCAGCGAGGTGCGCACCGTGGAGGGCCTCGCCGCCGACGGGCAGCCCTCCGACGTGCAGCGCGCGCTCGCCCGCTGCGGAGCCGTCCAGTGCGGCTTCTGCGTGCCCGGCATGGCGATGACCGTGCACGACCTGCTCGAGGGCAACCCCGCCCCGACCGAGCTGGAGACCCGGCAGGCGCTGTGCGGCAACCTGTGCCGTTGCTCCGGCTACCGGGGCGTGCTGGACGCCGTCAAGGAGGTCGTCGCCGAACGCGAGGCCTCGCACGCCGCCGACGCCGAGACGGACGCGGACGACGCCCGTATTCCCCACCAGGCGGGCCCCGGCGCCGGCGGGGTCCACCCGTCGGCGTTCGAGGCGCCGGGCGCGTTCGACACGCCGCAGACCGCCCCCGGCGGCTACGCCGACACGCCGCCGTACGGCACGCCCGACCCGTACGGCACACCGCCGCACGGCACACCGGGACCGCACGACCCGCACTACGGTCAGGACGGAGGACAGGCGTGAGCAACGAAGCCGCCACGGCGACCACCGCCGCGGAAGCGGCCCCCGAGGCCGAGCCGCTGCCGCACGGCCTCGGCGCCTCCCTGCCGCACGCCGACGCCCGCGCCAAGACCGAGGGCACCTTCCCGTACGCGGCCGACCTGTGGGCCGAGGGCCTGCTGTGGGCGGCCGTCCTGCGCTCCCCGCACGCGCACGCGCGCATCGTGTCCATCGACACCAGTCACGCGCGCGAGATGCCCGGCGTACGGGCCGTCGTCACCCACGAGGACGTGCCCGGCACCCCGCGCCACGGCCGGGGCACGCCCGACCGGCCGGTGTTCGCCTCCGAGGTCGTACGGCACCACGGCGAGCCCATCGCGGCCGTGGCCGCCGACCATCCGGACACCGCGCGGATGGCCGCGGCGGCGATCATCGTCGAGTACGAAGTACTCGACCCGGTCACCGACCCCGAGCAGGCCTTCGAGGCCGAGCCGCTGCACCCCGACGGCAACCTGATCCGGCACATCCCGCTGCACCACGGCGACCCGTCGGCGGTCGGCGAGGTCGTCGTGGAGGGCCAGTACCGCATAGGGCGCCAGGACCCCGCCCCGATCGGCGCCGAGGCCGGCCTCGCCGTGCCGCGCCCGGACGGCGGCGTCGAGCTGTACCTGGCCTCCACCGACCCGCACACCGACCGCAACACCGCCGCGGCCTGCTACGGCCTGTCCCCGGATCGGGTGAAGATCGTGGTCACCGGGGTGCCGGGCGCCACCGCCGACCGCGAGGACCAGGGCTTCCAGCTCCCGCTCGGCCTGCTCGCGCTGAAGACCGGCTGCCCGGTGAAGCTCACCGCGACCCGCGAGGAGTCCTTCCTCGGCCACGCCCACCGCCACCCCACGCTGCTCCGGTACCGCCACCACGCGGACGCCGAGGGCAGGCTGGTGAAGGTCGAGGCGCAGATCCTGCTGGACGCCGGCGCCTACGCCGACACCTCCTCCGACGCGCTGGCCGCCGCCGTGTCCTTCGCGTGCGGCCCGTACGTCGTCCCGAACGCCTTCATCGAGGGCTGGGCCGTGCGCACCAACAACCCGCCCTCCGGCCATGTCCGCGGCGAGGGCGCGATGCAGGTGTGCGCCGCCTACGAGGCCCAGATGGACAAGCTGGCCAAGAAACTCGGCCTCGACCCGGCCGAGCTGCGCCTGCGCAACGTCCTCGCCACCGGTGACGTCCTCCCGATCGGCCAGACGGTGACCTGCCCGGCGCCGGTCGCCGAACTCCTCCAGGCCGTACGGGACTTCCCGCTCCCGGCGCTGCCCAAGGACACGCCCGAGGAGGAGTGGCTGCTGCCCGGCGGCCCCGAGGGCGCGGGCGAGCCGGGCGCGGTGCGCCGGGGCGTCGGCTACGGCCTCGGCATGGTGCACATGCTCGGCGCGGAGGGCGCCGACGAGGTGTCCACCGCCACCGTCAAGGTCCACGACGGCGTCGCGACCGTGCTGTGCGCGGCCGTGGAGACCGGGCAGGGCTTCACCACCCTCGCCCGCCAGATCGTCCAGGAGACCCTCGGCATCGAGGAAGTCCACGTCGCCCCGGTCGACACCGACCAGCCGCCGGCCGGAGCGGGCTGCCGGGGCCGGCACACCTGGGTCTCGGGCGGCGCGGTGGAACGCGCGGCCAAGATGGTCCGCACCCAGCTGCTGCAGCCCCTCGCCCACAAGTTCGGCATGTCCACCGAACTCCTCCAGATCACCGACGGCAAGATCACCTCGTACGACGGCGTGCTCTCCACGACCGTCACGGAGGCGATGGACGGCAAGGAGCTGTGGGCGACGGCCCAGTGCCGCCCGCACCCCACCGAGCCGCTGAACGCCTCCGGCCAGGGCGACGCCTTCGTGGGCCTGGCCTTCTGCGCGATCCGCGCAGTTGTCGACGTCGACATCGAGCTGGGCTCGGTCCGGGTGGTGGAGCTGGCGGTCGCCCAGGACGTGGGCCGGGTCCTCAACCCCACGCAGCTGGCGGCCAGGATCGAGGCGGGCGTGACCCAGGGCGTCGGCATCGCCCTGACGGAGAACCTCCGCACGCCCCGCGGCCTGATCCGCCACCCCGACCTCACCGGCTACGCCCTGCCGACGGCCCTGGACGTCCCGGACATCCGGATCGTCAAGCTGGTCGAGGAGCGGGACGTGGTCGCCCCCTTCGGCGCCAAGTCCGTCAGCGCCGTCCCGGTCGTGACGGCCCCGGCCGCGATCGCCTCCGCGGTCCGCGCGGCCACCGGCCGCCCGGTCAACCGCCTCCCGATCCGCCCCCAGGCGGCGGTGGTCGCACCGCAGTGAGACGCGTGCCCGCGGCGTCACCGGAGCCCGCGTCACCGGAGCCCGCGTCACCGGAGCCCGCCGCCGGGCAACGTGCACCGCTCGCCGCGCGTCTTTCCCGTTGAGGGCCGTTGTCAGTGGTGCGGCGTAGTGTGCTGAGCGGTGGGGGCACTCGCGCTCACCGACTCTTGAACTCACGGACGCGCGTGCGGACTTGTGCACGCGTGCACCGACGGGGAAGATCGCGGGGGAGCGATGGGCACGACGGACGCCGGGGTTCCGGTGATCACGCTGACCGAGGCGGAGCTGGACCGCCATGTCACGCACGGGCCGACACGCGGCCTGCTCGGCGGCGCCGGACTGCCCGCGGGCACCGACCTGCTGACCTTCTCCCCGCTGCGCACGCACGGCCTGCGCACGCTCGCCGACGCCGCCGACGGCCCGTTCCGGGTCGCGGACGAGCTGCGGGACCGGCTGGTGATAGGCGAACTGCTCAACCCGGCGGGCATGCGGCGCGAGTCGATCCTGCTCGACGGCGGCACCGGCGAGCTGACCACGGCCTACCTCTTCGCCCCGCCCCGCCCCCGCCCCTTCGCGCCCTCCCTGGACACCCTGCTGCGTTTCGCCGCGGTCACCGAGGAACTGGCCGGCCTGCGCGGCCGCTTCGCCTCCCTCGCCGGCCGGTACGGACCCGAGACGGCGGCCGAGGCCACCCGCCGGCTGCTCTCGCTGTTCGCGGAGGGCGCGGACGGCGAGGTTCCGCCGTACTGGAAGGCGGCGGCCCTGATCCGCCCCCTCGCCCTGGTCGCCGGCCCCGGCACCGCCTGCGGCCTCACCCTGGACGTCCCCGCCCGCCTGCTGGACCAGCAGTTCGGTCACGGCCGGGTGGTGCGCTTCGAGGAGGTCGACTTCCCGGCGACGCTCACGCACGAGCCGACCCGCCGCTTCCTGCGCGGGACCGGCCTGCCGGAGGAGGCGGTCCTCTTCCACGCCGACACGGACGTCCCGCTGCCCACGCTCCGCGAGTACGCCGCCGACGAGTACACCGGCAACTGTCCCCTCGACGAACTCCCGGCCCACGCGGACCACTTGATCCGCCTCGGCCGCCTCGTCGAGAACAACAGCGTGGTCCTCGACGGCAGAACGGGCGCGGTCCTGACCTTCAGCGAGCCGGAGGCCACGCTCCACCCCCTCAACAGCGACGTCTCCACCCTCGCCTTCACGCTCTGGCTCCTGCACCACGAGCGCACCATCGACGAACACCTCGGCCACGAACTGACCACCCGCGCCTACGACCATCTGGCCGCGGCCATGCTCCACGTCCTGTCCGCGGTCGACCCGACGACCACCCCACCCGGGCCGGACCGGCCCTACTGGACGGACCTGTTCCAGGCCGAGCGGGGCGGCGTCCTCTGAAGGTCACGTGATCGGCTGCGTGGTCCCGTCAGGCAGCACGCAGGCGTCCCCGGCGTAGGGGCGTGAAACGATCTGTCCGCCGGCGGCCGTGCAGTCGTCTCTGGAGATGTTCGGAGACGAGGCGGCACCGGCGCTGACAGCGCTCACCCCGGCGAGGGTCGCCGCGGCCAGGGCGAGACCCAGGATCCTTCGCATGCGGCGCATGACGCGCTCCTCCTCTCGGCGCCTTCGTTCGGCCTTCGGAGATGACGCGTCCCGCAGTCTCGGGAAGGACGGGCCTCAGGACGAAGGCGCCCTCTCATCCAGCATGGGCACTGCGCATGAGGCCCGCGAGGCGGCACATCGGTGCCGGCGGGCGGGCGCCACGCGCGGTGCTCTAACGCGGCTCGTGGGCCGCCGCCCGGCAGGCACCGGTCGCGGCGCCGCCCGGCACCCCGGCCCCGGTCAGCCCGGTCACACAACCCTGCAGATCCCCGGCCACGCCACGGGTGCAGGCCGCGGTGACGGAGTCGGAAGCGGTGGCACCGGCCAGTTCGGCCATCTTCGTGCAGGCGGGGATGTCCGCGCGGACCGCGGGAGCGGCGAGGACCACACCGCCGAGCGTGAGGGTCAGGCCGGTGAGGGCACCGGCGATACGGGTCGACATGCGCATGGGGAGGCACCTGCCTTCCGGGTCGGTCACGCGGTCCTGGTCCCGGCGGGCGCAGTGCAGCAGGCGGGCACCCGGCCTCGGCAGCTCGCTGCGCCGCCGTGGGAGCGCCCCGCGGCGCGCGGCTGCGGGGCGCCCGTGGCGCTCAGTCGATCCGCTCTCCGTCGTGCGTACCGCCCTTGCAGAGGTTGTCCGTCAGATCGGCCGTTCCGCCGCCCTGCTTGCACTCGGACGGGGTGACGTAGGCCGAGGCACCCTGTGTGGCGGCGGCGGTTGCGGTGGCGGCACCCGCGAGGCTGAGTCCGGCGAGGCCTGCCGTGGCGATGACGGCGGCGAGGATTCGTCGAATGCGCATGTGGTTCCCCTTTCACGGATTGCCTCGATTGGGGCACTAGCCAGCCTGATCTTCACCCATGTGGGTGGCACGTCATGGTGCGCCATTCGAGTGAGTGACCGTCCGTCCTGAGCCGGCAACGGAGACGCACGACAGAAGGGCGGCACCCCTCCCGGGGCGCCGCCCTTGCGCTTCGCCTGTTCAAGGCGCCGGAGGCCGTGGCGGGATTCGAACCCACGTAACTCGCTTTGCAGGCGAGCCCCTGAACCACTCGGGCACACGGCCGTGTTCGTGTGCATGACGTTAGGGGGCCTGCCGGGAGGGCTCAAGGGAGACGGGCGGCATGCAATGGGACTGCCATACGGCGTTCATGAATGGGGGCGTAGGACCAAGGTCTCGGAGGGATGGGGACCTATTGACAGGGGTGAAACGCAGTTTCGGGCCTTACTCTGGTGGGCATGAGCGCCCTTGAGTCCAGTGATGCCGGTGTACTGAAACCCGTCGAGCAGGGCGACGGCGTGCTGGGCCGCGGCTTTCGGGCGCTCAGTGTCGGCATCGTGTCCGTCGTGCTGCTGATCGCCTTCGAGGCGACCGCGGTCGGCACCGCGATGCCGGTGGCGGCGCGGGAGCTCGACGGCGTGGCGCAGTACGCGTTCGCCTTCTCCGGGTACTTCACCACCAGCCTGTTCGGCATGGTGCTGGCGGGCCAGTGGTCCGACCGGCGCGGCCCGCTCGGGGCGCTGACCACCGGCATCGGGGCCTTCGCGGCGGGCCTGGTCGTCGCCGGGACCGCGCAGGCCATGTGGGTGTTCATCCTCGGCCGGGCCGTGCAGGGACTCGGCGGCGGGCTGGTCATCGTCGCGCTGTACGTCATCGTCGGCCGCGCCTACCCGGAGCGGCTGCGGCCCGCGATCATGGCGGCGTTCGCGGCCTCCTGGGTCGTCCCCTCCGTCGTCGGCCCGCTCGCCTCCGGCGCCGTCACCGAACACCTCGGCTGGCGCTGGGTCTTCCTCGGCATCCCGGTCCTCGTCGTCCTCCCGCTCGCCCTCGCCCTGCCGCAGATACGGCGCAGGGCCTCCGGCCCGGTCGACGAGGAAGCCGGCGCCGCCTCCTTCGACCGGCGGCGGATCCGGCTGGCCCTCGGCATCTCCGCCGGCGCGGGCCTGGTGCAGTACGCCGCCCAGGACCTGCGCCCCCTCTCCCTCCTGCCGGGCCTGGCCGGCGGCGCGCTGCTGGTGCCCGCCGTCCGCGGCCTCCTGCCGCCCGGCACCTACCGGGCCGCCCGCGGCATGCCCTCCGTGGTGCTGCTGCGCGGACTCGCCGCCGGTTCCTTCATCGCCGCCGAGTCCTTCGTGCCGCTGATGCTGGTCACCCAGCGCGGGCTCTCCCCGACGCTCGCCGGATTCTCGCTGGCCGCGGGCGGCGGCACCTGGGCGCTGGGCTCGTGGGCGCAGTCCCGGCCGCGCCTGCAGCCGTACCGGGAGCGGCTGATGACCTTCGGCATGCTGCTGGTCGCCGCCGCGATCGCCGCCGCGCCGAGCGTGCTCGTGCACGCCGTGCCCGTGTGGACCGTCGCCGTCGCCTGGGGCTTCGGCTGCTTCGGTATGGGCCTGGTGATCTCCTCCACCGGCGTGCTGCTGTTCCAGCTGTCCGCCCCGGAGGAGGCCGGCGCCAACTCCGCCGCGCTCCAGATCTCCGACGCCCTGTCCAACGCGCTGCTGCTCGCCGCGACCGGCGCCGCGTTCGCCGCCCTGGGCGGCGGCAGCACGGCCGCCACGGCCACGGCGGCCGCGGGTTCCCGTCCCGCCGCCTTCGCCGCCGTGTTCCTGCCGATGGCGGGGGTGGCGCTGGCGGGGGCGTGGGTGACGCGCCGACTGGGAGCCCACTGACGCCCGGCACGGCACGAGTCCACCGCCGACCGCTTTCGTACGACGCCGTCACCGGCCGGCTTCGGCGGGGTTCTGTGTCTGCCGCCACCGGCCGCCTCCCTGCCTGCCCGCCCTCGGGCGACAGCCGAGTAGTGCCCGGTTCTGCCGCCATCCGCCGGCAGCCGAACCGCGCCGGGACGAGAGCGCCGGGCGAGGGGATGTGACCTCGGTCCCACCCGTGAGCGACCCGGCCTCGTTCGCGCGTTGGCACCGCGGGGCCGCCGGTAGGGTGGCCCGGTTGTCAGACGTAGCCGAGCCCCACAAGACGAGCCCCACACCACGGAGACCGTGACTACCACCGCCGCTTCCTCCGCTCACTCCCACCACCTGTCGCCCGCCTTCCCCGGCCGCGCGCCCTGGGGTACCGCCAGCAAGCTGCGTGCCTGGCAGCAGGGGGCGATGGAGAAGTACATCCAGGAGCAGCCGCGCGACTTCCTCGCCGTGGCCACGCCCGGCGCCGGCAAGACGACCTTCGCGCTGACGCTCGCCTCCTGGCTGCTGCACCACCACGTCGTGCAGCAGGTGACCGTGGTCGCGCCGACCGAGCACCTGAAGAAGCAGTGGGCCGAGGCGGCCGGAAGAATAGGGATCAGACTCGATCCCGAATACAGCGCGGGCCCGCTCGGCCGGGAGTACGACGGCGTCGCCGTCACCTACGCCGGCGTCGGCGTACGGCCCATGCTGCACCGCAACCGCGTCGAGCAGCGCAAGACCCTGGTCATCCTCGACGAGATCCACCACGCCGGCGACTCCAAGTCCTGGGGCGAGGCCTGTCTGGAGGCCTTCGAGCCCGCCACGCGCCGGCTCGCGCTGACCGGCACGCCGTTCCGCTCCGACACCAACCCCATCCCCTTCGTGACGTACGAGGAGGGCCCGGACGGCATCCGGCGGTCCGCCGCCGACTACACCTACGGCTACGGCTCCGCCCTGGCGGACGGCGTCGTGCGGCCGGTCATCTTCCTCTCCTACAGCGGCAACATGCGCTGGCGCACCAAGGCCGGCGACGAGGTCGCCGCGCGGCTCGGCGAGCCGATGACCAAGGACGCGATCAGCCAGGCGTGGCGTACGGCGCTCGATCCGCGCGGCGACTGGATGCCCAGCGTGCTGCGCGCCGCCGACCAGCGGCTGACCGAGGTCAGGAAGGCCATCCCGGACGCCGGTGCGCTGGTCATCGCCTCCGACCAGGACTCGGCGCGCGCGTACGCCAAGCTGATCCGGGAGATCACCGGCACGAAGGCGACGCTCGTCCTGTCCGACGACGCCGGCGCCTCGAAGAGGATCGACGAGTTCAGCGCGAGCGACGACCGGTGGATGGTCGCCGTGCGCATGGTGTCCGAGGGCGTCGACGTGCCCCGGCTCGCGGTGGGGGTCTACGCCACCACCATCTCCACCCCCCTGTTCTTCGCGCAGGCCGTCGGGCGCTTCGTACGGTCCCGGCGGCGCGGCGAGACCGCGTCCGTGTTCCTGCCGACCGTGCCCGACCTGCTGACCTTCGCCAACGAGATGGAGAAGGAGCGGGACCACGCCCTGGACAAGCCGAAGAAGGAGGGCGAGGAGGACCCGTACGCCGAATCCGAGAAGGAGATGGAGGAGGCGAACAAGCAGCAGGACGAGGACACCGGCGAGCAGGACATGCTGCCCTTCGAGGCGCTGGAGTCCGACGCCGTCTTCGACCGGGTGCTCTACGACGGCGCCGAGTTCGGCATGCAGGCCCACCCGGGCAGCGAGGAGGAACAGGACTACCTGGGCATCCCGGGGCTCCTCGAACCCGAGCAGGTGCAGCTGCTGCTGCAGAAGCGGCAGGCCCGCCAGATCGCGCACAGCCGCAAGAAACCGGACAGCGAGGCCGACCTGCTGGAGCTGCCGGCCGAGCGGCGGCCGGTGGTCACGCACAAGGAGATGATGGAGCTGCGCAAGCGGCTGAACACGCTGGTCAGTGCGTACGTCCACCAGAGCGGCAAGCCGCACGGTGTGATCCACACCGAGCTGCGGCGGGTGTGCGGGGGACCGCCCAGCGCGGAGGCCACGGCGGGGCAGCTGCGGCAGCGGATCGCCAAGGTGCAGGAGTGGGCGACCCGGATGAGGTGAGTCGGCCGCCAGGTGGCGGGGCTGTGCCCGGGACCCCCAGGGACTGGCGCGTGTCAGTTCCTGGGGGCCGCGCGTTTCCGGACGAATGACAGCAGGCCGGATCTCGGCTTGACCGGATTCTGGACGGAGACTTCCGCTCAGCGAACCTGCTTCGCTACTGTCCCGCTACGCACACGCCCCGTGGCAGCGCCGCCGCGGAGCGCAGCCGTGAAGCGACATGGCCCGGAGCCGCTGGGTCGTTCTGCCGATCGGCGGCCTCTGAAGCGCGTCGCCGACGGGACTCGGTGACGCATCCGCCGCTCAGGGGGCCGCCGACCTCACCACCAAAGGAGTGGGCGTCGTGACCGCGGAGACCTCTCAGACGCTCGATCGGGGACTGCGCGTCCTCAAGCTGCTGGCCGACACCGACCACGGGCTGACCGTCACCGAGTTGTCCACGAAACTGGGCGTGAACCGTACCGTGGTGTACCGGTTGCTCGCCACCCTGGAGCAACACGCGCTCGTACGGCGCGACTTGGGCGGGCGCGCCCGGGTCGGACTGGGGGTGCTGCGGCTCGGCCGGCAGGTGCATCCGCTGGTACGGGAGGCCGCGCTGCCCGCGCTGCGGTCGCTCGCCGAGGACATCGGGGCGACGGCGCATCTGACGTTGGTGGACGGGACGGAGGCGCTGGCCGTCGCCGTGGTCGAACCGACGTGGACCGACTATCACGTGGCGTACCGGGCCGGGTTCCGGCACCCGCTGGACCGGGGGGCGGCGGGCAAGGCGATCCTGGCCGCGCGGCAGTCTCCGGCCGCGGACCCCGGCTACACCCTGACGCACGGCGAACTGGAGGCCGGGGCGAGCGGCGCGGCCGCACCGCTGATCGGGGTCACCGGCGTCGAGGGCAGCGTGGGCGTCGTCATGCTGGCGGACTCCGTACCGGAACGGGTGGGCCTCAGGGTGGTGGAGGCGGCGAAGGAGGTCGCCGAGGCCCTGCGCTGACGCGCATTCGCCCCACTCTTTGGTCGTACGGCCAATCGGCGCCCCGCACCTCTGGCCGATCCGCGCACCCCACCGCGCCGCCCCCTCCGCATCATCTGGGGTCATACAGCCCCGAGGCGGAGGGAACAACGCGGTGGACACAGTGGACAGCCGGCCGGAGGCCGCAGCGCCGAGAACCCGGACACACAGCCTCACCCGGCGCCAGCCGGTGCAGCGCCTCGTCGGCGAGGCCGCCGGCAGCCCCCTGAAGCGGACCATGGGCGTGGCCCAGCTGACGCTGCTCAGCGTGGGGGCCACCCTCGGCACGGGCATCTTCGTGGTGCTCGGGCAGGCCGTACCGGAGGCGGGACCGGCGATCGTCGTCTCCTTCGTCCTCGCCGGCGTCACCGCTCTGTTCTCGGCGCTGTCGTACGCGGAGCTGGCCGGCATGATCCCCGGCTCGGGGTCCTCGTACAGCTACGCCTACGCCACCCTCGGCGAACTGGTCGCCTGGGTGTGCGGCTGGTGCCTGATCCTGGAGTACGGGGTGTCGGTCGCCGCCGTGGCCGTGGGCTGGGGCCAGTACGTCAACGAGTTGCTCCGGCTCACCGTCGGGGTGACCCTCCCCGACTCGCTCAGCGCGCCGCCCGGCGCCGGGGGCACCCTGAACATCCCGGCCGCCCTCATCGTCGTCCTCGCGATGGTCGTCCTGCTGCGCGGCGCCAAGGAGAGCGCCGTCGCCAACACGATCATGGTCGCCGTCAAGATCGCCGCCCTCGTGCTGTTCTGCGCCGTCGCCTTCACCGCGTTCCGCGCCGGGAACTTCCACCCCCTCTTCCCGCTCGGCGCCGCCGGCATGAGCGCCGGGGCGGCCTCGCTGTTCTTCTCCTACATCGGGTTCGACGCCGCCTCCACCGCGGGCGAGGAGGCCCGCGATCCGCAGCGGGACCTGCCGCGCGCCATCCTCCTGTCGCTCGTCCTCGTCACCGCCCTGTACGTCCTCGTCGCGGTCGCCGCGCTCGGCGCCATGCCGTGGAAGCAGTTCGCGGGCACCGAGGCCACGCTCAGCGAGGTGCTCGTGCGGTCCGTCGGCGGCGGGAACCTGTGGCCCGTCCTGCTGTCCGTCGGCGCGGTCGTCGCCACCACCAGCGTGGTGCTCACCGTGCAGTACGGGCAGATCCGCATCCTGTTCGCCATGGCCCGTGACGGGCTCGTGCCGCCGCTGTTCGCCAAGGTGCACCCGCGCACCGGCGTGCCCCGCGCCAACACCGTGATCGTCTCGGCTTTCATCGCGGTCCTCGCCGCCCTCGTGCCGCTCGGCAGCCTCGCCGACGCCACCAGCATCGGCACCCTCTTCGCGTTCATGCTGGTCAACCTGGCCGTCGTCATCCTGCGCCGGCGCAACCCCGAGGCCCCGCGCTCCTTCCGGGTGCCGTTCTCGCCCGTCACGCCCCTGCTCGGCGTCGGCTTCTGCGTCTACATGCTCGGCAGCCTGGGCGCCGACACCTGGATCGCGTTCGGCGTGTGGATGGCCGCCGGGCTCGTGATCTACGCCCTCTACGGCATCCGGCACTCGAAGCTCGACCGGCTCCCGCACGACCTCCAGGAAGACCCCGCATGACCCGCCTCGACCTCACCGCCGACGTCGTCGACCTCACCCGCGCCCTGGTCGACCTGCCCTCCGAGAGCGGTCGGGAGGCGGAGATCGCGAACGCCGTCGAGCACGCCCTGCGCGCCCTGCCCCACCTCACCGTCGACCGGGTCGGCAACTCCGTCGTCGCCCGCACCCGGCTCGGCCGCGGCGAACGCGCCCTGATCGCCGGGCACCTGGACACCGTCCCGGCCGCCGGGAACCTGCCCTCCCGGCTCGCGGACGGCCGCGTGCACGGGCTTGGCGCCTGCGACATGAAGGGCGGGGTGGCCGTCGCCCTGCGGCTGGCGGCCACCGTGACCGCGCCGGTGCGCGACCTCACCTACGTCTTCTACGAGTGCGAGGAGGTGGAGGGGGACCGCAACGGGCTGGCCCGCATCGGCGCCGAGCGGCCCGGCCTGCTCCAGGACGCCGGGCTCGCCCTCCTCATGGAGCCCTCCGACGCCGGTGTGGAGGCCGGCTGCCAGGGCATCCTCACCGCCGACATCGTGGTCGGGGGCGCCCGCGCCCACACCGCCCGCGCCTGGCAGGGCGTCAACGCCGCGCACAAGGCCGGCCGGGTGCTGCAGCGGCTCGACGCGCACCGGCCGGAGCGGGTCGTGGTCGACGGGCTGGAGTACCGGGAGGGGCTGAGCGCCGTCGCCGTACGGGCCGGGGTGGCCGGGAACGTCGTGCCCGACGAGTGCGTGGTCACCGTCAACTGCCGCTTCGCGCCGAGCCGTTCGCCGAAGGAGGCGGAGGCGTACGTGCGCGCGCTCTTCCCGGAGTACGAGGTCCGCGTCACGGAGGTCGTCGGCGGGGCGCTGCCGCACCTGGACAGGATCGGCGCCGTGGCCGCCGCGCTCGGCGCCGAGCCGCGGCCCAAGCTGGGCTGGACGGACGTCGCCCGGTTCGCCGCGCTGGGCGTACCCGCGCTCAACTACGGCCCCGGCGACCCCTCCCTCGCCCACACGCCGGGGGAGTACGTGCCCGTGGAGCACCTTCGGCGGTGTGAGGCGCGGCTCAGGACGTGGCTGGGCTGAGCCCCGCCAGCACCCTCAACTGAAGCCAGAGCACCAGCCGTTCGCCGGGGTCGTCCAGGTCGACCCCGACGTGCTGCTGGAGCTGCCTGAGACGGTAGCGGCAGGTGTTGGGGTGCACGGCGAGGAGCCTGGCCGCGCCCGCCATGTCACAGCCCGCGTCGAACCAGCAGACCAGGGTGCGGGCGTACTCCGTGCCGTGCTCGGCGTCGTACGCCAGCACCCGCCGCCACGCGCCCGCGCGCAACTCCCGCCGCTCGCCCATCACCTCGGCCAGCCGCAGCAGCACCACCCGGGCCCGGACCTCGTCCACGGCGGCCACCGGCAGCCGCGCGTCCAGCACCCGCAGCACCAGGTCCGCGTCCGCCCGCGAGTCCGCCAGGCCCGCCGCGTCCGGCACCACCTCGCCGAGCGCCGCCCGCACCGGCGCCCGCAGCGCCTGCCCGGCCCGCGCCACGATGTCCTCGGCCAGCCGCCGGTGCCGCTCGCCCGGGCCGGGCAGCACCGCGTACACCACCCCGTCCACCAGCACCCCGGCGTGCCGCCCGTAGCGCGCCTCGCAGCTCAGCCGCACGGCGTCCAGGAGGCGCAGCGCGGTGCGCTCGGCGTCGGGAACGTCCGCGGCCGAGTCGAGCACGAAGGCCGCGACCCGGGCGGGCCCGGTGACACCGAGCCGTTCGGCGGCCGTCGCCGGGTCCGGGGCCGTGCCGTCGAGCAGGCGGCGCAGCAGTTCGCCGCCCCGGTGCCGGGCCAGTTCCCGGGCGGCGCGCGCCCGCAGCAGGAGCAGGGCGGCGGTGGAGGCGCCCTGGGCGAGGGTGGCCTCGGCGTCGTCGGCGAGCGAGCCGCCGTCGATCACCCAGACCGAGCCGAGCGTCTCGCCGCCCGCCCGCACCGGCATGGCGAGGCGGGGCAGGTCGCCGTCGGACAGCGCGGGCAGCCTGAGCGGCCGGTCGGCGGCGAACAGCCTGCGGTACTGCTCGGTGTTCTCCGCGCTGGGCGGCACCTGCCGGCCGAGGATGCCCTGCCGGCGGTCCTCGTCCACCGGCTGACCGGCGACGGTGGAGTAGGCGAGGATGCGTTGCCGCGGGTCCTCGATGGCGGTGGCGCCGCCGGTCGCCGTGGCGATCGCGTCGGCCAGCGCGAACAGATCACCGAGGCCGCCGTCGGCCGGCGCGGCGGCGGGACCCGCGGCGAGGGCCGAGGCCAGCAGCAGGTGCACATGGTGCCAGGCCGCGTCCTCGGCGACCGACAGCAGCGCCACGCCGTGCGCCTCGGCCTCGCCGGCCGGGCCGTCCGCGCCGCGCACCACCACCCCGGTCAGCCCCGCCTCGGCCGCCGCCCGCAGCAGCGGGCCGGCCTCGGCCGCCGGTACGCCGACCGCCAGCAGCAGCGCGCCGGGCAGCCGGGGCAGCGGGAGCCGGCCGTCGTACAGCACCGCCTCGGTGACCGGTACGGCCTGCCCGGCGGGAGCCGTGTGCAGGCGCAGCGCGGCACCGCCGACGACGTCCAGGAGGTCACCGAGGGTGCAGGCGTCCATGAGCGTCCCCGAACAGGCTGTTGGCGGATGGTGAAACGAACCTACGCGTGCGTTGGCTGCTTACACAACATATGCCGGGCCACCTCCTCCGAGACTCATGGCATGACAGCAGGAGTCACCATCCGTACCGTCCAGGACGTCGCCTCCATCGCGGCCGTGGCCGACTACTTCAGCGACGTCTGGCACACGCCGCGCACCGCACCGCCGTACCCGGCCGAGGTCCTGCACAGCCTGGTGCACGCGGGCGGCGCGGTGCACGCCGCGTACGACCGGCGGCGCCTCGCCGGGGCGTCCGTCGCCGTCCTCGGTCACGAGCACGACACGTACTCCCTGGTGGCCGCCGCCGACCAGGGTCTCGGGCACGCCGTGAAGCTCGCCCAGCGCGACTGGGCGCGCGGCCTGGGCGCCCGCACCATGCGCTGGACCTTCGACCCGCTGGTGGGCCGCAACGCCCGCTTCAACCTGGTCAAGCTGGGCGCCACCGGCACCGAGTACCTGGTCGACTTCTACGGCCCCATGACCGACGGCGTGAACGACGGCGACGAGAGCGACCGGCTGACCGTGACCTGGGACCTCCGGGCGCCGGCCGGTTCGCACGAGCCCCCGGACCCCGCCGGCGCGCCCGTCACCCGCATCGCCCCCGACGGCGGTCCCCTCGCCCGCCGCGACGACCGGCACGTGTGGTGCCGCGTGCCCGAGGACGCCGTCAAGCTGCGCGCCGCCGACCCGGAGCTGGCGCTGCGCTGGCGGCACGCGGTGCGCGAGGTGCTGCTCACGGCGTTCGAGGAGGGGTTCCGGGCCACCGGGATGTCCCGCGACGGCTGGTACACGCTGTCCCGGACGGGGGAGGCGGCGTGAAGCTCGAGCGCGTCGAGATCGTGCACGTGGCGATCCCGCTGGTCACCCCGTTCCGTACGTCCTTCGGCACGATGACGACGAAGGACACCTTCCTGCTGCACGTCGTCACCGACTCCGCCGAGGGCTGGTCGGAGTTCGCCGCCGACCCCGAGCCGCTGTACTGCTCGGAGTTCGTCGCCGGCGCCGAGATCGTGCTGCGCGACTTCCTCGTCCCGCGCGCGGCCGCCCTGGCCGACCTCACCACGGCGCGGCTCGCCCCGGCCCTCGCCGGGATCAAGGGCCACGAGCTGGCCAAGGCGGCCCTGGAGACGGCCCTGCTGGACGCCGAGCTGCGGTCGTACGGCATGCCGCTCGCGGCCTTTCTGGGCGCGGTGCGCGACCGTGTGCCCGCCGGGGTCTCCGTCGGGATCAAGAACTCGGTCCCCGAGCTGCTGGACGACGTCGAGCGCTACCTCGCCGAGGGCTACGTCCGCATCAAGCTGAAGATAGAGCCCGGCTGGGACGTGGAGCCGGTCCGCGCGGTCCGCGACCGCTTCGGCGCCGGCCTCCCCCTCCAGGTGGACGCCAACACCGCCTACACCCTCGCGGACGCCGAGCACCTGCGCCGCCTCGACGACTTCGGGCTGCTGCTGATCGAGGAGCCGCTGGAGGAGGACAACCTGCACGCCCACGCCGTCCTCCAGCAGCGGCTGGGGACACCGGTCTGCCTGGACGAGTCCCTGCACCACGCCCGCGGTACCGCCGCCGCGATCGCGATGGACGCCTGCCGGGTGGTCAACGTCAAGCCCGCCCGGGTCGGCGGCTATCTCGAGGCCCGCCGGGTCCACGACGTGGCCCACGCCCACGGGGTGCCGGTGTGGTGCGGCGGCATGCTGGAGACGGGCATCGGCCGCGCCCCCAACCTGGCCCTCGCCGCCCTGCCCGGCTTCACCCTCCCCGGGGACACCTCCGCCTCCTCCCGCTACTTCGCCGAGGACCTCACCGAGCCGTTCGTCCTGGAGGACGGCCACCTCCCGGTCCCGGACCGTCCCGGCATCGGCGTCGAGCCGCTGCCGGACGCGCTGCGCAGGTTCACCCGGCAGCGACGGGACCTGTACAGGGGATGAGGGCACAACCCGTGGTCACGTTAGATTGAGGCCGTGCTCTCACGTCTCACACGCCTCCAGGCCGTAGCCGTCTGTGCCGTGCCCGTCGTGGCCCTGCTGGCCACGGCGGTGTTCGCGCCGCTGCCGTTCTCCGTGGCGCAGCCCGGCATGACGGCGAACGTGCTCGGCGAGAACAAGGGCACCAAGGTGATCACCGTCTCCGGCGCGCCGGTACGGCGGACCAGCGGGCAGCTGCGCATGGTCACGATCGTGGCGACCGGGCCGGACGCCCGGGTCACCCTCGGCGACGTGTTCGGCAGCTGGTTCCGCACCGACCGGGCGGTGATGCCCCGCGACGCGGTCTACCCGAGCGGCGACACCGTCAAGGAGATCGAGAAGCACAACGAGGCCCAGATGAAGCAGTCCCAGGACGCAGCCACCCAGGCGGCGCTGAAGTACCTCGGGCTGAGCGCCGACAAGGTCCGCGTCACCCTGAAGCTCGCCGACGTGGGCGGGCCGAGCGCGGGCCTGCTGTTCACCCTGGGCATCATCGACAAGCTGCACGGCAACGGCAGCGGCGGCGACCTCACCGGCGGCCGCACCATCGCCGGCACCGGCACGATCGACGCCTCCGGCAAGGTCGGCGCGGTCGGCGGGGTCGCCCTGAAGACCCAGGCCGCCCGCCGCGACGGCGCCACCGTCTTCCTGGTCCCCCGGGCCGAGTGCGCCGACGCCAAGGCCGAACTCCCCAAGGGCCTCCGCCTGATCCCGGTCACCACACTCAACACCGCGATCATCGCCCTCAACACCCTGAACACGGGCAAGGGCTCGGTGCCGAGCTGCTAGTGTCCTGAGTCGGGAATTCGCTGCGTAAGTCTTCAGTGGTTCGGCATGATGGCCGGGTGGCGAGGACGGGACGGCCGAAGGCCGAGCTGG